>JAIUNQ010000001.1 GCA_020161475.1 Pseudomonadota bacterium | reverse complement strand
GGAGGCCCCATGGCAAGCATTTTCAGCGCGATTCCCTTCGTTTCCACGGCCTGGCTGGCGGAAAACCTCTCCAACCCGCGTCTTCGGGTGGTGGACGGCTCGTGGCACCTGCCGCCCACCGGGCGAAGTGGCGCGCAGGAATATGCACAGGGGCATATTCCGGGGGCCGTGTTTTTCAATCTGGATACGATTTCCGATGCGGGCAATCCGCTGCCGCATATGCTGCCCAAGGCGGAGGATTTCGCCGCCGCTGTTGGCGCGCTGGGCATTTCGGACGGCGATACGATTGTCGTTTACGACCAGCTCGGGCTGTTCACGGCGCCGCGCGTCGCGTGGATGTTCCGCATCTACGGCGCAAAAGACGTGCATATCTTAGAGGGCGGGCTGCCACGCTGGAAAGCTGAGAACCGGCCCGTCACGAGTGTGGCAACCGCGCTCACCCCCGCGCACTTTGCGGCAACGCTTGATGCCGCCACCGTGGCGGACCTCGCCCGCGTGCTCGGCACGCTCAAAAGCGGCGACGCGCAGGTGGTGGATGCCCGCCCCGCCGCCCGCTTTGACGGACAGGCACCCGAACCACGCCCCGGCGTGCGCTCCGGCCATATGCCGGGCAGCCTCAACCTGCCCTTCTCCGAGGTGGTGG
The DNA here is from genome assembly GCA_020161475.1 of Pseudomonadota bacterium. Taxonomy (GTDB): domain Bacteria; phylum Pseudomonadota; class Alphaproteobacteria; order Rhizobiales; family Beijerinckiaceae; genus Rhabdaerophilum. The sequence goes on along the minus strand of JAIUNQ010000001.1, from coordinate 105,070 downwards.
ACAACGGCGCGCTGAAAAGCCCGGAGGCGATCCGCGCCGCCATGGCGCAGGCGGGTATCGACCCCGCCAAGCCGGTGGTCTGCTCCTGTGGCTCGGGTGTCTCGGCGGTGGTGATCGCCATGGCGATGGCACAGGCCGGTGTTGATATCCGGGCGATCTATGATGGTTCCTGGGCCGAATATGGCACCCGCGAGGATCTGCCGGTAGCCATCAAGGGCTGAGGTTTTCTCCTGACATTTTTTGTCAGGAGGGTTGGCTATCCCCCTGTGACCGGCGCATCCCGCGCCCGTCACAGGAGGACAACATGGCCCAACCCGCCCCCAACATGATCATTCTTTACGTCGCCTCGGCCCCGGCGAGCGAAGCCTTCTACAGCAAGGTTCTGGGGCTGAAGGCCGTGGAGTCCTCCCCCGGCTTTGCCATGTTCGCGCTGGAAAACGGCATGATGCTCGGGCTGTGGACCAAGGCCGACGTTCAACCCGCCGCCTCTGCGCCGGGCGGGGTCGAAATCGGCTTTCCGGTGAAGGACAATGCCGCGCTCGACGCCCTGCATGGCGAATGGAAGGCTGCCGGGCTGAACATCCTGCAAGCCCCGGTGCAGATGGACTTCGGCTACACCTTTACCGCCCAAGACCCTGATGGGCACCGCCTGCGGGCCTTCCATGCGCCGATGTAACTAAAAAAGCCGCCCCGAGGGGCGGCTTTAATGTTTTTCGCGAATGCCTGATCAGTGCAGGATCTGGCTCAGGAAGTTCTTGGTGCGCGCGTGCTGCGGGTTGTGGAAGAACTCTTCCGGCGTGTTCATTTCCACAATCTGCCCCTGATCCATGAAGATCACGCGGTCCGCCACCTGACGGGCAAAACCCATTTCATGGGTGACGCAGAGCATGGTCATGCCCTCATCCGCGAGGCCCACCATGGTATCGAGCACTTCCTTGACCATTTCCGGGTCGAGCGCCGAGGTCGGCTCGTCGAACAGCATGATCTTGGGCGCCATGCAGAGCGAGCGGGCAATGGCCACACGCTGCTGCTGGCCGCCCGAGAGCTGGCCCGGATACTTGCCCGCCTGCTCCGGAATCTTGACGCGCTGGAGATAGTGCATCGCGATCTCCTCCGCTTCCTTCTTCGGCATCTTCTTCACCCAGATCGGGGCGAGCGTGCAGTTTTCCAGAATGGTGAGGTGCGGGAACAGGTTGAAGTGCTGGAACACCATGCCGACATCCTTGCGGATCTCGTCGATCTTCTTGATGTCGTTGGTCAGCTCCGTGCCATCGACGATGATCTGCCCCTGCTGGTGCTCTTCCAGCCGGTTGATGCAGCGGATCATGGTGGATTTGCCCGAGCCGGAGGGACCGGCGATGACGATCTTCTCACCGCGTTTGACGGTGAGGTTGACATCGCGCAGCACGTGGAACTCGCCATACCACTTGTGGACGCCCTTCAGCTCCACGGCGAGTTCGTTCTTGAGCGGGGTCGGCTTGAGATTGAGTGCCATCGGCGACCTCTCTTCACTTATCGTTTTTGGGCGGCGTTGAGCCGCGCTTCCATGGCCCGGGCGTAGCGCGCCATGCCATGACAGAAGGCGAAATAGACAAGAGCAGCAAAGACATACCCCGTGACCGAGGCCGTCGCGACCGCCCACTGCGGGTCGATCGAGGCGGTCTGGATGGCTTTCAGGAAGTCAAAGATGCCGACGATGAGCAGCAGCGAGGTATCCTTGAACAGCGCCACATAGTTGTTGACGATGTTGGGGATGGTGACCTTGAGCGCCTGCGGCAGGATGATGAGGCGCATCATCTGCCAATAGCCGAGGCCCATCGCCATCGCGCCTTCATATTGCCCCTTGGGCAGCGCCTGAAGGCCCGCTCGCACCACCTCTGCCATGTAGGCCGAGGCGAAGAGCGAGATGCCCACCACCGCGCGCAGCAGCTTGTCCACGCTCACATCGCCCGGCAGGAACAGCGGCAGCATGACATTGGCCATGAACAGCATGCCGACCAGCGGCACACCGCGCACGAACTCGATGTAAAGCACCGAGAAGAACTTGATCACGGGCAGTTGCGAGCGTCGGCCCAGCGCCAGCAGAACGCCGAGCGGCAGGGAGACGACAATCGCCACGGCCGAGACCACGAGCGTGACCATCAGCCCGCCCCAGAGCGCCGTATCCACCGGCTTGAGGCCGAGGAAGGACGCGCCGTTGAGCAGGAGGAAGCTCGCGACCGGCATGACAACGAGGAAGTAGATCAGGCCGAGGTCCCGACGGGGGGCCTTGAGCCAGAGCAGCCACACCACGCCGACCGCGAGCAGGACGAAGAAGATATCGACGCGCCAGCGCTCCGCCACGGGGTAGAAGCCGTAGATGAAGAAGCTGAAGCGATCGCGTACGAAGGCCCAGCAGGCGCCCGGCTCCACCCCGTTCTTGGCAAGGCAGGCCTCGCGATCCGCGCCCGAGAAGACGGCGCTGAGCACGAGGAAGTCGAGCGCCTTCCAGGTGCACCACACCGCAACCACCAGCGTGACGATGGAGAGCACCGCATTGGCGGGCGAGGAGAAGAGGTTGGCGCGTGCCCAAGCCAGCGGCCCCACGAGGCTGGAAGGCGCAGGCAGGCGCGCAATAGGCTCTTTCTGGATGTAAAAGACGTCGCTCATCGCTCCACCAATGCCTTCCTGCTGTTGTACCAGTTCATGGCCAGCGACGTGGTGATCGAAAGGAAGAGATAGACCGCCATGGAAATCGCAATAACTTCAATGGCCTGATTGGTCTGGTTGAGCACCGTACCGGCGAAGACCTGCCACAGGTCGGGGTAGCCGATGGCCACCGCGAGCGTCGAGTTCTTGGTCAGGTTCAAGTACTGGTTGGTGAGCGGCGGGATGATCACCCGCATCGCCTGCGGAATGATGATCAGATCCAGAGTCGGCCCCGGGCGCATGCCGAGCGCGTAAGCCGCCTCGGTCTGCCCCTTGGACACGGCCTGAATGCCCGCGCGCACGTTTTCGGCGATGAAGGCCGCAGTGTAGATCGTCAGCCCTGTCAGCAACGCGACGAATTCGGGGAAGACCTGCACGCCGCCACGGATATTGAAGCGCCCCAGCTCCGGCGGATTGAAGCTGAGCGGCATGCCGGCCGCAAAGAAGGCCGCCAGCGGCAGGCCGACAATCAGCCCGAGACTGACAAGCCCTACGGGCGATTGCTGGCCCGTCGCCTCCTGCAAGGCATGAGCACGGCGACGATAAAGCCAGGCACCGATGAGCCCTGCCACAAACGTGAGCAGAACAGCGGTGAAGCCATTGCCGAGCACAGGCTGGGGCAGGAAAAGGCCGCGATTGTTGAGGTAGGTATTGAGGCCCAACGACACCGAGTCACGCGGCTGCGGCGTCATGTTGATGAGCAGGAAATACCAGAACAGCAGCTGCAGCAGCAGCGGCGTGTTGCGTACAATTTCCACATAGAAGGCCGCGAGTTTCGCCACCAGCCAGTTGGACGAGAGGCGGGCAACACCGATCGAGAAGCCGATCAGGGTGGCCAGCACAATGCCAAGCCCCGCCACCAGAAAGGTGTTGAACAGGCCCACGAAGAAGGCGCGCCCATAGGTGGAGGTGTTGGAATAGGAGATCAGCGTCTGGTTGATGTCGAAGCCGGCGATCTGGTTCAGAAAGCCGAAGCCGGAGGCCATTTTCTGGCGGGTGAGGTTATCCACCGCATTGGCGATGGCCTCGTAACCCAGAAAGGCCACGACAAGAAACAGAAGTGCCTGAAAGAAATAGCCGCGTTTCTCGGGATCGCGCCAGAAGGCCACTTGAGGCTTTTCTGAAGGCGCGAGTCGAGGATCGGCCGGCGTGGTAGCTGGCTCGCTCATGAGGGAATCCTCGCGTAGGCGTTGTTCTACGAAAAAGGCGGAGGGGTTAGCCTCCGCCCCCGAGCCTTAGCGGACCGGCGGTGCGAACTGCAGCCCGCCCTTGTTCCACAGGCCGTTGACGCCGCGCGCAATCTTGAGGCGCGAGTTCTGGCCCACGTTCTTCTCGAACACCTCGCCGTAGTTGCCCACGTGCTTGATGATGCGATAGGCCCAATCCTTGGTCAGGCCGATCTGCTCGCCGAAGTTGCCCTCGGTGCCGAGCAGACGCTTCACGTCCGGCGCGGTGGACTTGAGCTGCTCATCAACGTTGGCCTGGTTAATGCCCAGTTCTTCAGCGGTGAGCATGGCGTAGTGGGTCCACTTGATGACATCGCCCCACTGGCTGTCGCCCTGGCGCCACATCGGGCCGAGCGGCTCCTTGGAGATGATTTCCGGCAGAACCACGTGATCATCGGGGTTGGCGAGGCGCAGACGGTCGGCGTAGAGCGCCGAGGCGTCGGCTGAGAAGGCATCGCAACGGCCCGAATCATAGGCCTTGGAGGTTTCATCGAGCGCGGCGAAGGCCACGATCTCGTACTTCATGTTCTTGGAGCGGAAATAGTCCGCGATGTTGAGTTCGGTCGTGGTGCCCTGCTGCACGCAGATCGAGGCACCCGAAAGCTCCATCGCCGAGCCGATCTTCATCTTCTTGCGAACGAGGAAGCCCTGGCCGTCATAGTACACCACCGGGCCGAATTCGAAGGCGGCATCGCGCGACATGGTCCAGGTGGTGTTGCGCGAGAGAACGTCGATTTCACCGGACTGAAGAGCCGGGAAACGGTCCTTGGCGGAAAGCGGAACGAACTTCACCTTGGTGGGATCGTTGAAGATGGCCGCGGAAACCGCGCGGCAGAAGTCAACGTCGAGGCCGGTCCAGTTGCCCTGCGCGTCGGGCTGGCCGAAACCGGCAAGGCCGGTGTTGGAGCCGCACTGCAGCGTGCCGCGGGCCTTCACCTGCGCCAGCGTCTGCGCCGAGGCCGCCCCGGCGGCCAGCGCCGCAACGGTCACACCAAGGGCCACAGATTTCATAAGAGTCTTCATGTCACGCATCTCCCCGCGCGTTTTAAGCCATGCAAAAAGCCGTTTTGGTGTGGCTGCCCGCATGGCTGGGCGGCACACCGTTATGGTTTAGCTATGCACATCACAGGCCAGATGCGACCAAAGGTCAAGCGAGGCCTTTCATGCGGAAAACCACAATACTGAATCAGCCCCACACGTGGCGATTGAGGCATTCGCGTCGCGCCTGCTAATCTGGAGCAAAAGATGGAGTCGTTTCGCCATGAGCAAGCCCACCCCTGAAGAAAAAGCCGCCATGGCACTGGAAACGCGACTGATGCTCGCAGGCAGAAATTCAGAGGAAACCTTCGGTTTTGTGAACATTCCGCCCTATCGCGGCTCCACTGTCACCTATCCGGATGCAAAAAGCTGCCTTTCCGGCAAAAACCGCTACTCCTATGGCCGCCGGGGCAACCCGACCTCGGAGGCGCTCGAAACGCTGTGGAGCGAGCTTGAGGGCGCGGCGGGAACCGTGATCTGTCCTTCCGGCGCTTCGGCCTGCGCGACGGCGCTGCTCGGCGTGCTCAAGGCGGGTGATCACCTTCTTGTGACCGACAGCGTTTATCTGCCCACGCGCACCTTTGCGAACAATGTGCTCGCCCGCTATGGCGTGGAGGCCACCTATTACGACCCGATGGTGGGGGCAGGAATCGAGGCGCTGATCCGCCCCAACACCCGCGCGATCATGATGGAAGCGCCGGGTTCCCTCACCTTCGAAGTGCAGGATGTGCCCGCCATTGTCGGCGTGGCCAAGAAGCACGGCATCACCACCCTGATCGACAACACCTATGCCACGGGCGTGCTGTTCCGCCCGCTCGATCTGGGGGTGGATGTTTCGATCAACGCCGCCACCAAGTACCCCGGCGGGCATTCCGACGTGCTGATCGGGCTGGTGGCCGCCAATGCCGCAACCTTCCCAGCGATCAAGAAAACCCATGGTGACATGGGCGTTTATCTCGGGCCGGATGATGTTTTCCTCACCCTGCGGGGCCTTCGCACCATGCCGCTGCGCCTGAAAGAGCAGGGCGCGGCGGCGCTCCGGGTGGCCAAGCATCTGGCCGCGCACCCCAAGGTAAAGCGCGTGCTGCACCCTGCCCTGCCCTCCTGCCCCGGCCATGACGTGTTCATGCGCGATTTCAAAGGGCCAAGCGGGCTGTTCAGCTTCATTCTGGATGCCATGGATGATGCGAGCGTGATCCGCTTTCTCGATGCCCTGAAGCTGTTCGGGATGGGCTACTCTTGGGGCGGCTATGAGAGTCTCGCCATCCCCTTCGATGCCACAACTTTCCGCACCGCGACCAAATATGCGCCGGAGGGGCGCGGAATTCGCCTCAACATCGGGCTGGAAGCCGTGGCGGATCTGATCGCGGATCTGGATGGGGCGTTGGGGAAGGTGTGAGGCAGGGACCAGCTTTGTCAGCGTCATGGCCGGGTTCAGCCCGGCCATCCACGCCTTGAAAAACCTTTACCGCGGTATGGCGTATGATGTCGTGGATACCCGCCCCAAGGGCGGGCATGACGACAGCAGCTTACTTTGTCGCCTTCGATCGCAACCTTGCCGCGCTCGCGCCGCACCACGTTTCTTTAAGACGCGGGCGCTCGCGCGGGGGCCTTACTTGTCGCCTTCGATCGCAACCTTGCCGCGCTCGCGCCGCTCTTTGGCAATGAGCGCGAGGTTGCGGAAGTAGATGAAGAACGAGAGCGCCTGGCCGAGAATGATCACCGGATCGCGCTTCTGGATGCCATAGGCCAGCACGATGCCCGCGCCGCCAATGGAGAAGAACCAGAACGAGAGCGGCACCACCGAGCGACCCGCCTTCTCGCTGGCCCACCACTGCACGATAAAGCGCGCGGCAAACAGAAGCTGCCCCGCCATACCGAAAGCCGCCCACCACGTGAAATTGGTGACGAACACGTCATGCAGGAAGCTGTCGAGGTGCTGCGAGAACTGGATCAGCATCAGAGAACCTCCCCCTCTTGCTCTTGCACCTGCGGCGAGGGCTTCTTGCGCTTGATGAGCCACCAGACGCCGAGAAGATCCAGCGCGCCGACCTTGAGACGCCCCCAGAAGCCGTAGTTCGACACGCCTGAGCCGCGCGGGCGGTCGATGACGTCGATATGGGCGATCTCGAAGCCCTCGCGCTTGACCAGCGCGGGCATGAAGCGGTGGATCGCATCGAAATAGGGCAGCGCGAGGTAAACAGCGCGCGGGAAGGCTTTGAGGCCGCAGCCGGTATCACGGGTGCCGTCTTTGAGCAGCCCGCCGCGAATCCTGTTGGCGGTGCGGCTCTGCCAGCGCTTGAACGCCGTATCCTTGCGGCCGACGCGCTGGCCCTGCACGATCCCCACACGTCCCTCGCCCGCTTCCAGCATCTCGATCATCTTGGGGATGAAGGCGGGGTTGTTCTGGCCGTCACCATCGAGGGTCGCGATATAGGTGCCGCGCGCGGCGCGCACGCCCGAGCGGATGGCCGCCGATTGCCCGCCGCTGACGGCATGGCGCAACTGGCGCAGGTTCGGATAAGCGCTGCGCAGGTTGCTCAGAATCGTGCCGGTGGTGTCGGTCGAAGCGTCATTGACGAAGACCATCTCGTAGGCGCGGCCCTCTTCCGCGCCGGGATCGAGCGCAGCCGCGATTTCGGCGATGAGCGGGGCAACGTTGCCTTCCTCGTTCTTCACCGGCACCACGACGGAAATCAGCGGCGCGGCGGTGTTTTCGTCAGACATGGGTTGGTCCGTTCGTCAGATCATTCAGCGGCGGACATATACGCCCATGTCGAGAATGCGCAACTTGCGTTGCTTATCGACAGCCGCATTGAGGTTGACGCCACGCACCCGCGCAACCAGCGCCGGCGCCGCCTGCCCCTTGAGCGCCGCCTTGAAGCCTGCCTCCGAGGCCGCCTCGATGAAGGCGATCCGGCAGCCCTCGCCCGGCTTGTCCATGAAGGCCGCAGCGCCCGCCGCATCGGTGAGTTCGATGTTGGTATCGGTGAGGAAGACAAGGCTCGGCTCGCGGTAGCCCACCGTGGCGAAGCTGGGTGAGGCACAGCCCGTGGCCTTGGCGGCTGCCGCAAGGCGCGGCGAGAGGCGCAAGGCTTCGAGCTTGGAGAGGCCGAAGACATAAGCCCCCAGTGTGAGCGCGAGCGAGGCGAAAACGCCGAGGAGAACCGCGCGCATGGCGGCTTCCCCGCGCCAGATCTCGCGCGCCCCCAGCAAGCCGAACGCGAAAGCGAGCACGAGGAAGGGCAGAGCATAGAGCGGGATGCGCGCGAACAAATCCCCCTCCTCCAGCAACAGGAAGGCGGCGGGTGTGGCGATGAGGAAGGCCAGCGGGATCAGCGCATAGAGCAAGGCCGCGATGACGCGCAGGGCGCGGTTCATCGAGAGGCCGCTGCGCTCCGCCGCCAGCACAATCAGGATGGCAATGGCAGGGAACAGCGGCAGCACATAATGCGGCAGCTTGGTGGGCACCGCTTCAACGATCAACCAAAAGGGAATGACCCAGCCCGCCAACAACGCGATGCCGTCGTCGCGGCGCTCGCGCCAAAGCGTGGGAATGGCAAGCAGCACCAGCGCGGCGGCTGGCCAGAAGGTGAGCCAGAAAATGCCGGAATAGGCGCCCGGCGGGGCCCAATGCTTTTCCTGTGCGCTGCCGACCTTGGCCAGCATGTCCTTGCCCACGCTGTCCTGCAGGAAGCTGCCACCGGTTTTGACGAGGATGAGCGTGAGCCATGGCAGCACCACAAGCCCCACGATGAGCAGACCCATGCCGGGGCGCAGGGTTTTGAGCCAGCCAACCGAGCGGTCACGCGCCCAGAGCCACAGGCAGGCCAGCGCGGCGATAAGCGGGGTAATCGGCCCCTTGATCAGAACGGCAAGGCCGATGATGAGCCAGAAGATGACAAGACGATTGTTGCTCAGAGTCTGAATGACGCCCGGCGCGCGCGCCGAAAGATAAGCCCGTGCAATGAACCCGAGCGTTGCGGTGGAGAGTGCGCCGAGCACGGCATCGGTTTTGGCGAGATGCGATTCAACGCCGAGCAGCACCGAGGCCACCATCATCAGCGCGGCCGTGAAGGCCCCCTCACGCGACAGGAACGCGAGTGCCGCCCAATAGGTCGCCAGCACCATCAGCACCGCCCCGATCAGCGAGGGCAGACGGTAAAGCGCGATCTGCACCTTGGGCTCCGGCACGCCGAGCGCCGCCCCCGCTTTGACGGCCGCGACCTGAAGCCAATAGATGCCCACCGGCTTCTTGTGGCGGGCCTCCTGTTGGAAGCGGATATCGACGAAATCGCCTGTCTCGATCATCTGCTTGGAGGCCTGCGCGAAGCGCGGCTCGTCGCGATCCATGGGCTGAAGGCTCGTCTGGCCGGGCAGGAAGAAGCAGAAGGCCAGAACGGTGAGCGCGAGCGCCGCGCGCAGGTGAGAGCGGGTCACCCAGACGAGGCGCGCACGCCAATCCTGATGCAGAAGGGAGGCTACGGCATCGGGCATCGATCACTCCAGAGCGGGCTGCGGAGGCTGGCAAGCGCCGCCTCGAACCATGCCCCCTCACAGCGTGCAGGCGGCAAAATTATGATCATCCGCGGCTTGACCGCGCGAGAAATCCGATTCATCAAAAGAATCAAGAGTGCTTCGCAACGGCAGAACGCTTCGCCCGCTATGTGCGCGCTCTTGAGACGAGTTTCAAGCCAGAAAGGTTTTCCCGGCTCCGGTTCATTTTCGCCCCCGATCCTCCACGGCGTCGCCCCGGCAAACGAGGGCTGACCGGTTTTGGTTGGTGGCGGAGAACCCCAAAGCTGAGGCTTCGATTCTGGATAGGAACCCCTTGAATCTGTTTCTCAGGCCCCTCGCGCATTGCGCGAGGCCCTTGATTCATTTTGTTGAAAAGTCAGCTTAACCACCTGATAACCATAACGTTCTGGCGACCCCTGCAGGGTTCGAACCTGCGACCTCATGCTTAGAAGGCACGCGCTCTATCCAGCTGAGCTAAGGGGCCGGAACGACAACCGGGCGCTCGCGCGCCCGGAAGAATGGCATCCTATTGGGGCGCGGACGCTCAGTGCGTCCAGGTGCCGATACGGTCGGACTTGAAGTTGTCCGAGTAAGCGATGGCGCGGCGCGCGCCTTCCGCCGGGGGCTCGATCACGGTGTAGGCCAGCCCCTCGCGCACGGCGTAGGCAATGGCTTCCTCCTTGGTGTCGAACCACAGCTTGACCTGGTTGAGCGTATCGGTGCTCGAGGTCCACCCCATCAGCGGCTCCACCGAACGGGGCTGCGCCTCGGGCGTGAATTCGAGCGCCCAGCGCTGGCTCTTGGCCTGGCCGGACTGCATGGCGTTGCGGGCGGGACGATAAATGCGAACACTCATCAGCGGTTCCTTCACAAGTCTGGCCCGAAGCAGGCCCTGTCATGCGGTTGAGTGGTCGGGGTAGCTGGATTCGAACCAACGACCTGTAGTACCCAAAACTACCGCGCTACCAGACTGCGCTATACCCCGGCGTTCACCGCATCACGGGCATGCCCGTGGAGGCGTCCGTAAGCGGCTAACATGCCACGCGCGCGACCGCAAGCCGCGCGCCACATCACTTGAAAATGGGGTGAACGATATAATCGCCCGGCTTCAGGTTGAGGCGGATCGCCACGCCGGAGTTCAGCTCCAGCACAGCCTTCACCGGAGCGCCCGAGGCGATCAGCTTCTCGCTTTCCGGCTCGGTGCGATGCTCGATACGATGGATTCGACCGTCAGCACGCACAAAAATCATGTCGAGCGGGATGAAGGTATTTTTCATCCACATCGTCACGTTCTGCTCGTCGCCGAAGTCGAACAGCATCCCCTCTTCCGGCGGCAGCGAGCGGCGATACATCAGGCCGCGCGCCCGGTCGGCATCGGTGCGCATCACCTCGACCATGAAACGGTGGCGCCGCTGGCCGGAGACCAGCTCCAGCGAATCAAGCTGACGCGCCTGCAGACCGGCGGGCGCACCACTGCGGTTTGCCTTTTCCCAGCGGTCGTACATGGTGTCCACGTTGGTCACCACGGAGATCGTCGCCACGCTGACCATGACCAGCACGATGATGGCGAGGATGATGCGGTTACGCGTCAGGACGGGCGCCTTGAGTGCTTCGTTTTTCTCCGTCATTCCCTTATCCACCTTCTGGTGGCCTCCGTATGCGTAGTGCACAGGGCCAATACACCAAAGGGCGAGTGGCTAAAGCCCTCGCCCCTGAAAATACCGATGTCATGCCGGCAAGAGCCGACCGTCAAAACCCGCTCAATGAGAGCTGGGCGGATTGCCGTTTTCCGCCAGACGCACCTCGGCCGCCATCAACCCCTTGGGACCGTTGCCGAAACGCACGAAGACAGTGTCACCCGGCACAAGCTCGGCAATGCCGGTGCGGCGGAGGGTTTCCATATGCACGAAAATATCTTCAGAGCCATCCCCGCGGGTGACGAAGCCGAAGCCGCGCAGGCGGTTGAACCACTTGACGACAACGCGCTCGAAGCCACCCTGCGGGGTCACCTGGACATGGGTACGCGCGGGCGGAAGCTGCGAGGGATGCGTCGCCGTGGACAGGTCCATCGAGAGGACGCGGAAGGCCTGATAGCCGCGTGGACGCTCGATCGCCTCGACAACGATGCGGGCCCCCTCCGGCGCGGTTTGGTAGCCGTCCCGGCGCAGGCAGGAAACGTGCAGCAACACATCCGGCGCGCCGCTGTCCGGCACGATGAAGCCGAAGCCCTTGGACACGTCGAACCATTTGATGCGCCCGGCGATCTCGACGAGATCAAGCGGGGCTTCATCCGCACGCTCGGACTCGCGCACCGTGCCCGAGACGAGAAAACGATTGCCGAAGCTCTTGGATCCGAATTCATCACTCATTGAAACGCGGCCCACCCTGAGGTTCGAACAGAATTGCCGGGCACAACACGCGACCCGGCGGATGAGACCCTGCCGCACAGCCCCTGCACTGTGGCACGCACGACGAATCTTTCTCTTGCGTTAACCATAGCATTCAAGGCGGGCGGATTCGCAACCACTATTCGCGCACCCCGGATTCAACTTGGGGAAATTTCGCGCCCGTTCCGAATTCGTGCATCGCAACATTGATCCCGCGAGCAACTGCCCTACCCTGCGGCCCATCAACGGAGGAAAAAATGGAATACCTTCACACCATGGTCCGCGTGCGGAATGTCGAGGCGTCGCTGAAGTTTTTCTGTGGTGCGCTGGGGCTGGTCGAGACCCGCCGCGCGGAAAATCCCGCCGGGCGCTTCACGCTCATTTTCCTTGCCGCACCGGGCGATGTGGAGCACGCGAAAGCCACCCGCTCGAAGGAGCTGGAGCTGACCTATAACTGGGATGACGAGGAATATACCGGCGGGCGCAACTTCGGCCACCTCGCCTACCGCGTGGACAATATCTACGAGACCTGCTCGCATATCGAGGCGGCGGGCTACACTGTGCATCGCCCCCCACGTGATGGCCGCATGGCTTTCGTGAAAAGCCCGGACGGTATTTCGGTGGAACTGCTTCAGAAGGGCGACGCCCTTGCCCCCGCCGAGCCTTGGGTGAGCAAGCCCAACGTGGGGACGTGGTAAAAAGCGAACCGCTTTTACTTGCTTCAACGCTGCTTGCGTCGCACTGTGCGGCGCAACAGCGAGCGAGCGTGATGAGCCAAAGCCCCCTCCCCGATCACCTCTCCCCCGAGATGCGTGCGCGGTTCAACGCCGCCAAGGTGGACCCTGCGGCCTTCGCGCAGGAGCAGGAGGCGCTGGGGACGGTGTGGAATTTCCTCGGCTTTGCGCACCAGATTCCTGACAAGAACGATTGGTTCACGGCCAGGCTCGGCGGGCGCGACATTTTCGTACAGCGCTTCGAGCAGGGCATTGCGGCGTTCGAAAACCGCTGCGCGCATCGCAACTATCCCTTGCGCGTGGGGGAGCGCGGCAATGGCCCCGTGCTCTGCGGGTTTCATCACTGGCGCTACAACCACGAGGGCGTCGCGCTCGGGATTCCGCATTGCCCGGAGATGTTCGGCAAGACCCCGCGCGAGATGGATGCGCGCCTGCCTGCAGTGGAGGTGGCGCAGGTCGGCGGGTTCCTGTTCGGACGTTTTTCATCGCCCGAGGGTGGGCCGGACATCAAGGCCTGGCTTGGCCCCGCCTACCCCATTCTGGCCCATATCTCGGGCTGGTTGTCCCGCCCTGCCGGCGGGCTGGATTGCACGGTGGCCTCGCATTGGCGACCGGTGATGGAGATCTCGCTCGACGATTATCATCTCGTCGCCGTGCACCCCACCACCTTCGGCAAGGCCGGCTACATCCCGGCAGAGGGCGTTCAGTACGAGCGTTTTGGCGCCCACAGCGCCTTTTTCCGCAACGGCGACGCCGCCAGCCTTCCGACCATGGTGGCGGAATGCGAGGCGGGGACCTTTTTGCCGCAGCGCTACCGGATTATCCAGCTTTTCCCCAAGCTGATCATCTCCTTTGCCCATGCGCTCAATTATCTGGGTGAGGGCTATTGGTACATGATTGTGCAGGACATCCTGCCCGATGCGCATGACAAGACGCGCACCCGCATGCGCTTCTTCCGCATCCCCCATGCCCCCACCACCAGCGGCTTGCGCCGCAGCTTGCGGGAGCTGGCGTGGATCAGCGTCGATCGCCTGTTCCGCTTTTTCGCGCGGCGAGTTCACCTTGAGGACAACGCCGCTTGTGCTGCGCTGCAAAAGGCCGCCCGGCACGATGATACGCCGCCCCGGCTGGCCCTGCATGAACAGCGGATCAGCTGGTTTGAGCAGAGCCTCGCACAACTTTTGACCAGTACGCCAACAAAACGTTAGCCTGCTCATTTTTTCAGCATATTGAATGACTTACAATTCTGTTAGGCATTCATCAACCACTCTCCTGCAGAGTCGTGGCAGCCTGAGGTTTTAATTCCTCAATGCACCACTAGGAGAATGCCGTGGTTCCAACTTCTGCTGCCAGAATCGCATTCGCGCGCCTTTCCACCGAGGATCGGGCACGCCTTCCCAAGATATGGGCCCGGATTTCCCCGCGCCTGCCCCAGATTCTCACCCAGCTTTACGATCATATGCGCACCGTGCCGCACCTTGGCGCGCTGATCGGCCAGCGCCAGCCTGTTCTGGTCAGCAAGCAGATACAGCATTGGCAGAATCTCTTCTCCGGCCGGTTTGACGAGACTTATTTCGAGTCGTCTGAACGCATCGGCATGGCTCATGTCCGAATCGGGCTTGAGCCCAGCTGGTACATCGCCGCCTACCAGTTCATGCTCACGGAGCTTTCGGGCGTGCTGAGCGCCGGGTTGCTCACCCGCGCCGCGCGCGCCCATCAGGATATCGCCTGCCTCAACAAGGCGCTGATGCTGGATCTCGACCTCGCGCTCTCCACCTATTCCACGCATGTGGTTGATCACCAGCGCCAGCTCAATAGCGCATTGATGGGGATGATCGATGATCTCGAGACCGCCGTTTCCAAGCGGTTGTCGTCGTTCAATACACTGGCGCAGTCGGTCCGCGCCAGCGCGACCACGCTGGAACAGGCGGCAAGCTCAGGTATTGCGAGCACGGCGCAGGCGCGCGATGCCGCCGCGCAGACCTCAAGCTATGTCAACTCGGTCGCCAGCGCCGCCGAGGAGCTGTCCGCCTCCATCCGCGACATCAACCAGCGCGTTTCCGGCTCGGCGCAGCTGATCGACCATGTCTCGGGCTATTCCAGCGCCGCCGGGGAAGCCGCCAACAAGCTCGTCGGCTCCACCCAGAGTATCGGTGATGTCGTGGGGCTGATCCGCGCCATTGCCGAGCAGACCAACCTTCTGGCCCTGAATGCCACCATCGAGGCGGCCCGCGCGGGTGAAGCGGGCAAGGGCTTTGCCGTGGTGGCCAGCGAAGTGAAAGAGCTTGCCGGGCAGACCTCCCGCGCGACCACCGAGATTTCCGACCAGATCGTGGGCGTGCAGGGCACGACGGACGCAACAGTCGCGTCGATCCAGCAGATGACCGATCGGATCGGGGAGATCCAGCGCGAGATCCGCGCCATTTCGGATTCGATCCAGCAGCAGAATCAGGCCACCGGAGAAATCGCGCGATCCGTGATGGAAACGGCCCGGACCAGCGCCAGCATGAGCGCCAGCATGGAGGCGGCCAGCCACACCATCAGCGAGGCGCGCAGCTGTGCGGCGCAAGCGCTCGGAGCGGCAGATGGCGTGACCTCGGCGGCGCAAGGCCTGGCGAGCGATCTCGACAGCTTCTTCCAGCGCATCAAAGCGCGGGTCGCCTGAAAGCGGGCGGGCTTGGCCCGCCCTTTTTTTTTCAGACCGCACGCAAGCTGGCGACGATGGCGCTGACCTCGCTTGCCAGCATATCCGCCTCGCGACCCATCTGCGTTGAGGCGGTATTCGTGCGCTCGGCCAAGGCGCGGGTCGAGGCAGCAAAGCTCTCCAGCTCCCGCGCGACAACATCTAGACGCCGCATCTCGTCGGCCAGATCGCCGGTCGCGCCCGAAATCGCATCAATCCCGGATGTCTGCTCCTCCACCAGCGCAGCCGCGTTGCTGGACAACTGATCCAGCCCCTCGATGATAGTGCGGACGGCGTTCATGTCATCCGCGACATTGGCCGTCGCGCCCTGAATTTCCAGCACCTGATGGGCGATATCATCGGTGGCTCGGGCCGTCTGGTTGGCCAAGGCTTTGACCTCTGCCGCCACGACAGCAAAACCCTTGCCCGCCTCCCCTGCCCGCGCCGCCTCAATGGCCGCATTGAGCGCAAGGAGATTGGTCTGGGAGGCGATAGTCGAAATCATGGCCACGATTTCGTTGATCTTACCGGCGGTTTCGGTGAGATGGCGCATGCGGCCATCGGCATTGCCGACGCTGGTCATGGCTTGCTGGCCCACGCTCGCGACCTCGGTGATGCGTTGGTGCAGCGCTTGGGACCGCTGGACGAGATCCTGCGCGCCGGAGGCCGCTGCCCGCGTGCTCGATACCGTGCGCGAGGCCGCATCCGCGACAATCGCCACGCCTTCCGCGTTATGAAGAGCGCCCTCGTTCAGATCGCGCGATTCCACCGCGATGGACGAGGCCATGTCCCGCACGCGACCGGCAATGCCCATCAGCTTGGAGTCCAGCGTCACCGCCAACGCCTCGAGCGTGGCGCGGCGTGCCTGTTCGGCCTCCTTCGCGCTGCGGCTCTGGCTCTGGTGGGCGTGCACTTCCTCGATCTGACGCAGCTGTTGCCGGAACACCTCCACCGCCTTGGCGATCTGGCCGAGTTCATGCCGATCCCCGATAAAGGGCACCGCGCTGTCGAGATCGCCATCCACCAGCGCATCCATGCGGCCGATCAACCTGCGGATACCGCGCGCATTGGAGACCCCGGCAAAGGTGAGCAGCGCCAGCGCCAAAAGCGTGACGCCACCGGCCGCGGCAAGATTGCTCCACAGGCGAGACTGAAAGCCGGCGATGCGCGCGGCCAGCAACCGGTCCAGCTCCCGCAGGCTCACATCCTGAAAGTGATTGTTTGCGTTCTGAAGCTTGGTGTGCAGGGCGGAAATCTCGACGTTGTCGATGGCGTCCTGCTGCAACGTCAGGCTGGCGGCATCCTGCTGGGCCTGGGCAATGAAATTGCCAAGCGCGAGATCCAACGGCTCCCGAACGCTCTTGTAGGCGGCACCGAGACTGCCATCCGCGCTGGAGGCAATGGCAGTCTTGAGCGAGGCCATCAACGCAGCGCGCGCGCTTTCAAGCTGCCCAAGATCGATCATCACCTGCGCTTTTTCCCGGAAGCCGACATTGGGCCGGCCATTGATGCTCCTGATCCGGTCCAGAAGGGTTCGCGCGGCATCCGACACGTCCGGGGTTTTCACCACCGCCAGATCCATCGTGTAGTAGCTGTCGAGATCCGGATCGAGAATGAGATTGGAGGCATCGCCGACCTTGGCGATCAGGGCGCGCGCCGTGCGGCGGATGCCCGGCGTATCCTTGGACTGAAGCGCACCGGCGAGCGCGCCGCTCTCGGTGCCGCTGCCGAAGGCGTCATCGAAGCGAGTCGCCACACCGGCCAGCGCCGCGCGCGCCTTGTCCAGATCGAGCGTTTCAAGCGTATTGGCATCGCGCAGGATGGGCCACAGGACAGCAAGGTAGCTCACGCCGTCGCGCTCCTTGAGCGCGAACTCGATATCCTTGCGCGATTGCTCCACAAAAAGCTTGGCGAGAATACCCAAAGCCAATATCAGGAAAAACGTCGCCAGACGCATTTTCCCGCTCATCGAGAGCTTGATCCCAGTCATCGTCGGCAGACCCCCCGTTGAGCTGCGCAGCGCAAATGTCCGGGCCACTATCTCTCTATCAATGGTTGAATTTTTGGTAACTTACGGCGATTTTATTTGTTTTGTTCGACTTTTTGGCAGGTTTACCTGTTTTTTCTGCAAATTGTCCTAGCTATTTGCATCGGGCACGGGTGCCAGAGCACCGTCAACCACATGCAGGCGGCGAGACGCGCGGCGGGCCAGATTCGGATCATGGGTCACGATGACAACCGAACGCCCGCCCTCGCCCACCAGTTCCCGGATGATGTCGAACACCTGCTCGGTGGAGTGCGTATCGAGGTTGCCGGTGGGTTCATCCGCGAGAATCACCTTGGGGTCATTGGCGAGGGCGCGGGCAATGGCGACACGCTGGCGCTGACCGCCGGACATCTGATCCGGCCGCTTGTGGCTATGCTCGGCCAGGCCAAGGCGCGTGAGAAGGGACATGGCGCGGGCGCGCATGGCCTCTTCGGATAGCTTACCGAGCGCACGCATCGGCAGCATCACGTTGTCGAGCGCGGAAAACTCGGCCAGCAGAAAGTGGAACTGGAAGACGAACCCCAGCGTCTCCAGCCGAAGCTGCGCCTTGCGATCCTCATCAAGCGTCGCGGTGGAGTGGCCATCGATCACGATATCGCCGCGCGTGGGCGTATCGAGCAGCCCCAGCAGATACATCAGCGAGGATTTGCCCGAGCCGGACGGGCCGGTGATGGCCACAAACTCGCCGGGCTGAATCGCCAGATCAATGTCATGCACCAGCACGGCCTCGATTTCGCCGGGGAGCGTGCGCGTGATGCCGCGCGCTTCGATCAGGGGATGGGCTTCGATCTTGGTCACGAGGATTTCTCCTCAAAAGCCTTTGCTTCACGCAAACCGGTGCCAACGATGCTTGCAAAGGCTATCATGATGCGCCCCGGATGATCTCGACCGGGTTGACGCCGGAGGCCTTGCTGGCCGGAAGCCATGCCGCAATGAAAGAGGCGAGCAGCGCGATGCCGCCCGCCAGCGCGTAATGCTTCACATCATACACCACCGGCAGGGAGGTTGCGTCGCCGAAGGGGGATCTGAACTCCACCAGCGCCAGCGCGCGCGTCATCGCGTAGCCCAGCAGGAAACCGGCGACCATGCCGATGAGACCGATGATCAGCGCCTCGATGACGAAGATGCGCCGCACGAGGTTCCGCTTGAGGCCCAGCGACTTCATGATCGCGATGTCGCGGGTTTTCTCATGCGTAATGGTGGAAATGATGTTGTAGGTGCCGAAAGAGGCCACCAGCAAAATGGCGCCCACCACCGCGTACATGATGAAGTTGCGGATCTGGAACGCGTTGAGCAGATCCTCGTGTGCCTCCTGCCAGCTCACCGATTTGTAGCCCGTATCGGCCTCGATGCGCTGGGCGACCTCGCGCGCTGTCATGGCATCGGCGAGTTTGAGGTGGAACTCGTTGATGAGCGCGCTCTGCCCCGCCAGAATCTGCGCCGTGCGGGTCAGCGAATAGATGGTCGTGTCATCGATCTGCGCGACGCCGGTGCGATAGATACCGACCACGGTGGCGGCGATCGAGCGCCCGTTGGAGGCGGAAATCGGTAGGGTGTTGCCGACGCGCAGACCAAGGCGCAGGGCCATGCGCCCGCCGATAACAATGGCGTTGGAGGCGCGATTGAGGTTGGACAGCTCGCCCTCCACCATCTTGGTGGCGATGTTGGAGACGCGCGCCTCGCGCAGCGGGTCCACCCCCAGCATGATGGCGCCGACATCGCGCCCGGCCTGACGCACGAGCACATTGGCCCGCACGGAGGGCGCAATAGCGCCGCTCAGGTTCTCTTCGACCATATGCATGACCGAGAGCGGGTTTTTGATGCCGGGGCGGCGATCCTTGGTGACGAGATTGTGGATATACGCGTCGGTGTAAACGCTCGTCGCGGGCTGAACGGGCGGGGCGCGGCGCTCGTCACTCACGGTGATATGGGGCAAGCCATCGACCAGTTGGGCGACAAAATCCTTCTGCGAGCCTTCCATGAGGGAGGCCATCATGATGGCAAAGCCGACACCGGTGGCCACGCCGACAACACCCACCATGGTCTGGCGCAAACGCCAGCGGATATGCGTGAAGGCGATGGAGAGCGTCAGGCCCATGCCCGCCTCCTCACTTCATCCGCACGGCGAGGCCATCGCGGTAGTCGGGTTTGAGGGGCGCAGCCAGCACATCGCCTTCTTTCAGATCGCCGCTCACCTCCCAGGCGCGCGAGCCGCGAATGCCCGTGGTGACCGGCAGCGCCTTGAGCTTGCCGTCGCGCACCACAAACACGCTGGCGCGTGCGGTACCGGGCTCGCGGATCGCCTCGGCCGGTGCAAGCAAGGTATCCTTCTTCTCCGCCACGATGATGTTGGCCTCGACATTCATGCCGATGCGCAAGGGGGTGTTATCCGGCAGGGCGAGGTAGACGCGGAAGGTTTTCGCGGCGGCGTCGCCCTTGGGCGTGATGGCATCGACGCTCGACTCCAGCGCCTGCGCGGGAAAGCCCTCGTTGCGCAGCAGCGCCTTCTGGCCGAGTTTAACCCGGGGGATGTCCTCCTCGTTCACCTCCCCCACCACGCGCAAGGGGGCGGGCTCGCCCACGGTAAAGAGCGTGTCGGTGGTGGCGGGAATATCGCCGACCTGCGCATCCGAGCGCAGCACGACGCCATCGGCCGGGGAGAGCAGCAGGAAGTCGCGCAGGCGGGCCTTGAGCGCATCAATCTGACGATCGACCTGCAAAAGGTCGGTCTGGGAGCGTTCTAGCGCCTGTTTGGTGGTGATACCGCGCTTGAAGAGATCCGTCTGGCGGGCCAGCTCCGCCGCCGCGAACACGCGCTTGGCCTCGGCCTGTTTCAGGTCCGCCTGTGCACCTGAGTCATCAAGACGGGCAAGGACATCGCCCTTTTTCACCTGTTTGCCCTCGCAGCGGCAATGCTCGACGATGCGCGTGCGCACCAGCGGCAGCACCTTGGCCCAGGTGACGGGCTCGACGCTGCCGGTGGCGTAAACCGCCTCGGCAATCGAGCCGCGCGTCACCGTGACGGTGCCGATGCGTTCCGCGCGATTGAGCAGAAACCACAGGGCCGCACCTGCACCAACGAGCAGGGCGAGAGCGAGAAGGCGAAGGGGTGTCAGTTTCATCACGCCTCTAGGTAGCTCGCACCGGCCCTGCGGACAATGCGCAAGAGCAACTGCACGCCTGCGTGCGCTGTTGAAGCTTTGTGCAATTTTGCTCTTCAAACGATCAGGTTGCGCCCGTTTTCAACCATAGTTGATCCAGAACAATGCCCGCAGACTTAACAGAAGTCAGGTTGCGGGTCGCGGGCAACGGCGTCCGCCCTACGATTCGCGCTTCGCGCGGGAACCGCGCGGTAGCGGTCCTTTTTCCCACTTTCCTGCTTTCAACCACCGTAACGGGGGAATGATGTCGTCTGGGCTTTCCCGGCGCGCTGTCCTGCGCGCCTTCGTGCCTGCCTCGCCCGAGGAAACGCTGGTCCGCGTTGCCAGCATTGGCGCTTCCTGCGTCGAGGCCAAGGGCGTCAGCTGCCGCCGCTGCGGCGAGGTGTGCGACGAAAACGCCATCCGCTTCGTGCCGCTGGCCGGCGGGCGCGCCGCGCCGGTGCTCAATCCCACGATGTGCTCGGGCTGCGGCGAATGCCTCGCCCCCTGCCCCGTTTCCGCCATCACGCTTCTGGCCCGCGATACCGCGCTTCTGGCGCGCGAGACCGCCCGGCTGGAGACGCACGCATGACCCTCCGGAACGTCAATATCTGCGGCATCGTGGTCCACCTTGCGCCGGAGCGGACCCAGATCGCGCTGGATGCGCTGGCCGCGCTGCCGGGCGTGGAGATCGTCGGCCATGCCGAAGAAGGCCGCGTCGCGCTGACCGCCATCGACACCGAAACAACGCTGGCGCTGGACCAGCTCACCGCCATGCACCGCTTGCCGGGCGTGGTGGCCGCTTCGCTCGCCTACCACGCGTTCGAGCCGGCCACACCCGCCGCTTCGACCTGATTTTTCGCCTCACCGGAGGAATTCCCCATGTCTGACAAACTCGACCTCTCCCGCCGCGACACGCTCAAAGCCGCAGCTGCTGCGGCTGCCGCCAATGCGGCCGGCATCACGCTCACCGGTGAAGCGCAGGCGCAGGCCGGGCCGGATGGCATCCGCTGGGACAAGGGCGTGTGCCGTTTCTGCGGCACGGGTTGCGGCGTCATCGTCGGCACCAAGAACGGCCGGGTTGTTGCGACCCAGGGCGACCCCGATGCCCCGGTGAACCGCGGCCTCAACTGCATCAAGGGCTATTTCCTCTCGAAAATCATGTACGGCGAGGACCGGCTGACCAAGCCGCTGCTGCGCATGAAGAACGGCAAGTTCGACAAGAACGGCGACTTCACGCCGATCAGCTGGGATGCCGCCTTCACCATCATGGCGGAGAAGTTCAAGGAAGCGTTGAAGAAGACCGGCCCCTCGGGCATCGGCATGTTCGGCTCGGGCCAATGGACGATCTGGGAGGGCTATGCCGCCTCCAAGCTGTTCAAGGCGGGCTTCCGCTCCAACAACCTCGACCCCAACGCGCGCCATTGCATGGCTTCCGCCGTGGCGGGCTTCATGCGCACCTTCGGCATCGACGAGCCGATGGGCTGCTATGACGACATCGAGAAGACGGATGCCTTCGTGCTCTGGGGCTCGAACATGGCCGAGATGCACCCGATCCTGTGGAGCCGCATCACCGACCGCCGCCTGACGCATCAGGGCGCGGAAGTGCATATCCTCTCCACTTTCGAGCATCGCTCCTATGAGCTGGCCGACAATCCCATGATTTTCGTGCCGCATTCGGATCTGGCGATCCTGAATTACATCCAGCACTACATCGTCAACAACAATGCCGTGAACAAGGATTTCACCGGCAAGCACGTCGAGTTCGCCTCGACCGTGACCGACATCGGCTATGGCCTGCGTCCGACGAATGCGCTGGAAGCGAAAGCCGTGAACGCCTCGCACAAGGCAGGCAAGGACGGCGCGCTCGACCCGGCGGGCATGAAGGACAAGATCGGCTTCGAGGAATACAAGAAGCTGCTCCAGCCCTATGACCTCGAATATGCGCACAAGATGTCGGGCGTGCCGAAGGAGAACCTCCTGCGTCTCGCCAAGCTCTATGCCGACCCCAAGAAGAAGGTGATCTCCTTCTGGACCATGGGGTTCAACCAGCATACGCGCGGCACCTGGGTCAACAACATGATCTACAACGTGCATCTGCTGACGGGTAAGATCTCCGAGCCGGGCTGCGGGCCGTTCTCTCTCACCGGCCAGCCCTCTGCCTGCGGCACGGCGCGCGAGGTGGGCACCTTCTCGCACCGCCTGCCGGCCGACATGGTGGTGACCAACCCCAAGCATCGCGAGATGACCGAAAAGCTGTGGGGCGTGCCGGAAGGGACCATCCCCGGCAACATCGGCTATCACGCCGTGGTGCAGCACCGCATGCTGAAAGACGGCAAGCTCAATGCCTATTGGGTGCAGTGCACCAACAATATGCAGACCGCGCCCAACATGAACGAGGAAGGCTACCCCGGCTATCGGAACCCGGCCAACTTCATCGTGGTGTCGGACCCCTACCCCACCGTCACCGCGCTCGCCGCCGACCTGATCCTGCCCACCGCGATGTGGATGGAAAAGGAAGGCGCCTACGGCAATGCCGAGCGGCGCACCCAGTTCTGGCGTCAGCAGGTGAAAGCGCCGGGCGAGGCACGCTCCGACCTCTGGCAGACCATTGAATTCTCGAAGTATTTCAAGATCGAGGAGGTGTGGCCGGAAGAGCTGATCGCCAAGAAGCCGGAGGTGCGCGGCAAGACGATGTATGACGTGCTCTACGGCAATGGCGTCGTGAACAAGTTCCCGACCTCCGAGTGCCAGCAGGGCTTCGACAACTCCGAGGCGCAGGCCTTCGGCTGCTATATCCAGAAAGGCCTGTTCGAGGAATATGCCGCCTTCGGACGTGGCCACGGCCACGACCTTGCGGACTTCGAGCAGTATCACAAGGCGCGGGGCCTGCGCTGGCCGGTGGTGGACAACAAGGAAACGCTGTGGCGCTTCAAGGAAGGCTTCGATCCCTACGTGAAGCAGGGCGAGGGCTATTCCTTCTACGGCAAGCCCGACAAGAAGGCCCGCATCATCTTCTGCCCCTATGAGCCCGCCGCCGAGGTGCCGGACAACGAGTTCAACCTGTGGCTCTGCACGGGCCGCGTGCTGGAGCATTGGCATTCCGGCTCGATGACCCGCCGCGTGCCGGAACTCCACCGCTCGGTGCCTGCCGCCGTGCTGTTCATGCACCCGGACGACGCCTCTGATCGTGGGCTGCATCGCGGACAGACGATCAAGATCGTGACCAAGCGCGGCGAAGTGGCGACACGCGTGGAAACGAAGGGCCGCAACAAGCCGCCGCGCGGGCTCGTGTACTTCCCGTTCTTCGACGAGAGCCAGCTCGCCAACAAGCTCACGCTGGATGCGACCTGCCCGATCTCGAAGGAGACGGACTTCAAGAAGTGCGCCTGCAAGGTCGTGGCTGCCTGAACGAGTACGCAACATGTCCGCCGCCAACACCCCTGAGAAGCCGAAGAATCCCCAGCGTCGCAAGGCGCTGGAGGAGATGGCGCGCTTCTCCGCCAGTGCGGCGGCGGCCTGTGTTCTCGTGGGGGGCCTCGGCCAGCAGTCAAAGGCCCTGCCCGCTCAGGCCCTGCGCCCGCCGGGTGCATTGCCGGAAAAAGACTTCCTCTCGGCTTGCGTACGCTGCGGCCTTTGCGTGCGCGATTGCCCTTATGGAACGCTGAAGCTGGCGGATTGGTCGGATGGCCCGGCCCTCGGCACGCCGTTCTTCCATGCCCGCAACGTGCCGTGCGAGATGTGCGACACCATCCCTTGCGTGAAAGCCTGCCCCACCGGCGCGCTGGAGCACTCCCTCGTCGATATCGCCAAAGCCAAGATGGGCGTCGCGGTGATCACCTCACGCGAGACCTGCCTCAACCTTCATGGCTTGCGGTGTGACGTTTGCTATCGCGTGTGCCCGGTCATCGACAAGGCGATCACGCTGGAGCGCACGCACAACGCGCGCACCGACAAGCACGCCATTTTCGAACCTGTGGTTCACCCCGATTACTGCACCGGCTGCGGCAAGTGCGAAAAGTCCTGCGTGCTCACGCAAGCCGCAATCAAGGTGCTGCCGCGCGAGATGGCGGCCCTGAGCCAGGACGCGCATTACAAGCGCGGTTGGGTGGAGAAAGACAAGGCGGGCGGCGCGCTGGTCGACGCGCCGGTGAAGCTGCCGACGCGTGGCCTGGACGCACCGGCGGCGCCCGCCGCCCCCCCTTCCGGCCTGCCCAACTCCAACTGGAGGCCGTGAGATGGCGGCCAACCTCACTCCCTACATCGAGGCCGAGGAGAAGAAGGGCTTCTGGCAGGCGCATCGCTTCGGCATTCTGCGCCGCCTCAGCCAGCTGTTTTTCCTCGCGCTGTTCCTCACCGGGCCGCTGTTCGGCCTCTGGATCGCCAAAGGAACGATCGCCTCCTCGATGACGCTCAATGTGTTGCCGCTCACCGATCCCTTCGTTCTGGTGCAGAGCCTTGCCACACGCCACTGGCCGGAGGGCCTTGCGCTGATCGGCGCGGGCATTGTGCTTGTGGGTTATCTGCTGCTGGGCGGGCGCAGTTATTGTGCCTGGGTCTGCCCGCTCAACCCGGTGACGGATTTCGCGGCTTTTCTTCGCCGCAAGCTCGGCATCACCACCTCCGCCAAGCTGCGGGCAGAGACGCGCCATTATTTCGCTGTCGGTCTGGTCATCATGTCCGCGCTCACCGGCATGGTGGCCTGGGAGTTGGTGAACCCCATTACCGCGCTGCACCGGGCGCTGGTTTTCGGGACGTTTTTCGGGCTTCTGCCCGCGCTCGCCATCTTCCTGTTCGACCTCTTTGTGGCCAAGCACGGCTGGTGCGGGCATCTCTGCCCGGTCGGCGCGGCTTACGGGGCCATCGGCAAGGTGGCGCTGCTGCGGGTTTCGGCCCCGGCGCGCGCCGCTTGCGACGACTGCATGGATTGCTTCGCCGTGTGCCCGGAACCGCATGTGATCACGCCCGCGCTGCGTGGGGGCAAAACCGGCGCTTCCCCGGTCATCCTCTCGGCGGATTGCACGCTGTGCGGCGCCTGCATCGACACCTGCCCCGAGCGGGTCTTCGCCTTCACCCACCGTTTTGATGCGCGCGCCCTTGAACCGCGCGCGTTAGCCACCACTCCGCTTCCGACTTGCGAAAGGATCGCGTCATGACCGGCACCTCCAGAAGCCGTTTTTCAAAACCGGCCGGGAACTCATTCGGGTTTTCTGCTCTTCTGCTGGCCCTTGTCACCGCCGGGCTGTTTGCTGTTGCCTCGCAGGCGCAGGATGGCGGCCGCGTCAACATCAAGGGGCTGGCCGACACCCCCATGAACGAGATGAACCCCCCGCCGGACGTGATCAAACAGCAGACCCCGGCCAACGGGTTTGACCGCGCCTATCGCCAGCAGCCGCCGCTGATCCCCCACAAGGTGGAGGGATATCAGATCACGACGGAGAACAACGCCTGCATGAGCTGCCACGATTGGCCGGGCAACACCAAGATCAACGCGCCCAAGATCTCCGAGACGCATTATGTGGACCGGCAAGGCGCGCGCCTCGATAAGGTGGCCGGCACCCGCTACTTCTGCCAGCAGTGCCATGTGCCGCAGGCCGATGCCAAGCCGCTGGTGAACAACACCTTCCAGAACGCCACGCAGGCCAAGTGAGGGTGTGATGAGCGACAACGCAACCCCTGCCCCCGCGCCGAAACCGGGGCTGATCAAACGTCTGTTCAAGTGGTTCTTCAGCCCCACCGCACGCTATGCCTGGGGCACCATCACCGTGGTGGCTTTCGCGGCGGGCGTCATCTTCTGGGGTGGCTTCAACTGGGCGCTGGAAGTCACCAACACCGAGAAGTTCTGCATCTCGTGCCACGAGATGAAGGACAACGTGTTCATGGAATACCGGAACACGGTGCATTACTCCAACCGCACCGGCGTGCGCGCTTCCTGCCCGGATTGCCACGTGCCGAAGGAGTGGGGCCACAAGATGGTGCGCAAGATCCAGGCTTCCAACGAAGTCCTGCACAAGATCCTCGGCACGATCGACACCAAGGAGAAGTTCGACGCGCACCGCCTGGACATGTCCAAGTCTGTGTGGCGCGCCATGAAGACGACGGACAGCCGCGAATGCCGCAACTGCCACAAGTTCGACTACATGGAGTTCTCCGCGCAGGAACCGCGCGCCAGCAAGATCCACCCCGTCGCGCTGACACAGGGCAAGACCTGCATCGACTGCCATCAGGGAATCGCCCATAAATTGCCGCCGAAGGCCAAGGAAGCTTATCAGGATATGCTCGACAACATCGACAACGTCGGTGTCGTGCAGCGCGTGATCGACTTCCTGCAGGATGCGGATGTGGCCAAAGCCAAGGCTGTGCCGCGCTGAGCATCCGCCCGGAAAGCATGCCCCCGCGCAGGCGGGGGTGGTTGCCGGTTTCGGGGCAAAGCGGATGCGAGAAAAAGGAAAGACCCATGACCTCTATCCCGATCGGTGTTCTCGTCATCTCCGATCGGGCGTCGCAAGGGGTCTATGAGGATCGCGGCGGCCCCGCCATCGAAGCATGGCTCGGCCGCGCGTTGACCACCCCATGGCACTCGGAAAAGCGCATCATCGCCGATGAGCGCCCCCTGATCGAAGCCAGCCTGATCGAGATGGCGGATCGCTTGCGCTGCCCGCTGATCCTGACCACCGGCGGCACCGGCCCGGCCCTTCGTGATGTGACACCGGAAGCCACCCGTGCCGTGATCGAGCGCGAGCTGGACGGTTTTGGCGAGGAAATGCGCCGCGCCTCGCTCAAGGATGTGCCCACCGCCATCCTCTCCCGTCAGATCGCGGGGACGCGCGGGGCAAGCCTCATCATCAACATGCCGGGCAAGCCCGCCGCGATTGACACGTGTCTTGATGCGGTGTTCGCCGCCGTTCCCTATTGCATCGACCTGATCGGCGGAACGCGGCTGGAGACGGACGAGGCTGTCATCAAGGCGTTCCGTCCCAAGGGCGCGTGAGGCTCAGGCCTCGCGGGCGAGGCGGATGAAGCTCGCGACTTCGCGCTGCACCACGTTGGTGGCTTCGCCCACGCGCGAGGCTGTCTGGCGCAAGGCTCCGGCCACAGATTGGACCTGCGCGGCCTGCGACATCACCTCGGCCAAGGCACGGGAGGATTGCGTCGCCCCTTCGGCGGTCTCCTGCATGGTCTCCGAGATGCCGCGCGTGGTGGAATCCTGCTCCTCCACCGCCGCCGCGATCGAGGCCATGTAAGCATCAATGCCCTGCACGCGCTCCACAATGGCGTTGATGGCATTGGCGGAATTGCTGGCTGCATTCTGAACCGAGAGAATCTGCTGGCTGATTTCCTCGATGGCGCGGGTGGTTTGCACCGCAAGCGATTTCACCTCCGAGGCCACCACGGCAAAGCCCTTGCCGGCCTCGCCCGCGCGGGCGGCCTCGATGGTGGCATTGAGGGCGAGAAGGTTGGTCTGCTCGGCAATGGCCTGAATGAGCGCGATGACATTGCCGATCTTTTCGGAAGCGGCGCGCAGGGCGTCCATGGCGCCGAGGCTTTCCTCGCCGGCGGTGCGCACCGCACTCACGCTGGCGGAGGTGCGCTGAACCTGCTGGGCGATTTCGCCGGTGGAGCTTGCCAGCTCACCCACCGAACCGGCCACGCCCTGCATACGATCATTGGCGGTCAAGGCGCCTTCGGAGGCCACTTCCACCTGCCGCTGCGAGGCTTCCGCATTCCGGGTGAGTTGCTCCACGGCGGCGCTCATCTCGTTCACCTCCCGCACCGTGCGCTGGAGGGTGTCGTCGATCACGCGCGAGAACTCGCCAATGGCGCGCTCCATGGTCTGGTTGCGCTCGCGGCTGCGCTGGTTGGCCACCTCGCTCTCGGCGCTCAGGTGCTCGGTCTTGGCGCGTGCGGCCTCGGCCGCCTCCAGCGCCTCGGCATTGGTGGCAAGGGCGCGCTCCAGCTGAAGAATCAGCAGGCTGAGCGCCCCCGCTTCCACCAGCAGGATGACAGCATGGATGATGACGCGGGTGAAATCCGCGCCCGTCGGAAACACCGCCATGGGATAGATGACGTTGAGCAGCACATGATGAAGCGCCACCGCGACCGTCGCCGAGGCGACGGCGCCGATGCTGCACAAGCCCGCCACCAGCCCCAGCCCCGCGAAGAACACCATGTGCATATCCAGCACATAGCCGGACCCTTCAAAGGCGGCGAGCAGCAGCATCACCTGCCCCATCAGCAGGGCGGCGGCGAGGTTGCGGACCCATTCGTTGTCCGTATGGGCCCGGAAATAGAAGCTGCTGGCGGCAATTCCCACCGCGGCAAGGGTGGATGACCAATGAAACACGCCGTGGTTCATCTCCACCGCGATGATGACCAAGGCCAACACCACCTCAGCCGCCACAATGGACCAGGCCGTAATCGAGCGGATCTGCATCAGGCTGTCGGCGCTGCGCGGAAGGGGGGCGGACATGGGCGAGGCTCCTTCAGATCGGACAACCCGCACGCAGCGGGGCAAAGAGAACAAGGGTGGCACCGGCGGCATAGAGGCGCCGGACAAGACCGGGCGTGGCATCCATCACCACCATCAGATCCTCGCGCGCGTAGGCCCGCACCAGCCGCGCATCGGCGCGCGCGAGCACGCCGGCAGCCAGACCTTGAGCGCGCGGCGCATAGACGAGCATCGGCGCGCCTTCCACCGGCCGGAGGGGCAGCACGACGGCAGGCAGGGCGACCAGCAGGCTCGGGACAAGGACCTTGAGCATGGGAATCCAATAAACAACCCAAGATTGAGTATTGTCGCTATACCGTTAACACCAGACTAAGGGTTCTTGTGCCGCCCTCTCCTATGGGGCAAGCAGGCGCGATGACGCGACCCCCGTTGACGGGCGGCGCATATGCCTTGCCTCACGAGGGTTGAAATCCATGACGGAGATGTGCGCTTCCCCCGCAGTCGCCCCCGATGATGCCGCATTGGCGCATTTACTCGCGCCGATCCGCGCCCGTGCCATGGCCTGCACGGCCTGTTCCCTTCATGCCTCGCGCACGCAGGTCGTGTTCGGCACCGGCAGCGCGCGCTCAGGCCTGCTGATCATCGGGGAAGCGCCGGGGGCGACGGAAGATGCCACTGGACTGCCGTTTGTCGGGCGTTCGGGCAAGCTGCTGAGCCAGTTTCTCGGCGGAATCGGGCTGGCGCGCGAGGATGTCTTCATCGCCAATGTGCTCAAATGCCGGCCGCCCGCCAACCGTGCGCCGAAGCCCGAGGAAGCGCGGGCTTGTGCGCCGCTGCTGAGCGCGCAGATCGAGGCACTGCGCCCCAGGATCATTCTGGCCTTGGGGCTTTCGGCGGCGCGCTGGCTCATCCCCGGCAAAGCGCCGATGAGCGTGCTTCGGCAAGGCGAGCACAGCTATCTCGGCACGCGCACACTGGTGACCTTTCACCCTGCCGCCATTCTGCGCAACCCCAACAACCGGGGCGAAGCAGAGGCCGACTTTGCGCGCCTCGCCAAGCTACTGGGTCGTTAATGCTCAGGCCGAGGCCGCGCGGATCAACGGGCGCGCCGCGCGCAGGAGTGGATCGAGCGCATCATCCCCCTCTGGAAAGGCGGTGAGAAACTCGGCGCGCATGCGGGGCGTCCAGAACTTGTTGATATGCGTGGAAATGCCCTCCACCGCCGTTTGCTCTGGGTAGGGACGATAGAAATCCGCGATCTGCCCCGCCATGCGCGCGAGCTTGGCGGCGTTGTCATGATCGATCTCGCTCAAGCGGGGTCCTCCGGCGATTCAACAAATTCCAGCGCGCCATCCTCGCGCGCTACGCCCACAAGGCGAACGCCCAGCGCCTGCGCGCGCTCGATGGCGAGCGAGGTCGGCGCGGAAATGGCCACCAGCGTGCCCGCACCGAACAGCGCCGTCTTCTCGACCATCTCATACGAGCAGCGCGAGGTGATGACCACAAAGCCCGCGCGTGGATCGGCCCCGGTGGCCAGCGCCGCGCCGATCATCTTGTCCAGCGCATTGTGACGACCGACATCCTCGCGCACCAGCACGGGCGTTCCATCCTGTGCGAACCAACCCGCTGCATGCACCGCATGGGTGCGGCTGTTCATGGGCTGGAGCGCCTCCAGCGCGTGCAATGCGCGGGCGATGGCGGTGTTGTCGATGCTCGCCCCGCCCTGCACGCGGCTCGCGAGATCGAGCTGATCGAGGTCCTCCACACCGCACAGCCCGCAACCCGTGCGCCCGGCCATGGCTCTGCGGCGTGCGAGCAGCCGGGTGAGCGCGGGACCTGCCAGTTCGATCTCAAGGATGATGCCCCGCCCCTCCTGCCGCTGGCGATAGCTGCGCAGCTCGACGGGGTGCTCGATAATGCCCTCGGTGAGCGAGAAGCCGAGCGCGAGGTCTTCAAGGTTCGCCGGACTGGCCATGAGCACGACATGGGGCAGCCCGCCATAGACGAGGTTGACCGGCACCTCGACCGGCACATCGCGCGGGGCACGCACGGCCCCCGCCGCGCCGTCATAGCGCAGCGGTGTCACGGCCGCAGGGCGAAAGGCCTTCTCCATCATTCCGCCGCCGGGCGCGGTGCTGCGATGGCGCGATGCTTCGGGGCCTCCTCGCGGTCCTGCATCTGCCAGTCCGACAGGGCGTTGGTGCGCCGCACCTCCACCGCCGTCACCTTGTATTCCGGGCAATTGGTAGCCCAATCCGAAAAATCGGTGGTGATGACGTTGGTGCCGCAGAGCGCGTGGTGGAAGGTGGTGTAAACGACGCCGGGCTGCACCCGCGTCGTGATGGTGGCGCGCAGGGCAATGTCGCCTGCGCGTGAGGCGACCATCACCAGATCGCCCTCGCGCACGCCCCGGCTTTCGGCATCGAAGGGATGGATTTCCAGCAGATCCTCATCATGCCAGACATTGTTGTCCGTGCGCCGGGTCTGCGCGCCGACATTGTATTGGCTCAGGATGCGGCCCGTGGTCAGCAGCAGGGGGAAGCGCGGTCCGGTGCGCTCTTCGGTGGGCACGTAATCGGTGAGCATGAAGCGACCCTTGCCGCGCACGAAATGCTCCACATGCATCAGCGGCGTGCCCTGCGGCGCCGCCTCATTGCAGGGCCACTGGATGGAGTCCATCTCCTCCAGCTTGGCGTAGGAAACCCCGGCAAAAGAGGGGGTGAGCGCCGCAATCTCGTCCATGATCTCGCCGGGATGGGCATAGGCCATGGGGTAGCCGAGCGCGGTGGACACCGCTGCGGTGACCGCCCATTCATCCATGCCCGAGAGCGGCTTGATCACCTGCCGCACGCGGTTGATGCGCCGCTCGGCATTGGTGAAGGTGCCGTCCTTTTCCAGAAACGAGGTGCCGGGCAGGAAGACATGCGCGTATTTGGCGGTTTCATTGAGGAACAGGTCCTGCACCACCACGCATTCCATGGCTTTGAGGCCCGCAATCACGTGCTTGGCGTTGGGATCAGACTGGGCGATGTCCTCGCCCTGAATGTAGATGCCGCGATAGCGTCCCTCGATTGCCTCATCGAGCATGTTGGGGATGCGCAGGCCCGGCTCGGCATCGAGCTTGACGCCCCAGAGCCCTTCGAACACGGCGCGTGTCGCCTCATCCGAGACATGGCGATAGCCCGAGAACTCATGCGGGAAAGACCCCATATCGCAG
Organism: Pseudomonadota bacterium; assembly: GCA_020161475.1. Lineage (GTDB taxonomy): Bacteria > Pseudomonadota > Alphaproteobacteria > Rhizobiales > Beijerinckiaceae > Rhabdaerophilum. The sequence continues at coordinate 72,943 of JAIUNQ010000001.1, read as the reverse complement.
GAGCCTTGGACATTGTTCTGCCCGCGCAACGGGTTGATACCTACGCCCTCGCGCCCGATGTTGCCGGTGAGCATGGCAAGGTTCGCCATGGCCATAACGGTGGTGGAGCCTTGGGAATGCTCGGTGACGCCGAGGCCGTAATAGATCGCGCCATTGCCACACGTCGCGTAAAGGCGCGCTGCGGCGCGCACCTCGGCAGCGGGCACGCCGGTATAGGCTTCGCTGGCTTCGGGCGCGTGGCGATCCTCGGCGATAAAGCGCGCCCAGATCTCGAAATCGGCCCTATCGCAGCGCGCCTCGACCGCCTCAAGGTTTGCCAGCCCTTCCGTCACAATGACATGCGCCAGCGCGTTGAGCAGCGCGACATTGGTGCCGGGCTTGAGTTGCAGGTGATGCGCCGCTGCGACATGCGGGGATTTGACGAGATCAATCCGGCGCGGATCCGCGACGATCAGTTTGGCCCCGGCGCGCAGGCGCTTCTTGAGGCGCGCGCCGAAAACGGGGTGGCCATCGGTGGGGTTCGCGCCGATCACCAGCACGACATCGGCCTTTTCGACCGATTTGAAATCCTGCGTGCCGGCAGAGGTGCCGAAGGCGGTGGAAAGCCCATAGCCCGTGGGCGAATGGCACACGCGGGCGCAGGTATCGACGTTGTTGTTGCGGAATGCCGCGCGCACCATTTTCTGCACGAGGAAGACTTCCTCGTTGGTGCAGCGCGAGGAGGTGATGGCCCCGATGCTCTCGCGCCCGAACTGCCCTTGCAGGCGTTTGAATTCGCTGGCGACATGGGCGATCGCCTCGCCCCAGCTCACCTCGCGCCAGGGCTCGTCAATTGCGGCGCGGATCATGGGTTTGGTGATGCGGTCTTCGTGCGTGGCATAGCCATAGGCGAAGCGGCCCTTGACGCAGGAGTGGCCCTCGTTCGCCTTGCCGCTCTTGTAGGGCACCATGCGGATCAGCTTGTCGCCCTGCATCTCGGCCTTGAACTGGCAGCCCACCCCACAATAGGCGCAGGTGGTGACCTTGGAATGCTCCGGTGTGCCATGGGCGATGACGCTCTTCTCATTGAGCGTCGCTGTCGGGCAGGCCTGCACGCAAGCGCCGCAGGAAACGCATTCGGAGGAGAGGAAATCCGTGCCGCCCGGCGAGACGCGGGCATTGAAGCCCCTGCCGGAGATGGTGAGCGCGAAGGTGCCCTGCACCTCCTCACACGCGCGCACACAGCGGTTGCAGACGATGCACTTTGAGGGATCGTAGGCGAAATAGGGGTTGGAGGCATCCACCGGCAGCGCGAGCGGGGAAGCCTTGGCAAAATGATTGGCCCCGCCTTCGTAACGCACTTCGCGCAGGCCCACAGCACCCGCCATATCCTGCAATTCGCAATCACCATTGGCCGAGCAGGTGAGGCAATCGAGCGGGTGATCGGAAATGTAAAGCTCCATCACCCCCTTGCGGAGTTTGGCGAGGCGATCGGTCTGGGTGCGCACCACCATGCCCTCCTCAGCGGGGGTGGTGCAGGAGGCGGGCGTTCCCTTGCGCCCCTCGATTTCCACAAGGCAGAGGCGGCAGGAGCCGAAGGGTTCGAGCATATCGGTGGCGCAGAGCTTGGGGATTTTCGTCCCCATCCGCATGGCCGCCGCCATCACCGAGGTGCCTTCCGGCACGGTGACCGCGACGCCATCGATGGTGAGGGTGATGGTGGTGGCGCTCACGCGCTTCGGGGTGCCGAAATCGGTTTCGATGATCAGGGACATGTCAGATCACCCCTCAGCTCTTTTTTTGCGCGTTTTCTTCACGCGAACCGGTTCCCACTTCGCTTGAAAACGCTTTTGTGGGGTGCCGAAATCGGTTTCAACAACGAGCGACATGGGTTTACTCCGCAGCCAAGGCGGCGCGCGCGCCGAAATCTTCCGGAAAATGCCTGAGTGCGCTTTCCACCGGGTTGGGGGTCAGCCCGCCGTGGGCGCAGAGCGAGGCATCGCGCATCAGGGTGCAAAGATCGGCCACCAGCGCGAGGTTTTCCGCCCGCTTCTCGCCCTTGATGGCGCTTTCCAGCGCTTCTGCACCACGCACCGCGCCGATGCGGCAGGGCGTGCATTTGCCACAAGACTCCGCCGCGCAGAACTCGAAGGCGAACTTGGCCTGTTTGGCCATATCCACGCTGTCATCAAACACCACGATGCCGCCGTGGCCGAGCATGGCGCCGATGGCGGCCAGCGCCTCGTAATCGAGCGCGACATCGAGCTGATGGGACGGCAGGTAAGCCCCCAGTGGCCCGCCCACCTGCACCGCCCGGATGGGGCGGCCCGAGCGCGTACCGCCGCCGAACTCCGCGATAATCTGGCGCAGGGTGACCCCGAAGGCGAGCTCAATGAGCCCGCCGCGTTTGACATTGCCGCCGAGCTGCACGGGCAGGGTTCCGCGCGAACGCCCCATGCCATAGTCCGCATAGGCCTTCGCGCCCTCCGAGAGAATGAACGGCACCGCAGCGAAGGTGAGCACATTGTTGACCACGGTGGGCTTGCCGAAGAGTCCCTGGAGGGCTGGCAGTGGCGGTTTGGCCCGCACGACGCCGCGCTTGCCCTCAAGGCTTTCGAGCAGCGCGGTTTCCTCGCCACAGATATAGGCTCCCGCGCCCAGACGCGCCTCGATATCGAAGGCGTGCGGTGACCCCAGCACGCAAGGCCCGAGCACGCCCGCCGAGCGCGCCACCTCGATCGCGCGTTCCATCGCGGCAAAAGCATGGGGATATTCGGAGCGGATGTAGACGTAACCTTTCGTGGCCCCCACAGCGAGGCCCGCAATCGTCATACCCTCGATCAAGGTGAACGGATCGCCTTCCATCAACATGCGGTCGGCGAAGGTGCCGCTATCCCCTTCATCGGCGTTGCAGACGATGTATTTCTGCGACGCCGCCGCGCCCAGCACGGTTTTCCATTTGATGCCCGCGGGAAAACCAGCCCCGCCGCGCCCACGCAATCCCGACTGCGTGACCGCCTCGACAATGGCCTCGGGGCGCATGGCCAGCGCGGCATCGAGCCCGCGCAGACCGCCTGCGGCGCGATATTCATGGATGGAGAACGGATCAATGCGGCCGCAACGCCCGAAGGTGAGGCGCTGCTGCGCTCTGAACCATGGCAGCTCCTCGACCGGCCCAACCCCCAGTGCATGTACGCCGCCGGCGAGGAAAAAGGCGTCGAAAAGCCCCTTCACATCCCGCGGGGCGACAGGGCCATAGCCAAAACGGGTGCCGTTGGCCCCTTCCACTTCCACCAGCGGCTCCAGCCATGCCATGCCGCGCGAGCCGGTGCGGATGATCTCGATGGCAAGGCCGCGTGCCTCGGCTTCGGTTTTGATCTGGCCCGCCACCGCATCGGCCCCCATGGCGAGGGCGGAGGCATCGCGCGGAATGAAAACGCGGATGCTCATCATGCCTCCTCCCCGGCCAGAACAGCCTCGACAGGCGCGCCGTTGATCAGGGCAGAGAGGCGCCCGGCATCCAGACGCGCGACCGGCGCGCCGTCCACCAGCGCCGCCGGTCCCTGTGCGCAGAGGCCAAGGCAATAAACGGTTTCCAGACGCACGCTGCCCCGCCCCTGCGGGGTGACGCCATGGTGGACCGCCGCGTGCTGGACCAATGTTTCGCAGCCGAGCGACTGGCAGGCCTCGGCGCGACAGAGCTGGATGCGACGGCGCGGATCAGGCGTGCGGCGGAAGTCGTGATAAAAGCTCAGGACGCCATGCACCTCAGCGCGCGAGAGGTTGAGCGCTTCTGCCACCAGCGGCACAGCGGCCTCGTCAATGTAGCCGAAACACTCCTGAAGCGCATGCAGGATAGGCAGGGCCGCCCCTTCCCGATCCTTGAGCGCATCAATGACGGCCTGTGCGACCGTATGGTTCCAGGGGGCGATATCGGACATGGGTTCTCCGCCACGCGCGTCAGGTTGCGCCATCGGGACTGAATCTTCGCTTCCGGCCCGGAAAACTCAAATCGTTTCTTTCGTTCGATTGATTGTTTTTACCTATGAAAGAACCCGAGTTTACGGATTTTTTACGATCATGATCGCTGACGCCACGCTCTGGATCGCCATTTGGCGGGAATTGCGCAGCCATTGATAGCCCTTCGCTATCGATAAGGTTGGCACACTGGCACCTCTGCCACCATGCTGAAGAGGTTGCGCACGACAGGGGCCAGGGGCGCGCGCTCGGCGGCGATCAGCCCGATCGAGCGGCTCGCTTCCGGCTCCACCAGCGGCAGGGCGCGAATGCCATCGGGAAGCCCGAAATAATCCAGCAACTGGCGCGAGACGATGGAGCACATGCGCCCCAACCCGGCGTGGGACACCAGATTGAAAATGGAGTTGGTCTCCATCAACGGCTGGGGCGCGGCGCCGACAGAGCGGAAAATGCCATCGATAATGCGGCGGTTCTGCATGTCCTTGGTTAGCAGGCACAGGTCCAGCCCCGCAGCCTCGCGCCATGAGACGCTCCCCTTGCGGGCGACCGCCGAGTCGGCACGCGCCAGCAGGATATAGGCTTCCTGATAGACTGGCTTGGCGATGACGCGCTCCAGCGGCTCGTTGTCGAGATACGTCAGGCCGACATCGAGCTCGAAATTGTCGATGCGGGTCTGGATTTCCTGCGAGGTGAGCGAGAGCACAGTGAGCGCCACGCCGGGGTAAGCGGCGCTGAAAGGGGCGGTCAAGTGCGTCACCATCGGCAGGGCAGTGGGAATCGCCCCCAGTCGCAGCCGCCCGCCAAGACCCACACGCATTTCGGCAATGGTGTCGCGCAGGGTCTCGCCCTCCGCCAACATGCGCCGGGCATGGGCCAGCACGACCTCCCCTTCGCGCGTCAGGCCGCGATATTGGCGACCGCGCTCCACGATCAGCACGCCCAGCTCATCCTCCAGCTGCGCGATGGCGGCCGAGAGCGTGGGTTGGGAGATGTTGCACGCCTCCGCCGCGCGGCCGAAATGCCGCTCGCGCGCCAGCGCATCGAGATAAACCAGCTGCTTGATCTGCATCGCGCGAGGGGAACAGGCCCGGCGCGCTTTGGCAAGAACGGAAATGCCGAGGCCTTACGTGCCGCAAAAGGTGACGCAGGGCGGGGAGTCCGCCGGCGGCGGCGCGGCGAGATCCTCCTGCCCCGGATGCGCCGCGAAAGGCGCCGAGATCACACCCAAAAGGCGCTCGAAGGGGGCCAGATCCGCCGCAGTTGCGGCATCGAGGGCGGACTGAACCGTGTGGTTGCGCGGAATGTAAAGCGGGTTGACCCGATCCATGACATCAGCACGCGCCCCGGCATCGCCTTCACGGGCCAAACGGGACTGCCACGCCTCGAGCCAGGTGGAATCGCCGCCGAGCATAGCGCGGGCAGGCATGGCATCGCCCCGCGCGGCATCGGCAAGCGCGCGGAAAAACAGCGTGAAGTCCGGCTTATGCGTGCTCATCAGGCGCATCAGACCTTGCAGCAGGGCGGCATCGCCCTCCTCCTCGTGCTCTAGGCCGATTTTGGCGCGCATGACGCGGCTCCATTCACGGGCATAAATCTCGGGGAACGGCGCAAGCACGGTATTGGCCGCCTCCACCGCCGCGCTGTCATCGGCATTGATGAGCGGCAGCAGGCATTCTGCGAGGCGCGCAAGGTTCCATAGCGCGATATTGGGCTGGCGCGAAAAGGCGTAGCGCCCGGCGTGATCGATGGACGAGAAAACCGCCAGAGGATCATAGGCATCGATGAAGGCGCAGGGGCCGTAATCAATGGTCTCGCCGGAGATGGCCATGTTGTCGGTGTTCATGACGCCATGGACAAAGCCGAGGCCCATCCAGCGGGCGATCAGCGCCGCCTGCCTGTCGCGTACGCGGGCGAAAAAGCGCAAGTAGCGCCCCTCCTCGCCCACAAGGTCCGGATCGTGGCGGGCAATCGTGTAATCGGCCAGTTGGCGCAGCTTCTCAACGTCGCCTTGCGCGGCAAAAAACTGGAAAGTGCCGACACGGATATGGCTGGAAGCCACGCGCGCGAGCACCGCGCCGGGCACCAGCGCATCGCGGTAGATGGTCTCGCCGGTCGTCACCGCTGCGAGCGCGCGGGTGGTGGGCACGCCCGCAGCCTGCATGAACTCGCCGATGAGATATTCGCGCAGCACCGGGCCGAGCACCGCCTTGCCGTCCCCCCCGCGCGAGAACGGCGTCTTGCCCGAGCCCTTGAGGTGGATGTCGCGGCGCGCGCCATGCGTGTCGATCACCTCGCCCACCAGCAGGGCGCGGCCATCCCCCAGGCGGGGCGAGTAATGCCCGAACTGATGCCCGGCATAGGCCATGGCGAGGGGAGAGCCGCCTTCAGGCGAAAGACTGCCGGCGAAAATCGACGCGCCTTCCGGGGTGTCCAAGGCGTCAGCGTCCAGCCCCAACTCCTTAGCCAGCGCGAGGTTGAATTTCACCATTTTCGGCGCGGGACAGGCCGCACCCTGCCACGGCACGAAGAAGCCCTCCATGTCGCGGGCGAAAGAATTGTCGAAGGCAAAAAGAGAAGCGGACATGCCCCCGATATGGCGCATGCCCGCTGAAACGACCAGTGGTGTCGGGATAGGTCAGCCGAAGCGCCCGGTCACGTAATCCAACGTCTGCTCCTTCTCCGGCGCAAGGAAGATGGTGTTGGTGGAGGCGAATTCGATCACCTCCCCCAGATACATGAAGGCGGTGTACTGCGAGATGCGCGCCGCCTGCTGCATGTTGTGCGTGACGATGGCGATGGTGAAATCATGGCGCATCTCTTCCAGCAGATCCTCGATCTTGCCGGTGGAGATGGGATCGAGCGCCGAGGTGGGCTCGTCGAACAGAATGACTTCCGGCTGCTGCGCGATGGTACGCGCAATGCACAGGCGCTGCTGCTGGCCGCCCGAAAGGCCCATGCCGGAGGACTTGAGCTTGTCCTTTACCTCATCCCACAGCGCAGCGCGGCGCAGCGCAGCTTCAACGCGGCCGTCCAGTTCCGATTTGGCGGGCTTTTCATACAGGCGGATGCCGAAGGCCACGTTGTCATAGATCGACATGGGGAACGGCGTCGGCTTCTGGAACACCATGCCCACGCGCGAGCGCAGCTCGTTCACATCGACGTTCGGGCCGAGAATATTGTAGCCGTCGAGCAGGATTTCGCCCACCGCGCGCTGCTCGGGATAGAGCGAGCAGATGCGGTTGAAAATTCGCAGGAGAGTCGATTTGCCGCAGCCAGAAGGGCCAATGAGCGCCGTGATATGGCGATCCTTGAAATCGAGGTTGATGTTCTTGAGCGCCTTGTTCTCGCCGTAGAAGAAATCGAGATTCTTCACCGCGATACGGACGGGCGCGTTCTCGTTGACGACCTGAGGGCTCGAGGACGGGGGGGTGAGCATCGGGTTTTCCTCGGTAAGGATACAGACTGGGAACAGGGTTCCGTCGGATGGAAGAAGAACGGGGGTGCCTTACTTGTCGCGATGGACGAGCGAGCGAGCCGCCACCGAAAGAAGCAGAATTGACAGTGTGATGATGAGCGAACCCGCCCAGGCCAATTGCTGCCAGTTTTCGTAAGGCGCCGAAGCAAACTGGTAGATCGTCACCGGCAAGTTGGACACGCCACCGGTCAGGTCCGGACGGAACCAGAAGGTGTTATTGAGCGCCGTGAAGAGCAGTGGCGCGGTCTCGCCGGCAACGCGCGCCAGCGCCAGCAGGATACCCGTCACCATGCCAGCCTTGGCGGCGCGCCACGTGACAGAGGTGATGACCACAGAAAGAGGCGCGCCCATGGCCGAGCCCGCTTCTCGCAAGTGGTTCGGAACGAGGCGGAGCATATCCTCGGTGGTGCGCACGATCACGGGAATGGCGATGATGCCCAGTGCGACACCGCCGGCCCAGCCGGAGTAGCCGCCCATCGGCATCACCATCACCACATAGACGAACAGGCCGATGAGGATCGAGGGGGCGGAGAGCAGGATGTCATTGATGAAACGGATGACCTCGGCCACCTTGGAGCCCCGGCTGTATTCCGCGAGGAAGGTGCCCGCGAGCACGCCGATGGGCGTTGCGATGGCGATGCCGATGAAGGTCAGCAGCAGCGAGCCGACGATTGCGTTGGCAAGGCCACCGCCCTGGCTGCCCGGGCCGGGCATGGTGGCCGTGAAGGTGGCGACGGAAAGACCGCCGATGCCCTTCACGATGAGCATGCCAAGGATCCAGAACAGGACGAAGACAGCCAAACCGGTGAAGAGGGTGGTGGTCACCTTCATCAAGCGGTCTGCGAAGCGGCGGGCAGGACGCACGCGGCTCCAGCCGGGTTTGGCATTCGAGGTCGGGGTCGGTTCAGACATATGATGATCCTCCCTCAGTAGCGCTTGACGCGGGCGACGAGCAAACGCGCGATCACCAGCACCACGAAGGTGACAAAAAACAGGATGCAGCCGAGTGCGATCAGCGCATGAAGCTGAAGACCAATCGCCTCGTTGAACTCGTTGGCGATGCGCGAGGCGATCGTCGAGCCCGGGTCCAGCAGGGAGGCGGAAAGGCGGTTGGCATTGCCCACCACGAAGGTCACGGCCATCGTTTCACCGAGGGCACGCCCCAGACCCAGCATCACCGCGCCGATGATGGCGACGCCGGCCTGCGGGATGAGCACATGATTCACGACTTCCCAGGTGGTGGCACCGATCCCGTATGCGCTCTCGCGCAGGACGGTGGGGATCTGGTCGATCATGTCACGGGTGATCGACGCGATGAACGGGATGATCATGAAGGCAAGAATGAAACCTGCCGTCAGGATGCCCAACCCTGAGGGAGAGGCCGATTTGAACAGCGTACCGACGATGGGCATGCCCTCGACAATGCTATTGACCGGCTGCTGGACGTATTTGGCGAACAGCGGCACGAACACAAACAGACCCCACATGCCGTAGATGATCGACGGCACGGCCGCCAACAGCTCGATGGCAGTGGAGACGGGGCGTTTGAACCAAGGCGGCGCAAGCTGCGTCAAGAAAATGGCAATGCCGAGAGAAAGCGGCACGCCGATGACGAGCGCGATCAGTGCGGTGATCAACGTGCCGACGATGGCAGGCCAGGCGCCGTACTGGTCGTTCTGGGTGTCCCAGACCGACGATGTCAGGAAGCCGATACCCATTTCCCGGAAGGCAGGCCAGCCGCCTACGATCATCGAGAGCATGATGCCGGCCAGCAGCACCAGAACGAACCAAGCAGAGGCGCGGCTGGCATGCCGGAAGAAGAAATCGAACCCTTTTTTCGGAGTGGCGCGCGGCACATAGGTCGCTCGCTGCGTCTCTGCGCTGGAAGTGCTCATGTCCACCATTGTTGTCTCTGCATTCCGGTCGCGTTCTGTGGCCAGATTGGCGGAAGGGGCAGCAAGCGCCTCTCCTCCGGCAAACGCACCGTCCAATGCTTTCTGCGCGGCTTCAGGCGCTTTGCTCATGACTTTTCCCAAACGCTTTCAAAACCATGAAAACCGGCCCGGCGAATGCCGGGCCGGCCATTTGGGATTTACATCACAGGCTTGCCGTTGTTGACGATGGCCTTCCAGCTGTCCTGCACCTTGGCCTTCACGTTGGCCGGCAGCGGCACGTACTCAAGGTCAGCGGCCAGCTTGTCGCCATCCTTGTAGGCCCAGGCGAAGAACTTGAGCGCTTCCTTGGCCTGTTCCGGCTTCTCGGCGTTCTTGTGCATCAGGATGAAGGTGGCAGAGGTGATCGGCCAGGCATCCGCGCCCTTCTGGTTGTTCAGCAGGATGCCGAAGCCGGGCGCGGAGTCCCAGTCAGCATTGGCGGCGGCGGCCTGAATGGACTTCATGCCCGGTTCCGGGAACTGGCCATCGGCGTTCTGCACCAGCGCGTGGGAGAGCGCATTCTGCTTGGCATAGGCGAATTCGACGTAGCCGATCGAATTGGCGATCTGCTTGACGGAGGCCGAGACGCCCTCGTTGCCCTTGCCGCCCACGCCCACCGGGAACTGGACCGAGGTGTTGGCGCCGATCTTGGCCTTCCAATCGGCGGAGACGCGCGAGAGGTACTCGGTGAAGACGAAGGTGGTGCCCGACCCGTCCGAACGATAGACGACGGTGATGTTGCTGTCGGGCAGCTTCACGCCCGGGTTCAGCGCGGCGATCTTGGCGTCGGTCCACTTGGTGACGGTGCCGCCGTAGATTTCAGCCACGAGCTGGCCGGTGAGCTTGAGGCCGCCCGGCTTGATGCCTTCGATGTTGACCACCGGCACCACCGCACCCATCACGGTGGGGAACTGGGCCAGGTTGTCCTTGGCGAGATCCTCGCCCTTCAGCGGCATATCGGAAGCGCCGAAATCAACCGTCTTCGCCTTGATCTGGCGGATACCGCCACCCGAGCCGATCGACTGATAGTTCAGGCCGTTGCCGGAGCTGGCCTTATAGGCTTCCGCCCACTTGGCGTAGATCGGGAACGGGAAGGTCGCGCCGGCGCCGGTGATATCGGCTGCCTGCGCAACGCCGGAAAATCCAAGGGCTGCCGCCACGATCATGAACTTGCGCATCGCTTATCTCCTCGTGATGCCGTTTGTCGTCGCATTGCCAAACGCCATGAATGTTACAACTGGATGACAATGATGTCACAAAGTGCGGTATGGCGCTTTTTCCGGCGCAAGGCCGCCCGGCTCCAGAGCAAACTTGGGCGGTTCCGGCTTTACGGACGGGCCATGGCCGGGGCACGATGGGGTGCGGCGCGCGCGGCGCGGCCAGCTGGGTGAGTGTTGATGCGCCTTTGGGGTTTTTTGCGGATTGTTCTGATTGCCCTGGCGGTGGCGCTGCTGGCGGCCTTCACCATTCGCACTCTGCGCCACATCGCGGCCAACAGCGCGCTGCAACCGCTGAAGCTGGCCGTCTCGAAAACCGACACGACCGACATTGCCACGTTGCGGGCTTTCTCGCAGGAGCTGCAGGAGCGCGGGCAACGGCCAGGCCTTCGGCTGATCGAGGTGGAGGATTCGCGGGCGGCGGCGCGCGCGCTCTCCTCAGGCGCCAGCGACCTCGCCGTGATCCGCCCCGATGTGGAAACGCCCAACGGGTCTTCTGCCGTGATGCGCCTGCGGGCAGCGCCGCTCGTTCTGGTGACGCGGGCGAAAGGCGCTGAGGTCAACAACCTCTCCGACCTTGAAGGCAAGAGTGTGGGACAGGACCCGCGCGACTCCGCCATTCTCGATGAGATCAACGCCGCCTTTGCCCAGACCCAGCGTAAACCCGCGACACGCAAGATCCTGACCGCCGAAGAGATCGAAAGCGCCCTCACCAGCCGCAAGGTGGATGTGGTGCTCTTTACGCCCTCGCTCAACAAGGATCAGGCGGGGCCGGCGCTGGTGCGCAAGCTCTCCACCAGCGGCTCCGGCTTCCGCGTGAGTGCCGTGCAGCCGGATGATGTCTCGGCGATCATCGCGAGCCTGCCGGCGGTGCCGATCAAGGAGAGCGGCCTGCCTGCCGCGCTGCGCGAGGAGGATGTGGAGGAAGTGGTCTGCGCGAGTTTCGTCATCATGGCGCGCAATTCCGTGGACCGGACGCAGGTCGCTACCTTCACCGAGCGCATGTTTTATATGCGCGCGGCCATCGCCAAGCGCTCGGGCCGTCCGGCCATCTTCGGCGCCGTGGCCGGCGACAGCGTCACCGCCACCGCCATGCCGCTGCACAAGGGTGCGATTGAGTATTACGAGCGCGAGCAGAAGACCTTTCTTGAGCGCTACAGCGACCAGATCTGGATCGGAATCGCGTTTTCCGGCATGGTCAGCTCGGTGTTCGCGTGGCTTCTGCGGCGGATCAACCGGCGCCGCGCGATCCATCACGACAATGTGTTCCGCGACCTTCAGGCCTATGCCACGCACATGCTGCACGTGAACGATGCCGATACGCTCGGCGTTCACGAGGCTGAGTTCGATGCGCTTTCAACGCGCGTGGTGGAACTCGCCCGCAGCGGCACGCTGGATGAGGGCGATGTTGCGGCCATCCGCCTTGCGCTGGACCATGCCCGCCATGCCTTCGAAAGCGCCCGCATCAGGGTTCTCAGCGCGCCGCCACGCCCTACATCTGCTGCCTCCCCTTCGTAAGACCCTCCAAGGAAACTCCATGTCCGGACCCAAGCTGTTCCAGCCGATCACCATTGGCGAAAAGAGCCTCTCCAACCGCATCGTGATCGCGCCGATGTGCCAATATTCCGCCGAAGGCGGCGCAATGAACGACTGGCACCTGATCCATTATGGCCAGCTTGCCCTTTCGGGTGCGGGCGTGCTGACGCTGGAAGCCAGCGCGGTGGAGCCGCAGGGGCGCATCACCTATGGCGATGTGGGCCTTTATGACGATGCCACCGAGGCCGCGATGAAGCGCGTGCTCGAAGGGGTGCGCCGCTGGTCGGACATGCCGATTGCCATCCAGCTCGCCCATGCCGGGCGTAAGGCCTCCTGCGAAGTGCCGTGGAAGGGCGGCAAGCAGGTGCCGCCGAACGATGCCAACGGCTGGCAGACCGTCTCCGCCAGCGCCCTGCCCTTTGCCGCCACGGACAACGCGCCGCAGGCGCTCGATGAGGCCGGCCTTGCGCGCATCAAGGCCGCGTTTGCTCAGGCTGCCAAGCGCTCAGCCCGCCTCGGGATCGACGCGATACAGATCCATTCGGCCCATGGCTACCTGCTGCACCAGTTCCTCTCGCCCCTCTCCAACCAGCGCACCGATTCTTATGGCGGCAGCCTTGAGAACCGCATGCGCTTTCCGCTGGAGGTATTCGATGCGGTACGTGCGGCATACCCTTCGGAGCGCGCCGTGAGCGTGCGTGTTTCCGGCAGCGATTGGGTGGAAGGCGGTTGGGATATCGAGAGCACCATCGCCTTTGCCAAGGCGCTCGAAGCGCGGGGCTGCTCGGCCATCCATATCTCCAGTGGCGGGCTTGATCCGCGCCAGCAGATTCCGCCGGGGCCGGGCTATCAGGTGCCCCTCGCCCGCGCGGTGAAGCAGGCCGTGACCATGCCGGTGGTCGCCGTGGGGCTGATCACCGATTATGACCACGCTGAATCCATCGTCGCGACGGGGGATGCCGATATGGTCGCGATTGCGCGCGGCATTCTCTACGATCCGCGCTGGCCATGGCATGCCGCCGCGCATCTGGGCGCGCAGGTCAAAGCCGCGCCGCAATATCTGCGCAGCCAGCCCGCTCGCTATCGCGACCTTTTCGCCAAGCCGTGATTTTACCCTCGAAGGTGACCTTTTCTTTGAAAGGTCACCCTCCGTGTTTCAGCCCCGCATCATGGCGAGGGCATCCGCAAAGAAGCTCTCTGCACCGAAATTGCCGGATTTGAGCGCCATCAGCAGGCCCGCGTGATGCGCGCCGATCGCCTCTAACATCGGCACACCCGCCGCGATCTCCGGCCCCAGACGAAACGCCTCGATCGCCAAGCGATCCACCGCCGCGCCGGAGGTTTCCCCACCCGCGACCACCAGGTGCCTCACGCCCAAGCCCACCAGTGCTTCGGCGAGGCTCGCCATGCCTTGTTCAATCGCATGGCCCGCCGCATCGCGCCCGAAGCGCGCCTGCACGGCCTGAACCTGATCGGGCGATTGTGAGGAGGCGATGAGCAACGGTCCCTTGGGCAGATGCTCGCGCGCGAAGGCAAGGCCGCGCTCCACTTCGGTCGCGCCGTTTTCCACCAGCGCTGCGGCATCAAGCTTGAGCACCGGCATCACATTTTCTGCCGCTGCGATCTGTTTGAGCGTCTGCGCCGAGCAGGACCCCGCAAGGCAAGCGGAAAGCGCCGGGCCATTGCCTTTGGCCCCGCTGCCGACCGCGGCATGAGCGCTGCGCATGGCGCGCGCCAACCCCAGCCCGAGGCCGGACGCACCGATGGAGAACGGCGCTTTGGACGCCACTTTGCCCAGCGTTTCGAGGTCTTCCTCGGTGATGGCATCGACAACCGCGCCGCTGACGCCTTCGGCCTTGAGGGCTGCGAGGCGGCTTTCCAGCGCGCCAACGCCCGCCCGCACGACATCCCAGTTCGCCAGCCCCACCTTGGCGCGGCTCTGGCGCTGCATCACACGCATAAGGTTGGCATCGTGCATGGGGTTGAGGGGGTGATCTTTCAGCGGGCTTTCGTTCAGCGGCACGCCGTTCACAAACAGATTGCCCATGTACACGGTGCGCCCGGTTTCCGGGAACGCCGGGGTGATCAGCGCCACCTGCCCCTCTTCTCTCTCTTGCCCTGCCACCCCGAAGGTGTCGAGCATGGGGCCGATGTTGCCCTCATCGGTGGAATCGAAGGTCGAGCAGATCTTGTACATGACGTGGGTTGCGCCCGAGGCGCGCAGGAATGCCTCCGCCGCGCGCGCCTTTTCCACGGCTTCCGCCGCCGGAACCGAACGTATCTTCAGGGAGACGACCATCGCCTCCGCCCCGGCAATCGCGCCCGAGAGCGAGGGTGCGGGGATGCCAATGGTCTGCACAGTGGCCAGACCATTCTTCTGCAGCGTGTTCGCGAGATCGGAGGCGCCAGTGTAATCATCGGCGATGCAGCCCAGCTTCAGGGTCATCGGGCGGCTCCCTTGTATTTGGCGAACCAGCCGAGGCCCGCAACCGTTTCGCCCTTGGGGCGATATTCGCAGCCGATGAAGCCGTCATACCCCATGGCATCCAGCGTTTCGAACAGGCGGGTGTCGTTGAGTTCGCCCGTATCCGGCTCGTGGCGCGCCGGGACCGAGGCGATCTGGATATGGCGCGTGATGGGAAGCATCGCTTCCAGCCCCTTTGTTACATCGCCGTGGATGATCTGGCGGTGGTAGATGTCATATTGGAGCGCGACATTGGGCAGGCCGAGGCGCGCGATGAACGCGGCGCACCAGTTGAAATCATTGAGGAAGTAGCCCGGCATATCGCGCGGGTTGATCGGTTCGAGCAGCAGATGGAGCCCCTTGGTGGCCAGACGCTCCGCGCCATGGCGCACCGCGCGCTCGTAAGCGAGCAACGCCTTGGGATCGGATTTGTCCGAAAGCCCCGCCATCATGTGAAGCTGTTTGACGCCGCTCGCCTGAGCATAGGTGAGCGCGGTTTCAACGCCCGCGGCGAACTCCTCGAAGCGCTCGGGCAGAGAGGCGAGGCCGCGCTCGCCGGACGCCCAATCGCCCGGCGGCAGGTTGAACAGCGCCTGGGTGAGACCATTGTCCGCGAGCGCTTTGGCGATGGCTTCGGGCGAAACCTCGTAGGGGAAGAGGTATTCAACCGCCGTAAAACCGGCGTCCGCCGCCGCCTTGAAGCGATCAAGGAAGGCGTGCTCGTTGAACATCATGGAAAGGTTGGCGGCAAATTTCGGCATTGTCAGCCCTCCTGTCCGGGCAGCTTCGCGCCGCCGACCTGCGCATAGAGCCGCGCGACGGATGAATCATCATCACGCCCCATGCCCACCGCCGAGGTCATCAGAAACATTTGCAGCGCGGAGGCGGCCATCGGCACGGGGAAGCGCTGCGAACGCGCCATATCCTGCACGATGCCGAGGTCTTTCACGAAGATTTCGGTGGCGGAATTGGGCGAATAATCGCCCGAGAGCACCTTGGTCATGCGGTTTTCGAACATCCATGAGTTGCCCGCCGAGGCGGTGATCACCTCATAGACCTTATCCAGATCCAGCCCCTGCCGCGCGGCAAAGGCCATGGCCTCGGAAGCTGCGGCGATATGCACGCCCGCGAGCAACTGGTTGATCATCTTGAAGGCCGCGCCCGCGCCTGCGGCATCGCCCAGCTCGTAGAGCTTGGCGGCCATGGCATCGAGCGCGGGGCGCGCTGAAGCAAAGGCCGCTTTTGACCCCGACGCGAGGATCGTCAATGCGCCTTCCGCCGCGCGGCGCGCACCGCCAGAGATCGGCGCATCGAGATAATGCACGCCCTTCGCCTCAACGCGGGCCGAGAGATCACGCGCAATCGCCGGGTCCATGGTGGCGCAGGAGAGGAAGACCGAGCCGGGCTTCATGGCAGAGGCCACACCGCCCTCCCCGAACAGCACGCCCTCGGTCTGGGCGGCGTTGACCACCACGCAAACCACGATATCCGCGCCTTGGGCCGCATCCGCCGGGGATGTGGCAGCGCGCCCGCCCGCTTCGGCAAAAGCCGCCAAGGAGGTAGCGCTAACATCATACCCCGAAACAGAATGCCCGGCTTTCAGCAAGGATTTGGCCATGCCGAGGCCCATGGACCCCAAACCGATGACACCAACAGATTTCGGACTATTTTGCACTGCAACAGCCTCCGGCACGGCATTTTCTCCCGATTTTTTATGCCTTGCGGGTTTGCCGCAAGGGATCAAAAAAAGAGCTAGCAGAGTTTGGCAGCGCTGCCAATTCCTGATTGCTTACGCACCCTGACTTCGCTTACCCTAGGGCAAAACAAGAGCCATCGACGTGCCCTTGCGGAGCCCGGATTGACCCAGCGCGACGATTTTAACGCCCTCACGACCAGCGCGACGTTGGCGGATGTCGCACGCGCCGCCGGTGTGGGCGAAAGCACGGCCTCGCGGGTTCTGCGCGGCAAGGGCGCCGTTTCCGAGCGTACACGCGCGAAAGTTCAGGCCGCCGCCGATAAGCTGGCCTATGTGCCAAACCGGCTCGCAGGGAACCTGGCCTCCACAGGCTCGAACCTCGTCGGGATCATCATCCCCTCGCTCACCAACATCGTTTTTCCGGATTTCCTGCGCGGTGCGAACCAGGTGCTGGAGGCGCATGGGCATCAATCGGTGATCGCGGTCAGCGAATATGAGGCCGAGCGCGAGGAGCGGCTGATTGCCTCCGTGCTGAGCTGGCGACCAGCGGGGCTGATCCTTGTCGGGCTGGATCATACCGAGGGTGCCAAAGCCCTGCTGCGCGCCAGCGGCACGCGACTGGTGGAGGTGTATGACACCGACGGTGTGGGGCTCGACCGGCTGGTGGGCTTCTCCAACCGGCAGGCCGGGGCGGTGGCGGCGCGGCACCTGATCGGGCGGGGCTATCGGCGCATCGGCTATGTCGGGCACCGGATTCATCTCGATATCCGCGCGGTCAAACGCTTCGAGGGTTTCGAGGGTGCCTTGCGCGAAGCAGGCCTGAGCGTTGTGGCGCAGGAGATCGGCACCGGCACCTCCTCGGTGGAAGCCGGGCGGGAGGGACTCAAACGCCTGCTCGCACAGGGCATTGAGATTGACGCCTGCTATTTCTCCAATGATGACATGGCCTTGGGCGGTTACTTTCACTGCTTGAGTCACGGGATTCAGATCCCGAATCAACTCGCGATTTTCGGGCATAACGGGTTGGATCTCGCCCGCTTTGCGCCCCAACCACTGTCCTCCATCCGCACGCCGCGCGCTGCCATGGGGGAGGTCGCGGCCCGCATGGTGCTGGGGCAGGAGCAGGCCAAGCTTATCGATATCGGCTTCGAACTCCTCGAAGGGGGAACCACATGAGTGATGTGCAAGCGCGCGAGGCGATCTGCCGGTTCGGGCGCTCGCTGTTCGAGCGCGGGCTGACGCCCGGCTCCTCCGGCAATATCTCGATGCGGCTGGAGGACGGCGGGTGGCTCGTCACGCCCACCAATGCTTCGCTGGGGTTTCTTGACCCCGCGCGGCTTTCAAAGCTGGATGGTGCGGGCAACCTTGTTTCCGGCGATGCACCGACGAAGGAAATTCCGCTGCACAGCGCGATTTACGACACGCGCAGCACGGCGAAAGCGATTGTGCACCTGCATTCCACGCATTCTGTCGCGGTTTCCATGCTGCCGGAGATTGATCCGCGCGCAGCGCTGCCGCCGCTGACGCCATACTTCGCCATGCGGGTCGGCCCCTGTGCGCTGCTGCCCTATTACCGGCCCGGCGATCCTGCCGTGGCCGATGCCATTCGCGGGCTGGCGGGGCGCTATTCGGCGGTGCTGCTCTCAAACCACGGGCCGGTGGTGGCGGGGGAAAGCCTTGAGGCAGCGGTTTATGCGACCGAGGAGCTGGAGGAGACGGCCAAGCTTTTCCTGCTGACCAAGAACCTCAATCCGAGATTCCTTTCCCGCGCCCAACTCGATGATCTGACAACGCATTTCAAATGCGAGACGGCAGAGCTGATCGCTCACGACGAGGCCGATTGCACGGATGCGGGCTGCACGCAGCATGGGCTAAAAGGCAGATAGACCTGAAGTGTCATGCCCGCCCTTGGGGCGGGTATCCATGACTTTGTCGAGCCGCCGTTAAGTCGTGGATGCCCGGCACGAGGCCGGGCATGACGCGCTTCAATCCTTACGGCAGCTTGCCGCCCAGCTCATCCTCGACATGGACCTTGATGATCTCATCGAAGGTGGCCTCGGCCTTGAAGCCGAGCGACAGGGCGCGTGACGCATCAAAGGCGCGCGGCCAGCCGGAAACAATGCGGATGATGGTTTCATCCGGCATGCGGCGGATGAGTTTGACGGCCTTTTCGCCCGCAACGCGGCGCAGCGCCTCAATCTGCTCGCCGACAGTGGCAGCGAGGCCCGGCATGGTGATGGCGCGGCGCCAGCCCATTTTGGTCAGGTCCATGGTCGCGGCGTGCATGAGGAAGCCGACGGCGGAGCGGGGCGAAGCATGCCAATGCAGCACGCTGTCATCCACCGGCAGCACCGCCTCCTGCCCCACCAGCGGCTCACGCAGGATGTTGGAGAAGAAGCCCGAGGCGGCGGCATTCGGCTTGCCCGGACGGATGCAGATGGTGGGCAGGCGAATCGAAATGCCATCCATGAAGCCCTTGCGGGAATAATCGGTCAGCAGCAGCTCGCCGATGGCCTTCTGCGTGCCGTAGCTGGTCAGCGGGGTCGAGAAGAACTCGTCGTGGATCAGCTCCGGGAACGGCGCGCCGAACACCGCGATCGAGGAGGTGTTGACCACGCGCGGCACATAGGGGGCCTTGGCACCCTCGGCGCGGATCGCATCGAGCAGGTGGCGGGTGCCGTCGAGATTGATGCGGTAGCCCTTGTCGAAATCGGCCTCGGCCTCACCGGAAACGATAGCGGCGAGGTGGAAAATCACATCCGGACGGCCCGAGACGAGTTTGGCAGCAACCGCCGCATCCGAGATATCCACAGCCAGCGAAGTCACCTTGCCGCCAAAGCCGGCCGGCGCGGGGGCTTCCACCACATCCGCCAGGGTGAAGGCGGAAATCGATTTGCCGCCGAGCGCGCCGTCCTTGGCGAGACGGGCGGTGAGCTTGCGGCCCACCATGCCGGCGGCACCGATAATGAGGATATGCATCGAAAAAGGCTCCTTGGGTTGGTTGAAGCGCGGACTTGAGTGAAGAAACCTGCGCAGCGAGAAATTTTTTGCTTCCCTTTCCGAGCGGATACCATACAATGGGAGCGCTACCAACAAGAAAGAATGCTTCAGGGACGAGACGGCAAGGCGGAGTGGGAGAATAGGTTTTCCGAAACATATCAGCATTTTGAGGCTTCGATAACACCCCGTTTGAGGGCTTGAAGCGGCAAAATTCGAGGGGGTGCCCGCTTGCGTGGCGCCCTTTGTTCGGACTTAAATTGGCACCGCTGCCAAAAAACGACAAACCCCGGCACAAGGGGCAAACGAGGAAAGTAAAGGCATGGCTTCGGTCGACATCGTGAACGTGCGCAAATCCTTCGGCACGGTTCCGATCATCAAGGGCGTGGACATCTCGATCGCGGATGGCGAATTCGTCATCCTCGTCGGGCCGTCGGGCTGCGGCAAATCCACCCTGCTCCGCATGCTCGCGGGGCTGGAACACATCTCGGGCGGTGAAATCCGCATCGGCGATCGCGTCATCAACGATGTGCCGCCCAAGGATCGCGATATCGCGATGGTGTTCCAGAACTACGCGCTCTATCCGCATATGACGGTGGAGGAGAACATGGCGTTCTCGCTCAAGCTGCGCGGCGTGGAGCAGGCCAAGATCGACGAGCGGCTCAAGCCCGCCGCGCAGATTCTGGGCCTGACGCATCTGCTGGATCGCTATCCGCGCCAGCTGTCGGGCGGCCAGCGCCAGCGCGTCGCCATGGGCCGCGCCATCGTGCGCGATCCGCAGGTGTTCCTGTTCGACGAGCCGCTCTCGAACCTCGACGCCAAGCTGCGCGTCTCGATGCGCACTGAGATCAAGGAGCTTCACCAGCGCCTGAAGACCACCACCGTTTATGTCACCCACGACCAGATCGAAGCCATGACCATGGCCGATAAGATCGTGGTGATGCATGACGGCATCGTCGAGCAGATCGGTGCGCCGCTCGAGCTTTATGACCGCCCGGACAACCTGTTCGTGGCCGGCTTCATCGGCTCCCCGGCCATGAACTTCGTCAAGGGCAAGCTCGACGCCAATGATCCGACCAAGTTCGTCACTGCGGGCGGCGTTGCGCTTCCCGTGGGCAAGGCGCCGGATGCCGCCAAGGGCAAGGACCTCATCTACGGGGTTCGTCCGGAGCATTTCCACCTCGCCGGTTCGGGCGGGCTGCCTGCCCGCGTCGTGGTGGTGGAGCCTACTGGTTCCGAAACGCAGGTCGTGATCGATATCGGTGGGCAGGAACTGGTGGCGGTTTTCCGCGACCGCATCTCTGCCAAGCCGGGCGAAACGCTCTACCTCACCATCGAGGCGGAAAAGACCCACCTCTTCGACGCCGCGAGCGAGCGTCGTCTCTGATCAGGGAAAACACCCGGCATCTCGCGGGAGATGCCGGGCGACAAAAACATCAATCCCGCATGTTCTTAAACGGAGGAACCTCATGACCATTTCCCGTCGCGACCTTCTCGCCGGAACCGCTGGCCTCACTGGCGCTCTGGCTTTTGGCGGCACCCCGAACCTCGCTTTCGCGCAGGCCGAACCCAAGTTCACCCCGGAAAAGGGCGCTTCGCTCCGCGTGCTGCGCTGGGCCCCTTTCGTGAAGGGTGACGAGGACGCCTGGCTCGCCAACACCAAGAAATTCACCGAACAGACCGGCGTCGAAGTCAAGATCGACAAGGAAAGCTGGGAAGACATCCGCCCGAAGGCCGCGGTGGCCGCGAACGTCGGCTCCGGCCCGGACATCATGTTCGTGTGGTTCGATGATCCGCAGCAGTACCCGGAAAAGCTGATGGATGTCAGCCCGCTCGCCAACTACCTCGGGGCGAAGTACGGCGGCTGGTATCCGGGCCTCGAAGGCTATGCCAAGCGCGACGGCAAGTTCATCGCCCTGCCGCTGGCGGCCATCGGCAACGCCATCATCTATCGCGACAGCCACATGAAGGCGGCGGGTTTCTCGGAGTTCCCGAAGGACACCAAGGGCTTCCTCGAGCTGTGCAAGGCGCTTCAGGCCAAGGGCACCCCGGCGGGCTTCGCGCACGGCAAGGCCGTGGGTGACGGCAACAACTACGCCCATTGGCTGCTCTGGAGCCATGGCGGCCAGATGGTGGACAAGAACGGCAAGGTCACCATCAACAGCCCCGAGACCATCGCGGCGCTCAACTACGCCAAGGAACTCTACAAGACCTTTATTCCGGGCACCGAGAGCTGGCTGGACATCAACAACAACCGCGCGTTCGTTGCTGGCCAGATCTCGCTGACCGCCAACGGCGTTTCGCTCTACTACTCCGCCAAGAACGATCCGAAGCTGGCAGAGATGGCGGCGGACCTGCGCTCGACCAACTTCCCCATGGGCCCCGTGGGTAAGAAGGTGGAGCTGCACCAGACCACCTCCACCATCATCTTCAAGCACACCAAGTTCCCGCAGGCGGCGCAGGCCTACCTCAAGTTCATGTATGAGCAGGAGCAGATGAACTCCTGGCTGCAGGGCTCTTCGGCCTATTGCTGCCAGGCGCTCAAGGCCTTCGAGAAGAATCCGATCTGGACCTCGGACCCGATCCACAAGGCCTATGCCAGCGCCTCCGACACCCTGCGTCCGAACGGCTTCGATGGCCCGCTCGGTTATGCCTCGGCGGCGGTGATGGCCGACTATGTGGTGGTGGACATGTTCGCCGAGGCCGTGACCGGCCAGCGCACCCCGGAAGAAGCCGCCAAGCGCGCCGAACAGCGCGCCAGCCGCTACTACCGCGTCTGATCCGCGTACAAGCTTCGCCCAGGTTCCCACGTGGGCGAAGCCTTCGCGACATGATTTCGGGGGTCCTCCTCCCCGATCCGGCCTGCCCCTGCTCTCCCCGATCGCGGGGCAGGCCTTCTTCCTTTGTTTTTGAACCGGCCCCATGTGCCGGCGCTGCGAGGCATTGAGACGCCATGACCGCTCTTTCGAGGACCACGCCTGCGAGCCCCTCGCTCCTCCATTCCCTGGGGCAAGGCAAAAACTTGCCCGGCTTGCTGTTCATGCTGCCTGCGGCGGCCTTCCTGCTGTGCTTTCTCGCCTATCCGCTGGGGGTGGGCACGTGGCTCGGTTTCACGGATACGCGCATCGGCCGGGCCGGCGTCTTCATCGGCCTTGAGAACTACGAGGCGCTGTGGTCGGACTCGGTGTTCTGGCTCTCGGTGTTCAACACCATCCTCTACACCTCGGTTGCCTCGGTGCTGAAGTTCGCACTGGGCCTGTGGCTGGCGCTGATTCTGAACGAGAACCTGCCGTTCAAGAGCTTCTTCCGCGCGGTCATCCTGCTGCCGTGGGTGGTGCCGACCGTGCTTTCCGCCATTGCCTTCTGGTGGATTTTCGACAGCCAGTTCTCGGTCATTTCCTGGGCGCTGATGAAGTGGGGCTGGATCGACAAGCCGATCAACTTCCTCGGTGATTCCACCTCGGCGCGCGCCTCGGTGATTGCCGCCAACGTGTGGCGCGGCATCCCGTTCGTGGCGATCTCGCTGCTGGCGGGCCTTCAGACCATCTCGCCCTCGCTTCAGGAGGCCGCCTCGCTCGACGGCGCGACCCCGTGGCAGCGCTTCCGCTATGTCACGCTGCCGATGCTCACCCCGATCATCGCCGTGGTGATGACCTTCTCGGTGCTGTTCACCTTCACCGACTTCCAGCTCATTTACGTGCTGACCAAGGGCGGACCGGTGAACGCCACGCACCTTATGGCCACCCTCTCCTTCCAGCGCGGTATTCCGGGCGGGCAGCTGGGTGAAGGCGCGGCGATTGCCGTGTCCATGGTGCCCTTCCTGCTGGCGGCCATCATGTTCTCGTTCTTCGGGCTGCAGCGGCGCAAGTGGCAGCAGGGTGGAAACGACTAAGGAGCGCGGGCGCGCGGGTTCCTGCGCGCCCCTCCCGTCCCTTCGGCTTCAAGGTAACAAAAACATGGCTGACACCAAAAACACCGCCACGCTGAACGACGAAACCGTCGGCATGGGCTATCTCGACAACCTGCCCCGGCGCATCCTGACGCTGTATCTGCCGCTGGGTGTCTTCACCTTCGTGCTGCTGTTTCCGTTCTACTGGATGGCGATCACCTCGGTGAAGCCGAATGACCAGCTGACGGATTACGCCAATTACTCGCCGCTCTGGGTGGTGGGGCCGACGCTCCAGCACATCAAGTACCTGTTGTTCGAAACCAGCTATCCCGGCTGGCTCTGGAACACGATGATCGTGGCGCTGTGCTCCACGTTCCTCGCGCTGGCGGCTTCGGTCTGCGCGGCCTATGCGATCGAGCGTGTGCGCTTCAAGGGCGCCTCGAATGTGGGTCTGATGATCTTTCTGGCCTATCTCGTGCCGCCGTCGATCCTGTTCATCCCGCTGGCGTTCATCGTCTTCCACTTCGGCATCTATGATACCAAGCTGGCGCTGATCCTCACCTATCCCACCTTCCTCATTCCGTTCTGCACCTGGCTGCTGATGGGCTACTTCCGCTCGATCCCCTATGAGCTGGAAGAATGCGCGCTGATGGACGGTGCCTCGCGCTGGCAGATCCTGACCCGGATCATCCTGCCGCTGGCGGTGCCGGGGCTGATCTCAGCGGGCATCTTCGCCTTCACGCTGAGCTGGAACGAGTTCATCTATGCGCTCACCTTCATCCAGTCCTCCGAGAACAAGACCGTTCCGGTGGGTGTGCTGACGGAGCTGGTGCGCGGCGACGTGTTCGAATGGGGCTCGCTGATGGCGGGTGCGCTGCTCGGCTCGCTGCCGGTCGTCATCCTCTACTCGTTCTTCGTGGATTACTACGTGGCCTCGATGACGGGTGCGGTGAAAGAGTAATAGGGTAGGCGCTACCAGCCTCCATGTGAGGCACCCTGCCCTCGCGTCAGCGAGGGCTAGGCGCGACCGCGACGCCGAACAGGATGCGTCAGTATCCGTTGTGAGGGAATGCCTGCCGTGCGCAGCCTTCGGCAGGCAAAGAAAACAGGAAACTGAGAGACATGTCCAAGAGCATCATCATCACCGGCGCGGGTTCGGGCGTGGGCCGTGCGGCCGCCATCGCCTTCCTCAAGCGCGGTGACCGTGTGACCCTCGCGGGTCGGCGCATCGACAAGCTGGAAGAAACGGTTGCCATGAGCGGCGCCCCTGCCGCCAACGCCCTGTGCATGGCCACCGATGTCACCCAGCCGGATCAGGTGCGGGCGATGTTCGACGCGGCAGTGGCCAAGTTCGGTCGCCTCGATGTGGTGTTCAACAATGCCGGCACCAATGCACCGGGCATTCCGCTGGAAGATCTTTCGGTCGAGGACTGGAAGGCGGTGGTGGACACCAACCTCTCCGGCCCCTTCTACGTGATGCAGAATGCCTTCCGCGTGATGAAGGGCCAGACCCCGCGCGGCGGCCGCATCATCAACAATGGCTCGGTGTCTTCCGAAGTGCCGCGCCCGGACAGCGCGCCCTATGCCGCCACCAAGCATGCCATCCGCGGCCTTACCCGCGTCGGCGCGCTCGACGGGCGCAAGTATGATATCGCCGTCTGCCAGATCGACATCGGCAACACCCTCACCGATATGGCCGTTGCCATGACCAAGGGTGTGAAACAGGCCGACGGCTCGATTGCTGTGGAGGCGGTGATGGATGTCTCCAACGTCGTCAAGACACTCGAATATCAGGCGGATCTTCCGCCGGAAGCCAATGCGCTCTTTGTCACCGTGATGGCGACCAAGATGCCCTTCGTGGGGCGCGGTTGACGCGCTGCGCTGGCCCGTAACGTCTGTCGAGTGAAAGAAAAATGTGGGTGCGCGGTTCCCCACCCCGCGCCCGCCTTAAGGTGAAGTTGACACGGCCAGCGTTCCACGGAATAGACCTTAAGCAATCACAATCGACAAGTAGCAGAGAACTCTTGTCAAATTCGGGGGATGGCTTGGAGCAGGAGCCGGACGATCTTCCCTCCGCACGGCCGCGCAAGCGCGCCACGGGCAGGGCCACCATCGCGGATGTCGCGCGCCTTGCCGCCGTCAGCCCCATGACTGTTTCTCGCACCCTGAAAGACCCGACGCTGGTGACGCAGGAGCTGCGTGACCGCGTAATGGCCGCCGTGGCGGAACTGGGCTATGTGCCCAACCTTGCGGCGCAGACGCTCGCATCCGCCCGCTCCAACATCATCGGGGTGATTGTTCCCTCGATTTCCAACTCCGTTTTCGTCGAGACGCTGGCGGGCATCCGCGATTGCGTTTCCGTTGCCGGGTATCAGGTCATTATCGGCGAGACACTCTATTCGGCCGATCAGGAGCGCCAGCTCCTCTCGACCCACCTCGGGCGCGCGATCGACGGCGTGCTCGTCACCGGCATTGATCTGCACAAGGATGTGCGCGAGGGCTTCGCCCGTCGCAACACGCCGTTGGTGCATATGATGGATCTCTCGCCGGACCCTGATGCACTCTCGGTCGGCTTCTCGCAGTTCGCAGCGGGCGAGGCCGTTGGCCGCTACATTGTGGAGCGGGGCTACAAGCGCCCTGCCCTGCTGGCGGCACAGCTTGATCCGCGCACCATGAAGCGTCGCGAAGGCTTCCAGCACGCGCTGGAGGAGGCCGGGCAGAGCAGCTTCGTCGAAATCCTGACGCCGAACCCCTCCTCTGTGGGGCTGGGCGGGCAATTGCTCTCACGCCTGCTCGGCGCGCACCCGGATTGCGATGTGGTGTTCTGCGGCAACGACGATATTGCGCTCGGCGCGCTGTTCGAATGCCAGCGGCGCGGCATTCCCGTTCCGGGCAAGCTCGCCATCATGGGCTTCAACGATCTGCCGTTTGCGCAATATGCCGTGCCGAGCATCACCAGCGTCACCACGCCGCGCTATGAAATCGGCTTTCAGGCCGCGCATATGCTGCTGCGCCAGATTGACGGCATCGCACCAGAGCGCAACTGCATTGATCTGGGCTTCCACCTCACGTGCAGAGAGTCCGCGTAAGGAAAGCTGCGCCCGCCGCTTGATCCTCTCCTCCACCGATGATAGCGCTATCATCGTGAGGCACGAGACAGTGTCACGGAGGAATCATGTCGCTTGTTACCCAGCTTTTCTCGCTCAACGGCCGCATCGCGCTGGTCACCGGCTCCACGGGCGGCATCGGCGGTGCCTTGGCCAAAGGGCTGGCGCAGGCGGGCGCGAAAGTGGTGATCAACGGGCGCGACGAGGCCCGCGCCGCCAAAGCCGCGGAAAGCCTGCGCGCCGAGGGCTTGGATGCCACGCATGCCGCCTTTGACGTGACGGCCCCCGAAGCGGTTGCAGCGGGCGTTGCGCGCATCGAGGATGAGGTCGGCCCCATTGGCATCCTCATCAACAACGCCGGGGTGCAGCAGCGCGCCCCGGCCGAGGAGTTTCCGCTCGATGGCTGGAAGCGCGTGCTGGGTGCGAATCTGGAAGGCCCCTTTTTCGTCGCTCAGGCCGTGGGCCAGCATATGCTGGGCCGAGGCGAAGGGCGCATCATCAACATCTGCTCGGTGATGAGCGAGCTGGGCCGTGCCTCCATCGTGCCCTACACGGCCTCCAAAGGCGGCATCAAGATGCTGACCAAGGGGCTTGCGACCGAATGGGGCCCCAAGGGAATCAACGTGAATGGCATCGGGCCGGGCTATTTCGCCACCGAAATGAACACCGCGCTGGTGGAAGACGCCAAGTTCACCGGCTGGCTGGAGCAGCGCACACCGCAACGCCGCTGGGGCAAGGTGGAAGAACTGGTGGGCGCGGCCATTTATCTGGCTTCACCCGCCTCCAGCTTCGTGAATGGGCATATTCTTTACGTGGATGGCGGCATGACAGCTTCAGTCTAGGAAAAGCCTGATCGTGGTCTGCAACGAGCGCTCTTGTGCGCGCTGGTGCTCACGTACCGAGGGGTACGCTGCGCTCCAGTGCTCCAAGATCACCCGTTTCGACACACGCTGAGGCTTTTCAGCGCCTCAGATGAAGGGGGGCGGCAAAGAGAGCCACAAATACCCCGGTCATGCCCGCCCTTGGGGCGGGCATCCACGACTTTACGGGTTCACTTCAGCAGCCCGCGGCCCGCGAGGTAGCGCATGAGGTGGCTGACGCCATAAGTCCACGGAGCGCATTCGGTGGAGGAGCGCATCCGGTTGACCAGCTTTCCGAGCTTGGGGGAAGCAATCGTCACCATATCGCCCATCTTGTGGGTGAAGCCGCCGCCGGGCGTGTCGCGGTCTAACGTGGGGGCGAACATGGTGCCGCAATAGAGCACCGCGCCATCGGGATATTGGTGATGCTTGCCCAGCATCTGCGCCGCGAGATCCGCTGGATCACGGCTGATCTTGGCCATGTTGGACGAGCCTTTCATCACGAAGCCGTCCTCGCCTTCCACGGTCAGCGAGATTTCGGCTTTGCGGACGTCATCCAGCGAGAAGCTGGCATCGAAAAAGCGGATGAAGGGGCCGAGCGCGGCGGAGGCATTGTTGTCCTTCGCCTTGCCGAGCAGCAGCGCGGAGCGGCCCTCGACATCGCGCAGGTTCACATCATTGCCCAGCGTTGCGCCCTTGATCGCACCTGATGATGCCACCACCAGCGCCACCTCCGGCTCCGGGTTGTTCCAGGTGGACATGGGATGCAGCCCTGCATCCGCCCCGTGCCCGACAGCGGACATGGGCTGGGATTTGGTGAAAACCTCGGCATCCGGGCCAATGCCCACCTCAAGATACTGGCTCCAGACGCCCTGCTCGATCAGCAGTTTCTTGAGCGCCATGGCTTCCGGAGAGCCGGGTTTCAGCTTGCCCAGATCATCGCCCACAAGGCGCTGCACCTCGGCGCGAATCCCCGCCTGCGCAGAGGCGTCCCCCCGCGCGCGCTCCTCGATGACGCGCTCGAGCATCGAGGCCGCGAAGGTGACGCCGGCGGCCTTGATGGCGTGAAGATCAATCGGTGCCAGCAGGTGATGCGCGCTCGCGCCGGAGAGGACATCGGCCAGCGTGCCGATGCGCTCGCCCGTGGCCGATTTGAGCGCCACGGCGGGATCATCGGTTTCGCACAGGTCACGCATGGTTGGAAATTGCGCTGTGATATCAAAGAGGACAGCCGCTCCGTCCTCCTTGCGCACCGCAACGATGGCCGGCCCGCCATGGTCTGCCCGCCACAGACGCCCGGCCAAGGCTCCCTTGGCGCCATCGTCCGGCAGGCAGTCCATCACACGGGCGTTCAGCATCGTCTCTCTCCCTTTTCCCCGCCCAGTCGCCGTGATGGCGACAGCGCTTCTTGACGGGCCTCGCGAATTGTTATGTTATCGCTACCAAGCAACGCTTCGCGTCGTCAAGCACCGTCTCCGCACGGGCCTCGATCGAGCGTGAAAAGAGATTTTCTGAGGGAAGGAATTTCGATGTCCCGGCGTCTTACGCCCCAAGACCTGCGCTCCAAGGCCTGGTTCGACAACCCCGCCAATCCGGATATGACGGCGCTCTACCTTGAGCGTTATCTCAACTTCGGCCTCACGCGGCACGAGTTGCAATCGGGCAAGCCGATCATCGGCATTGCGCAGACCGGCTCCGATCTTTCGCCCTGCAACCGCCCGCATCTGGAGCTGGCGCAGCGTGTGCGCGAGGGCATCCGCGAGGCGGGCGGCGTTGCCATCGAATTCCCGGTGCATCCGATTCAGGAAACCGGCAAGCGGCCGACCGCCTCGCTCGACCGCAACCTCGCCTACCTCGGGCTGGTGGAAATCCTCTACGGTTATCCGCTCGACGGCGTGGTGCTGACCACAGGCTGCGACAAGACCACGCCGGCCTGCCTGATGGCCGCGGCGACCGTGAATATTCCCGCCATTGTCCTTTCCGGCGGCCCCATGCTCAACGGCTGGTTCAAGGGCGAGCGCACCGGCTCGGGCACAGTGGTGTGGAAAGCGCGCGAGCTGCTGGCCGAAGGCAAGATCGATTATGACAAGTTCATCGAACTTGTCGCCTCTTCCGCCCCCTCGGCGGGCTATTGCAACACCATGGGCACCGCCACCACCATGAATTCGCTGGCGGAAGCGCTGGGCATGTCGCTCCCCGGCTGCGCCGCCATCCCCGCGCCCTATCGCGAGCGCGGGCAGATCGCCTATGAGACCGGCAAGCGTATTGTCGATATGGTGTGGGAGGATCTGAAGCCCTCCGACATCATGACCCGCAAGGCGTTCGAGAACGTCATTCGCGTCAATTCCGCCATCGGTGGCTCCACCAATGCACCGATCCACATCAATGCCGTGGCCAAGCACATCGGCGTGGAGCTGAATGTCGATGATTGGGAGACGCTGGGCCTCGAGGTGCCGCTGATCGTCAATTTGCAGCCTGCCGGTGCCTATCTCGGTGAGGATTATCACCATGCCGGCGGCGTGCCGACCGTCGTCAACGAGCTGATGAAGCACGGGCTGATCCATGAGGACGCGCTGACCGTCAACGGCAAGACCATGGGCGAGAACTGCCGGGGCCGGGAGAGCGAAGCGCCCGATGTCATCCGCACGTTTGAGACCGCGCTCAAGAAGGCGGCGGGCTTCAAGGTGATGCGCGGCAACCTCTTCTCCTCCGCCGTGATGAAGACCTCCGTGATTTCGGACGAATTCCGTGCGCGTTACCTGTCCAACCCCGCCGATCCCGATGCTTTCGAGGCCAAGGCGGTGGTGTTCGACGGGCCGGAGGACTACCACCACCGCATTGATGACCCGGCGACAGGCGTGGACGAGAACACCGTGCTCTTCATGCGCGGCACCGGCCCCATCGGCTATCCCGGCGCGGCGGAAGTGGTGAACATGCGCGCCCCGAGCTATCTGCTCAACAAGGGGGTGACCGCCCTGCCTTGTGTGGGGGATGGTCGCCAGTCCGGTACCTCCGGCTCGCCCTCCGTGCTCAACGCTTCACCCGAGGCTGCGGCAGGCGGCAATCTCGCCATTCTCAAAACAGGGGATCGCATCCGCTTCGATCTGAAGAAGGGGCGCATCGATGTGCTGATCTCCGATGCCGAGATCACCGCGCGTCGTGCGGCGCTTGAGGCTGAGGGTGGCTACCAGTTCCCGGCCTCGCAGACCCCGTGGCAGGAGATCCAGCGCGCCATCGTCGATCAGCTCTCCGAAGGCATGGTGCTCAAAAATGCCGTGAAGTATCAGCGTGTGGCGCAGACCCAAGGCCTGCCGCGCGATAACCATTGACGGTTCGGCGCGGTGGGGGCTGCAGCCCCCGCCGCGCTGCACATGTTCTGAAAAGGCTGCCCCCGATGCGCGTTGCCTCTATCGGCGAATGCATGGTCGAACTCGGCGCGCATGGCCAAGGCCAATACGCGTTGAAGTTCGGCGGTGATACGCTCAACACGGCCACCTATCTGGCCCGCCTCGGCATTGAGACCGGCTACATCACCGCGCTCGGCGACGACCCCTATTCCGATGCCATGCTGGCCCAATGGGCGAGCGAGGGCATCGACTGCGCGCAGGTGAAGCGTCTGGCGGGCCGCATGCCCGGCCTCTACATGATCGAGACCAACGATCAGGGCGAGCGGCGCTTCTTCTACTGGCGCGACCGGGCACCGGCGCGCGAGCTGATGGACCTGATGGACAGCGCGCTGGAAGCGGCTCTCGCCTCCAGCGAATGGGTCTATTTCTCGGGCATCACGCTCTCGCTTTATGGCGATGAGGGGCGCGGGAAGTTCCTTGCGCTTCTGGGGCGGCTGAAGGCGGCGGGCGTCAAGCTGGCGTTTGACGGCAACTATCGCCCGCGCGGCTGGGCCGGGGCAGAAGCAGCCCGCGCCGCCTTCAAGACGATCTATCCGCTGCTCGATCTTGCGCTGCCCACCTTCGAGGATGAGCAGATGGTGTTCGGAGATGCGGATGCCGAGGCCACCGCGACGCGCCTGCTCAGCGCAGGGGTTCGCGAAGTGGTCGTGAAGGAAGGCGCGAAGGGCGCGTTGGTGGCAACGGCGGACACCCGCGCCTTGGCTGCGCCCCCTGCCCCGCTCCAGCCCGTGGATACCACGGCGGCGGGGGATAGCTTCAACGCGGGCTACCTCGCCGCGCGCCTGCGCGGACTGAGGCCCGAGGCAGCCGCGCGCGCCGGACACCTCATGGCGGGCGCGGTGATCATGCAGCGCGGGGCCATCATTCCGATGGCGGCCATGCCCGCTTTCGATTGGAAAAAGCTGGGAGAAGCCCGATGAGGGAACGTCAGGACAAGGTGCGGGATTTTCTCGCGGCCTCCCCCGTGGTGCCGGTGATCACGATTGAGGATGCCAACCATGCCGTACCGCTGGCGCGCGCGCTGATCGCGGGGGGCATTTCCGCTATTGAGATCACCCTGCGCACCCCTGCCGCGCGGGCCGCTGCGGAGCGTATCGCCAAGGAGGTTCCGGAAGCGCTGCTCGGCATCGGCACCGCGCTCACCGCCGCCGATCTTGAGGCTGCGCGGGCCTTGGGCGCGCGTTTCGCGCTCAGCCCCGGTGCGACGCCCGCGCTGCTCAAAGCCGCAAGCGCGCAGGACCTGCCCTTCATCCCCGGCATCGGCACGGCCTCCGAGCTGATGCAGGCGCTGGAATACGGGTTTGATGTGGTCAAATTCTTCCCGGCGGCGACCATGGGCGGCATTCCCGGTCTCAAAGCGCTCTCCGCCCCCTTCCCGAATGTGCGCTTCTGCCCCACCGGAGGCATTTCAGAGGCCAATGCGTCGGATTGGCTGAAGGAACCCGCGGTTCTGGCCGTCGGCGGTTCGTGGATCGCGCCGCCGGATCTGATCCGTGCTCAGAACTGGGATGAGATCGAAAAAAGGGCGCGCAAGGCCTCCACCTTACGCGCCTAGGGAGAGCTATTTATTCTGTAGTGCCTTGCCGAACGCCTTGTTCGGCAAGGTTTTTTATCAATACACCGCGCGGCCGCCGGAAATATCGAACACGGCCCCGGTCGAGAACGCGCAATCCCCCGAGGAAAGCCACGCGATCATCGCCGCCGCTTCGTCCACCTCGAGGAAGCGGCCCATGGGAATGCGCGAGAGCATGAAATCGATGTGCTGTTGCGTCATCGATTTGAAGATGTCGGTCTTGGCGGCCGCCGGCGTGATGCAGTTGACCAGCACGCCGTGCTGGGCCAGCTCCTTGCCGAGCGACTTGGTGAGGCCGATCAACCCCGCTTTCGAGGCCGAATAGTGCGAAGCGTTGGGGTTGCCCTCCTTACCCGCGATCGAGGCCACGTTGACGATGCGCCCGTAGCCCTTTTCCATCATGTGCGGCACCACCGCATGGCAGACGAGATAAGGCGCAACGAGGTTCACCTCGATGACACGGCGCCAGACCTCGGGGGAAAGCTCCCATGTCTTGGCGTTGCCACCGGTGATGCCCGCATTGTTGACGAGAATGTCGATCTTGCCGTGGCGGTCGATCACCGCTTTCACCGCGGCTGCGATGTTGTTTTCATCCGTGAGTTCAACGACATCGGTGCTCACCGCGCCTTTGGCGGAGAGCACGGCCTTAGCGCCGTTCAGCGCCTCAGCATCGACATCCCACAGCACGACGGTGGCACCGGAGGCGAGCATGCGCTCGGCGGCGGCGTAGCCAATGCCACGCGCACCCCCGGTGATGACGGCTACGCGGCCGTTCAGATCAATCTGGTTCATGGTGATCGCCGTTTCTTCAAGCGTTCACAGTGGTCTGGCGCTGATCGCCAAGCCCCGAGATGCCCAGCGTGATCACCTGACCAGCCTTGAGGAAGACCGGCGGCTTCTGGCCCATGCCCACGCCCGGCGGGGTGCCGGTGGCGATCACATCGCCCGGCTGGAGCGACATGAAGCGCGAGATGTAGGACACCAGCGTTTTCACGCCGAAAATCATGGTCTTGGTGGAGCCGTTCTGGAAGCGCTTGCCATCCACATCCAGCCACATCTCCAGCGCCTGCGGGTCCGGCACTTCATCGGCGGTGACGAGCCACGGGCCGATGGGGCCGAAGGTGTCATGGCCCTTGCCCTTGTCCCAGGTGCCGCCGCGCTCCAGCTGGTATTCACGCTCGGACACATCGTTCACGACGCAATAGCCGGCGACATAATCCAGCGCATTCTCTTCCGAGACGTATTTCGCTTCCTTGCCGATGACGATGCCGAGTTCGACTTCCCAATCGGTTTTCTGCGAGCCGCGCGGAATTTCCACGTTGTCATTCGGGCCGCAGACCGCGCTGATCGCCTTGGTGAAGAGGATCGGCTCGCTCGGTACCGGCATGCCCGATTCAGCGGCATGGTCGGAATAATTAAGGCCGACGCAGATGAACTTGCCGATGGAGCCGACGCAGGCGCCGATGCGGGGGGTGCCGGCAACAGCGGGGAGCTTGGAGAGATCAAGCGCGGCGAGCTTCTTCTGGCCTTCCGGCGAGATGGTGGCACCGTTGATGTCGGCGATGACGCCGGAGAGGTCACGCAGCGTGCCCGAAGCGTCGAGGATACCCGGCTTTTCCTGCCCCTTGGGGCCAAAGCGAAGCAGTTTCATCTGGCATTTCTCCCGTTGCCGCCCGTCGTTGCGAGGGCGCCCTTGCTCCGCGCGAGCAGGATCGCTGGCGGAAGGACGCGGTTGATGGCGGCGTTGCTTCAGATTTAGACAGCTCGGCGATAACCCGATAATGAAAAATGAGGATTGAATGATATGATCTGGTTATCATGGCAGAACACACCTCGCTTCTCCCCCATATGCTGGGCCGCCTGCGTCTGCGGCACCTGCACCTTGTCGATGCGCTGATCCGCTCCGGCAACCTGCACCGCGCGGCCTCCGAGCTGCGCATCACCCAGCCTGCGGCCACCAAAGCCTTGCAGGACATCGAGGAGGTGCTGGGAGTCGAGCTGTTCACGCGGTCCTCCCGTGGCATGGCCCCCACCGCCATCGGCACGCTGGTGGGCGAAGCCGCAACCCGCATGATGAGCGAGACGCAGCGCCTTGCCACCGACATTTCGATGCTCGCGGCAGGCGGTTACGGTCAGGTCGCGCTCGGCACCATCAATGCCGCGACGCCGGATCTCATTCCGCGGGCGCTCGCCATCCTGAAGGCGCGTTATCCGCGCCTCACCGTCAATGTGCTCACCGGGACCTCGGACCAGCTGCTGCAACTGCTGGAGCAACGGAATCTGGATGTCGTGCTGGGCCGCCTGACGCAGACGCGCCATCGTGCGCTGTTTTCCATCGAGCCGATCGGCAATGAGGATCTCTGGGCTTTCGGCGCGCGCGAAACGATCGAGGCGCTGGGGCCGAACCCGGATATTGAAACCATGGTGCGCCTGCCGTGGGTGCTGCAACCGCGCACCTCGCCGTTGCGCGGCATGCTGGACCGCATCTTTGCGCAGGCAGGCTACGCGCGGCTCGACAATGTGATCGAAACGGCCTCCATCTTCACGACGCTTCAACTGGTGCGCACGGGGGGGATGATCGCCTGCCTGCCCATGACGATCATCGCGCAAGGGCTGGCGGAGGGCGAGCTGGCGACGCTTCCGCTGGATATTCCCAATCTCATGGAGAGCTATGGGCTGATCCTGCGCAAGGATGAGGCCGTGCCGCAAGGCGCGGCGCGTGTGATTGCGGCGCTTCACGCCGCGCGCGGCGAGGCCGCGCAGAACGGGTAGCCCTCACCCTTGCTGGCGAGGCCAGGAGCGCGCCGTCCAGTTCAGGGTCAACAAGGCCCAACCGAGGCCGAAAAACCAGCCCGCCAGCACATCGGACGGCCAATGGACGCCAAGAAACAGGCGGGAGAGCCCCACCAGCAGCGCCGTGGTGCCCGCCACCGCCCAGACCATCTTGCGGGCGGCGGGTTCCCGCACGGTCAGGGTCAAGAAGCCGCCGATGGTGAGCACGATGGCGGCTGTCAGCAGCGCATGGCCCGAAGGGAATGAGCGCGTGAAGGTGGCCGCCAAAGCCTCCACGGCATCCGGCCGGGCCCGGTCCACCGCCAGCTTCAGCAGGCTGGAAAAGGCTGTTGCGCCTAGGGCACTGGCCAGAAACTGCACGGCAAGCCCCGCCCGACCCTTGGCGAGCAGGAACCCTGTTGTGGCCAGCACCGCCAGCCCCAACACCGTGAAGCTGCCGAGGGCGGTGAGATCGCGCACCGCTTCGAGCAACCAAGCCGGTTGCTGCGGGCTCAGGCGCAAATCGTCCAGCAAGGTGGCGTCCGCTTGACGGGTGAGCCCGGCGACCACCGCAAGCAGCACTGCGCCACCGGCGGCAAAACTGGCCAGCGCGAGGCGCAGGCGAAACGGGTGGGCGGCCTCAAGGCGCGGGCCGTTGGTGTCAGGTGTCGGGGGCATGGAGATACAGTGTTTCCGGGGCAACGTTGAACACAATGGGACCGTGGAGACGGCAGGCTTCGCCGTCAATCGAAAGGGCGACGGAACGCTTTTTGCGGCGGCGCACGATGAACCGCGTGGCGGTGAAGCTGGTGAGGCGATCATGGTCGCGCCAGCGGCCCTGTGCTGCGAGCCAGAGCAGCTTGAGGCGCGCGGAAAGGCCACCTGCTTCCAGCAGATGCACCTCCAGCAAGCGCCCCTCAAGATTGGGGCGGCGCCACGGCATGCCCTCGAAATGGTTGGAGGTCACCAGAACGGTATCGGCATAAAATTGCCGACGCTTCTCACCCTCGCCCAGCTCGACCTCGATCGGGCGATAGGTGAACAGCGTGCGCAGACCCGCCGCCACAAATCCAAGCGCGCGCGAGAAGGGAAAGGCACGGCGCGCGTTTTCGCGTTCGCGGGCCATGGTGCTCATCAGTCCGAAGCCGGCGTTGGAGTGAAAGCGCCGCCCGTTGACCTCCGCCAGCGACACCGCGCGCGGAGTACCGGTGCAGATGGCGTCAATGTCGTGCGCGAGATCGCCGGTCAGCCCGAGGTCGCGCCCGAGCAAATTGAGCGTTCCCAAGGGCAGGATGGCACAGGGCACAGGGGAGGCCACAAGGGCATCGAGCGCGTGGGAGAGTGTGCCATCACCCCCCGCAAGGACAAGAAGCCCCACCGTTTGAGGATCAACGGCCTTCAAAGCGGCGTTGATGTCCTCTCCTTGAGCGAAAACAAGGTGGAGGACTCCGTTGTGCCGGGCAAAACCTTCGCTGAGGGTGCGGGCGAAGCTTTCTTGGCCCATTTGCAACACGCGCCCGGCGCGCCGGTTGATGACCACGACAACCTCTTTGGGCGTCGCCCGTGCCGAGGCAGGAGACGCTAGGGGTTTGGCAGGCATGCGGGGCTCCCGGGTTCACGCGGGTGGTAACGCGTGAACAGACAAGGGGTTCCCTACCCCTCGCGGATCACGCGGCTCACGGGCTTATCTTGGGGCGCGGACACGCCTTCGACCAGTTCCGGCACCGGAAATTCCAGGATTGAACGGGTCTGCGCTGCCCGCTCGATGCGGAACGCGCCACCGAGCTGACGCGCAAAGGAGTGCACCAGCATCATACCGATGCTGCGGGCTTTGGCGGCATCGAACCCCTCTGCCAGCGGGTGGCCATCATTCTCCACCACCAGCGTGGCGCGCCCCTCAGCATGGCGCAGGGTCACCGTGATCTGCCCGGAGGGATTATCGGCAATGCCATGCTCGAGCGCATTGTTCACGCATTCCGCCAGCACCAGAGAGAGCGGCAGGAACTCATCCTGCACCAGTGCCAGCGCCTCGATATCGCTCGAAAAGCGGACCCGATCGCTCATTCCGGCAGCATCTAGCGCCTTGCGACCGAGATCCTCGACAAAGGCATTGTCGAGCACGCCATCGGAATGGGCGGGATCGTGGAACATGCGGTTGATGTCGGCCACCACCGCAATCCGGCGCGAGGCTTCGCTCAGGGCATGGCGGGCGTTTTCATCGCTCAGCCCGCGCGACTGGATCGAGAGCATCGCCGCGATCATGTTGAGGTTGTTGCCGACACGGTGCTGAAGCTCCTTGAAGAGCGCATCTCGCTGGGCCGCAAGCGCCAGCGCCTCCGCACGTGCATTCTCGCGCTCCTGAAGGGAGCTGAGCATCCGGTCAATCACGAGAATATCAATAGCGACGATGAGAATGAAGAAAGCCAGCGCCAGCGCCGTCTGCCCTGTGAGGGAAAAGGTGAGAAACGGCGGCAGGAAGAAATACCACGCCGCGATGACGCTGAGCGTAGCGCAGAGCACCCCCGCCGGTGTGCCGAACAGAAAGGTGGTGATGACCACCGCGGGCAGGAAGGTGAGATAGGGAAAGCCCGGCGGCAGCACGCCATCAATCGCGAGGCGGATGAGGAAGGCGATCAGAAAGATAAGGATGCTCGCGCTGCCACCGGCGAGCGGATGCGTGTCCATCCAATGGCGGGCGCGGGCGAATTTGCGATAGAACGTCAAGCATTTCCCTTTCTCGCAGTCGCCCGGCTGATGGCATATATCGGCATCAGCCGAAGAGCCAATACAGCGCGATGATAGGCAACGGAACGCCGATGGCAAGCATGACAAGTGTTCGCATGATCAACTCCATGAATTGTGACAATAAAAGCGAGCTTTAGCGACCATCGATCTTAAGGCCGTTCTTGCCCACCTCGATTTCGATGGTGCCGCGCTTGTCACGCTCGTTGACATAGGCGGTGACGGCGCCAATGGCGACAATGGCCAAAACGGCGACAAGAACCACGAGGACAGGGCGGGAAAGGGTCATATGCGTCGATCTCCGGTTTCATATGGAGATAACGCGCGGCCCGGCTTTACGTTCCGCTGAGGCGCGAGTTCTTTCCTGTTCCTCATCCGGGAAGAAACGGGCCGCGCTCCTTGCCATATTCCGCATGGACAGCGCTGGCGATGGCCAGAAACGGCATGGCGAGAAAGGCTCCCGGAAAGCCCCAGAGCCATGTCCAGAAGATGACCGAAATGAAGACCAACAATGGATTGAGGGTCATGCGTGTGCCCACGACGCGCGGAGTGACGAGGTTGGCCTCCACCAGACTGAGCGCGAAAAACACCAGCAACGGCATCAATCCGTCGAACAGGGTCGGCGCAAACAGCAGCGCATAAATGACCAGCGCCCCCTTGATCATCAACGGGCCGACAACGGGCAGGAAGTTGAGCAGGAAAACCATCATCGCCCAACGCATCGGGCCGGGCACATCCAGAATGAAGAAGCTGAGCCCCACCAACCCCGCCAGCACAAGATTGACGAAGCTGACCACCACGAAATAGTCCGTGAGGCGGTTTTCGACATTTGAATAGGTTTTCAGCAGCATCAAGCGCTTTTCCCGCCCCTTGACCGACATGGTGACGGAGCGGCGGATTTCATCCCGCCCCGCCAGAAACAGGATGAGCGTGAAGAGGAAGATCAGCAGTTGCGAGAGTGCCGGGGTGAGCAGTGATACCGCGCGCCCGGCCCAATCAATGACGGTGGCCTGATCAATCCCCGAAAAGCTGAGGCTCGCCGCGCCAGAGAAGAGGTTGGCCGCCCCGAACCCTTGCGCAAAGTGGCTGGAAAGACTGGCGAGCCGCTCCTTGATCTGCGGCACCAGCGTCGAGAAGGTATCGAGCGCCGGCATGAGCGAGGAGGCCAGCACCATCAGACCCGCCGAAAAACCCACCACCAGCACGGTGTAGGTCAAGCCGGGCGGCACCTTGTAGCGCCGCGCGCGATCCCCCAGCGGACCCATGATCAGACCGATGACGATGCCGGCGACAATCGGCATCACCACGGTGCGGGTGAGCGCGAGCATGGCCCCCAAGGCCAGCACGGTCAGGACGATAAGGCAGATGCCGATGATGCGCAGCCACTTCACGCTCAGGCGCTGCGCCCGTTCGCTGCGCGCGGCAGAAGCCGAGGTATCGTTGAGGGCGCGCAACACCTGCGGCTGACTATTCATGCGGAAAAACTCCTCCTGCTTGCGCAGGAGAAACGCTGCTGCCGTCCCTTCGGTTCCCTTGGGCTGCGTATTGGCGTCTTCAGGCGTGCCCCGCATATTCCGGTCGCAGGCGGCGCAACGGCAGGCGCATATGGCAGCGTGTGCCCTCCGGAAGGTGGTCCAGCGTCACCTTGCCATCAAGCGAGCGCGGCAGATTGACGCGGATCAGCACGTCACCGAAGCCGGTGCCGGGGGGGCCTTCCACGGGGGGAACATTGATCTCCTGCCAATCCAGAACGAGCATAGGGTCCACCCCCTCGGCCTCCACATGCCAGCGGATGGCCAGCGTGCCGAGGGCGTTGCGCAGCGCGCCATGGGTCTGCGCATTGGAGAACAGCTCATGCAGCGCCATGCCGAGGTTCTGCGCGGCCTCTGCCCGCACGGTGACACTCGGCCCTTCCAGCGTGATGCGCGTACCGATCAACCCCTCGCTGCCGCCCATCTGCGAGCGGATGAGGCTGACGAGGTCCGCCCCCGCGTAATCCGTCGTCACCAGAAGATCATGCGCGGCCGCGAGCGCCTGAAGGCGCGGGGCAAAGCGGGCGAGAAAGGCCTGCTTGTCCGCCGTGGTACGCCCGGTTTGCCGCGCAATGGATTGCACGATGGCCAGCAGGTTCTTCGAACGGTGGCTCAGCTCGCGCATGAGCCAGAAGTTGTTCTCCTCGCGCTCCTTCAACGCCGTGATGTCGAAGGCGCAGCCGAGGATGTGGTGCTCGAAATCCGCTTCTCCGGCGGCACCACCGGGCGGCGCGAAATGCAGGCGCAACCAGAGGGCATGGCCCTGCGGATCACTGATCTTGAGTTCGAGATCCCTCGCCTCGCCCCGCTCGAACACCGCTTCGAGCGCGCCGAGCAGCGCCGGACGGTCCGCTGGACTGGCCAGCGCGGCCAGATTCTGCGGCGCGCTGCGCAGGGGCGCGACATGGCTTTGAGGATCGGCCACCCAATCGATCTGCGCCTCGGGGGTTAGGGTGAAAACCTGAATGGAGGCGCTGCGCAGCGCCAGCGAAAGCTGCCGATGGAGCGATTCCAGCTCCTGCCGGGAGAGTTCCATCTCGCGGTTGAGATCGCTGATTTCAGCGCGTTTGGCGCTTTCAAAGGTGAGGTAGCGCGCGGCCTGTATCGCCATTTCGCGCAACTGTGAAAACGCCAGCAAAACCAGACCAATCGCCAGAATGACGGTTGCGAAGAGGAGCTTTGAAATCACTTCGCCCGCTCTGGCGCGGCGCACATCAAGCCGCTCCGTGAGAAGGGCACTCAGAGAGCGCTCCTCTTCCCGCAAGCGATCCAGCTTGGTCTTGATCAGCACCACATCCGCCCGCAACCCATCGGTGGAGGGCCATGCCTTGCGGGCTGAGACGATGGAGGCGTCGATGGTGGTCATGGCGTCCTTGAGCAGCGTATCGAAACGCGCGCGCGAAGGGCCGCCGGGCACAGTATTTTTGGTGATCCGCAGCTCCAGGAACGGCAGTTCCAGCTTGGCGCGGGTATAGGGTTCGAGAAAAGTGTCCTCGCCGATCAGGCCAAAACCACGCAGCGCTGTTTCCGCATCGATCACGCGGCTGAGCAGCTCGTGCGTCGCCTCCTGCTCAATGCGCATGGCGGCCACTTCGGAAAAGGCGGACACCAATTCAGAACGGATGCGCAGCGCCGAAATGACGGAAAAGACGGACATCAGCGCACCGAGAGCGAAGGTCGCGATGGCGAGCTTGCCAATGGTCCGAGGAACCCCCTCGGACCGGATCGCCTGTGCGAATTTTCTCATTCTGCGGACCTGACCTCGCGCCGGGGCGCCCTTTCAAACTGACACGTCGCCCCCGAGCGAAGGGAGCAGATGCCGTATCAAACGCCCGACAGCCCCGCGAGTTTCGTGCAAAAATGCACGCTCGATCAGGCAGCCTTCTCGGCCTTCTCGCCAAAGAAGAGCGCCTGACTGGCCAGGGCGGTCACCAGCGACGCCTGGAACGGCTTGGTGATGAGGTAGGTGGGTTCGGCGCGCTGACCGGTGAGCAGGCGTTCCGGGAAGGCCGTGATGAAAATGACCGGCGCTTCCACCGAGTCAATCAACTCGTTGACCGCCTCGATGCCGGAGGAGCCATCCGCGAGCTGGATATCCGCGAGAATGAGGCCGATGTCCTTGTCGCGAGCGATTTCGATCGCCTCGGCATGGGTGCGGGCAACGCCCACAACGGTATGGCCAACCTCTTCCATGATGGCTTCGAGGTCCATCGCGATCAGCGGCTCATCCTCGATGATGAGGACATTCGTGGCCACCTGATCGGCGATTTCACGGGTCGAGCGTGCAATCAGCTTGTGAAGCTCGTCGAGGTCAACGCCCAGAATGACGGCGGCGTCGCGTTCGTCGAAGCGCTCCATGGCGGTGAGCAGAAACGCCTGACGGGAAAACGGCGTGAGCTGTTCAAGGCGACGCTCGGCGGTTCCCTGCGCCATGGGGCGATGGCCGCCGTTCACCGGCAGGCTGTTCCAGATGCGGGTGAAGAGCTTGTAGAGCGCGACGCGCGAGGAAACAGAACGATCAAAGGAACCGGTGTCCGCCACCAGCGTTTCAAGCACCTGAACGACATAGGCATCCCCGGCCTGCTGGGAGCCGGACAGGGCGCGCGCATAGCGGCGCAGGTAAGGAAGGTGCGAGACAACCTGTTTCGCGATGCTCATGTCGATCCTCTTGGTGAGAAAACTTCAGAATAGGTATGGAACCATTGGCCGCGCGAAACGTTCCCATCGCAACGCAAATTTTTTCGCTGCGCGCGGGGGCGATTGTGCCCGACGCGTCAGGTGCGTTGAATGCCCTATCGGCAAGCCCGGAGTGACCAAGCGGTGGGACGAGGACAGACATTTTCATGACGGACTTCGACAAGACCAAAGACGGCGCGGTTGCCCCATCCAAGGGGGCCTCCTCCGACCGTCTGGATGCCAAGCTCGATGCGCTGATCGGCGCGAAACTGCGCTCCTACTATGATGAGCTGATGGCCGAACCGGTGCCCAACCGCATCCTCGACCTACTGGCCGAACTGGATGCCAAGGAGCGCTCGGAACAGGAGCGCGACGACGAGCCGGGACACCGCTGATGAGTGGCCAGAACCGGGACTTCACACGGGCGCTGCTGGAAAGTGCGCCGTCCTTGCGCGCCTTTGCCATCTCGCTGACGGGGCAGGTCGAAAAAGCCGACGATCTGGTGCAGGATACGCTGATGCGCGCCTGGACCCATGCCGACAGTTTTCAGGAAGGCACCAACATCAAGGCGTGGCTTTTCACCATTTTGCGCAACAGCTTTGCCTCGCAGTATCGCAAGCGCAAACGCGAGGTGGAGGATGCCGACGGCGAGATGGCCGCGCAGCTCTCCACCCCGGCCGAGCAGGAAGGGCATGTCTCGCTCGATGACCTGAAAACGGCGCTGGGCAAGCTGCCGGACGAGCAGCGCGAAGCCGTGCTGCTGGTGGGCGCCTCGGGCTTCTCCTACGAGGAGGCTGCCGAGATCTGCGGCTGCGCCGTGGGCACTGTGAAAAGCCGCGTCAACCGAGCGCGGGTGCGCCTCGCCCAGCTGATGTATGGCGAGGATTGGGACGGCGCCATTGCCTGACGAAAAAGGGCGGCCTGCGGGCCGCCTTTTTTGTACTCACAGCGCTGGAGGAGGCGGATCAGGTTTCCTCGCCCCCGATCAGCATCATGGTGCTGCCGGCCGCGCCGGAGAGAATGGCAATGGCGGCACCCGAGACGACGGAAAGCGGTGTCGCCACTGCAACCGCCAGCACGGCAACGCCCGCACACAGTACGCCAACAAGAATAGCTTCGCTCATGGATGTAACTCCGCATTTCAGGGGCGATCATTACCCTCTTTCTGCCTCCATCAATGCTTGGCGCGACAAATCGTTCCGCCCGTATCCGGTTTTTTCAATGCGGCAATTTTTATCTCCCTCGCGGGAACCGATCGCATTCTCAGGCGTTTGTCCTTCAGCCACCCCGAGAAAGCTTCGGGCTTGATGTTCACCCTGCTGAAGGAGCCTTCGATGAGCCTTTCCACCCTTCTCAAGACCCCCGCCGAGACCACCCGCGACGATCTGGCCACCAAGGCCGATGAGGCTGTCGCCAAGGGCGCGCGCCTTGTCGAAAAGGCACAGGACAAGGCCGAGGAAGCCGGTGATGCGGCCCTGAAGGAGATCAGCGCGCTGGTCGCCAGCCTCAACGAAAAGATCAATGCGCTCGGCGTTTCAACCGAAACGATCTCCGACAAGGCGAAGTCCACCTATTCCGACATCGAGAAGATCGTCGTCAAAGAAGTGAGCGAGCGCCCGGTGCGCACGCTGGCGCTGGTAGGCCTGGCGGGCATCGCGCTTGGCCTGCTGAGCCGGAAGTAAGCCCATGATCGGCTCGCTTGCCACCCTCGCCGGGCTGGAATTGCGCGATGTCGCCCGGCGCAACCTGCGCGCGGTGGGTCTTTTGGCCGGCGCAGCTGTCTTCGGCATCGGCGGGGCGGCCTATGGCCTCTCCGCCCTCGGGCGTCATCTGTCCATGCTTTATGGGCCGATGGAGGCGGATATCCTGATCGGCGCCGGCTTGTTGATCGTCGCGCTCCTGCTGGCCTTTGCAGCATGGCTGGTGCGTCGTCAGCCCAAATCCCGCCAGACTCGCACGGCAATGGCACTTGCGGCGGCACCGGTGGCGCTGAGTCTCGGGCGCAGGTTGGCCCCCTCGCTGATCAAGGTCGCGCCGTTGATGCTGATCGCCGGTGTGCTCGCGGGACGGAGCTTCGCAAGCAAGGAATAACGCGGCCCCAGCCTTGCTCGAGTAGTGGAAAAGCCGCCTTCGGGCGGTTTTTTCATGCCCCGAGCGACCGGATGACGGGCAGGCAACGTGCCTCCGATCCCGAAAGTCGTAGATTTTTCAACAATACCGCGGAACCTTGTGCTTCGCTGCACGTTTATCTCTCAAATAAACTTAGGCGCGCTGTTCCACGCCGCGCCGACCAACAGAAGAGGATCAGACCATGCAACGCGCAACCCGAACCCAGGCTGTTCTCGCCGGTCTCGCCGGCGCTTCGCTGCTGGCCTTCTGGGCCGTGACCGCCAACGCACAGAGCGGCAGCACGGACACCGCACTGCCGATGATCCAGAAGCAGCAGAACGCCGCCTCCCCCCTCCCTGTGCTCAAGCTGAAGTGAAGGTATCCCACCTCCTCCCTGCGCCCCCGGCAGGGACAAGCCCGCTTCGGCGGGCTTTTTTTTGCCTCAGAGGCAGCAATAGAAAAGGGCGGCCCGCGCCGCCCTTTGCCTTGAGATTTTGCCTTACCTCAGGCGCGATCGACCGCGCCCTTGACGGCATCCTTGGCCTTGCCGACCGCCTGCTGAACCTTGCCCTTGGTCTCCTGCACGGCGCCC
The DNA here is from genome assembly GCA_020161475.1 of Pseudomonadota bacterium. GTDB lineage: Bacteria > Pseudomonadota > Alphaproteobacteria > Rhizobiales > Beijerinckiaceae > Rhabdaerophilum. The sequence continues at coordinate 28,408 of JAIUNQ010000001.1, read as the reverse complement.
TCGGCCTCCAGCTCCGGCTTGTCGAGCGCCTTGCCCGCAGCCTGTTTCACCTTGCCCGCCGCTTCATTGGCGAGACCCTTGATCTTGTCGGTCGTGCTGCTCATCGGAACATCCTTTCGGCTGGTTGAAAAAGACCGGGGCTCGCTGCCACCGGATGGGCGTGCACGAATGCCGCGCCCCATACCTTATCAACGCGCCACAACCAGAAACGTTCCTTCAGGCAACCCTTATCACCCTGTTTTTCATGGTTTTTTCTCCCAAAATCGTAGGATTTTTCAGCACCCGAACAGAGAAGAACCTGATCAAGAAATTCAACGGCAGGCGGAACTCTTTGGCCGGTCCAGCCGTTTAACTCCCAACATACGGGCACCAGAGGTGATGGGCCCTGTTTCGAGGAGCAAACCATGGGAAATCTTCTTCATTATGCTGTCGTTTTTCTGGTGATTGCGCTGGCGGCCGCCTTCTTCGGCTTCGGCGGCGTCGCCGGCACCGCGATGGGCGGTGCACGCCTTCTGTTCTGGGCGGCGATCATCCTGTTCGTCGTCTCGGCCGTTGTCGGCTTGCTTCGCCGCAACGCCTGACACTTAAGGCTCTGCGCAAGGGGCACGCCCCTCCCTTTCGCGCGGTCGAGCAGCGGGATGCCCCATGGCATCCCGTTGTTTTTGTTCTCACTGGCGCAATTAAAAGCCCCGACGGGAGCAGCTTCTCCGTTGAGTGGCAGAAACTTACCCAAGCGCCACGGTGGCTGGACAGCCGGCGCGCTCCTGCCGACGCTCAGCAGAGCTGACGTAAAAGGGACCAACGCGTCAAAGCCCGAAAAGTTCTGCGACTTTCACGGAAATACTGCCCGCGCGCAGCGAGTTTTCACGCTGCGCTCAACCCATCGCACCGCACAAACAACCAAGCCGTGCAATTTTGCCTTTGATTCGAACGTATATCGACCGATCGCGACACAGCGCCTTGCGTGCCTGGGCTTACCTGTGAGCGCAAAAACACCCTTCCGGACAACCAGAGCTTTTTATGAAGACTTACTCATATAAAGAATTTTTCGAAATGCCTTAACGGCCAAGCTACGAATTTTTAACCAAAAAAATATCTACACCCAGCCAATTTGTTGTGTTTTACGCCCGTTTTCGGGGCGTCGCACGCGCCCGTTTAGTTACGCTTCAGACCCGCGCCATCCGAAGGAGGCTTGGAACAATCAAAAATTAATTTGCATGAATGCCAAACTAAATTATGCGTCTGCCTCTCGATGCAGCCAGAGATGCTGTTGCCATGATCACGCGCCCAATTGCATGCCCGGCCCCTGCCGCAGACACCATCGGCAATTGTCTGCTGCAACGGTTATCGGCGCCCGATTATGCCCTTCTTCAGCCGCACCTTGATGGCTGGGCCGGGGAGCGCGATGACGTGCTCCATGAGCCGGGCAAGGACATCGAGTTTGTCTATTTTCCCTGCCACGAGGCCATGGCGTCGTTCCGCATTGTTCTTGGCGATGGGAATATCGTCGAGGCGGGCCTCATCGGGCGCGAAGGCGCGGTGGGCGGCATTGTCAGCAATGGCAGCATGCCCGCCTTCTCTCGTGGAATCGTGCAGTTCGCCGGCATGTTCTATCGGATGCCACTGGCGGAGCTGGACCGGATCAAGGCGGAGTCCGCCGGTGTGCGCAACCTTTTCTCGCGCTATGCGGAATGCCTGCTGGCGCAGATATTCCAAAGCGCGGCGTGCAACGCCACCCATTCCATCGAGCAGCGCTCGGCCAAATGGCTGGTTTCCGCGCTGACACGCACCAAGGGCGACCGCGTTCCCCTGACGCAGGAGCAACTGGGCGCGCTTCTGGGCGTCGGGCGCAGCTATGTCGCGCGCGTACTGGCGCGTTTCCGGGCGGAAGAGATCATCATGACGCGGCGCGGACACTTGCTGATCCGCGATCAGGACCGCTTGGCCCGCACCGCCTGCCAATGCGACGATGCGGTGCGCGCGCACTTCGTCAAGGTTCTTGACGGCCTCTACGCAAAGACCGCCGAAGAGGGTTGATGCGGGCTCAGTTCTCGCGCTGGCATTGGCGGCGGACGGCAGCTTCCGTGAGTGTGGGGCTGCATGCTTCCAGAAAGCGATAGGCGTAACCGCGCAGAAACTGCCCGCGTCGGATGGCGAGATGCGATGTGGTTTGCGGAAACAGCCCCTCGCCCGAGAGCAGCGCCAGCCCCGTATCGCGCGCGGGATCAAAGGCTTGGGAAGCGATGATTCCGACCCCTAACCCGAGTTCGACGTAAGCCTTGATCACGTCGGAATCGATGGCTTCCATCACGATATCGGGATGCAGCCCTGCCGCCTCGAACGCGCGATCGACGCCGGGGCGACCGGTGAAGCCCTGCTGATAGGTGATCAGAGGGTGCTGGGCGAGGCGCTGAAGGGTGAGCGTCCCCTCTGCCAAGGGGTGCCCCTTCGGCACCACAACGCCGTGACGCCAGGAATAGTAAGGGAACGTGACCAGATCCGGGATCGCCGCCACCGCTTCGGTGGCGATGCCGATATCTGCGCGCCCATCGAGGAGTTCCCGTGCAATATCGGAAGGGCTAGCCTGATGCAGCACCAGCTGAACCTGTGGAAATTGCTTGCGAAAAGCCGCGATTACCGGCGGCAGGGCATAACGGGCCTGCATATGGGTGGTCGCAAGGGTCAAGGTGCCCGCTTCCACCCCGCCCAGTTCCCCCGCGATGCGACGGATGTTCTCCGCATCCATCAGCATCCGGGTCGCGATGGCGGCAATTTCCCGCCCCGGCTCCGTGATGTCGGTGAGGCGTTTGCCGCGCCGCACGAAGAGTTCCACGCCCAGCTCTTCCTCAAGGTCACGGATATGCTTGGAGACACCGGATTGCGAGGTTGCCAGCGCATTGGCGACCTCGGTGAGGTTGAGATTGCAGCGCAGGCATTCGCGCAGGATGCGCAGTTGCTGGAAGTTCATGATGCGGCAGCCCCGACTCAGAAGCCGCGCGAGAACGCGGCGACCGACAGGATCAGCAAGGTGCTGGCTGCCAAGCCGATGTACCCAAGCCCCTTTTGCACCATGATGACACCTCCGCACGGCAAGGCGCCGCGATAATCCTGATATAATTGTGTTTTTGGCATCCGTCGCCGGAAGCCGCTTGCGTTTTCGACCGGCACAGCGGCAAGCCCTTTGGGGCGTCGGCCTCATGGCGGAAGAAAATTCTTCTCGTCGTGCCAGCGCCTAGCGCGCGAGCACCGCTCCGGCCTCTTTGACCCCAGCCTGCCGGAAGCTGCGCACCGGCGGACGCATCAAACCTTCCACCAGCTTGAGGCCACCCGGCCAAGCGCCATAACCGCTGCGCGCGTTGATATGCCCTGCGCGGCCGAGATTGAGCACATCAGCCCCCAGCCCTGCTGCCAGCGTGCGGGCACGCGCAAGGCTCATCCATGGATCATCCTCCGATGCGACCAGCAGCGCACGCACGCCCAAGGGGCGAAGGAAACGCTCGGCCTCAAAGCCGAACTTCTCCGGGTCCGCCGGGGCCACAAGCAGCACCGCGCGGATGGCGGCGCGATGCTGCTCGATGATGCGGATGCTCGCGAGGCAGCCGAAGCTGTGTGCCACCAGAATGGCGGGATCCCGCGGGTCCAGCGTCGCGCGGATCGCCGCCATCCAGCCCGGCAGGTCTGGCTCCTGCCACTGCGCCTGCTCGATGCGGCGCGCCTGCGGCAGCTGGGTCTGAAGCCATGTCTGCCAGTGATCGGGGCCGGAATTGTCGAGCCCCGGAACGATGATGATCCTGCTCATAACCCCGGCCCCTGTTCCGCGTTACTTGCCGTAGATCTGGTCGAAGGTGCCACCATCCGCGAAATGGGTGGCCTGCGCCTTGCCCCAGCCACCGAAGACATCATCGATGGTGAAGAGGTTCACCTTGCCGAAGGTGGCGGCATATTTGGCGGCGACCTCCGCATCACGCGGGCGGTAGAAGTGCTTGGCGGCAAGCTCCTGCCCCTGCTTGGTGTAAAGGAACTTCAGATACTCCTCCGCCAAGGCACGGGTGCCGCGCTTGTCCACCACCTTGTCCACCACCGCCACCGGCGGCTCTGCCAGAATGGAAAGCGAGGGGGTGACGATCTCGAACTTGTCCGGGCCATATTCCTTGAGCGAGAGGTAGGCTTCGTTCTCCCACGAGATCAACACATCGCCGATGCCGCGCTCCACGAAGGAAGTGGTAGAGCCACGCGCCCCGGAATCGAGCACCTTCACGTTCTTGAACAGCTTCGCGACGAAATCCTTGGCGCTCGCATCAGAACCGCCCGGCTGCTTGAGCGCATAGGCCCATGCCGCAAGGTAGTTCCAGCGCGCACCGCCCGAGGTCTTGGGGTTGGGCGTCACCACATCGGTGCCGGGCCGGGCGAGATCGCCCCAGTCCTTGATGCCCTTGGGGTTGCCCTTGCGGACAAGGAACACGATGGTCGAGGTGTAGGGCGAGGCATTCTGCGGCAGGCGCTTCTGCCAATCCTTCGCGATCAGGCCGCGCTCGGCGATGGCGTCGATGTCATAGGCCAGTGCGAGGGTGACGACATCGGCATCCAGCCCGTCGATGACCGAGCGAGCCTGCTTGCCCGAGCCGCCATGCGACTGCCTGACCGAGAGGGTGTCGCCCTTCGCCTTCAGGATCTTGCCGAAGGCGGCGTTCACATCGGAATAGAGTTCGCGCGTGGGATCATAGGAAACATTGAGCAGCGAGACATTGGCGGCCTGCGCGGGCAACGCCAGAGCAACCCCGAGGGCGGCGGACGAGGCCAGAAAAGCGCGGCGGGTAACAGCTGAGGACATGACGATCTCCGGCGAGGACTGAATGCGTTGAGCCAAAGGTGCCAAAAGCGTTCGCTTTGTCGAACGAACGAATACGGAAAAGCTTGGCAGAATTTCTGCAAAGCGCCTGCCGACAGCGTTTTTTCTGCGGTTTGATCCAAGCCGGGGTACGCAGGCAAAACAAAGCCTGCACCAAGGTGCGTCAAAACGGAAAGACTTTCCGCGCGCTCAGCCTCTCAGCGCGGGGATGGGGGGCGTCATCACAGGCGGCAAGCCCGCCCCGGCACGAAGGGCTGCAATATCGCGGCTGGGCGATGTGCCGAAATGGCGGGCATATTCCAACCCGAACTGCGAGCGGCTGGCATAGCCCACGGCAAAGGCGGCAGAGCCGACATCCATCTCATCTACCAGCATCAGGCGGCGCGCTTCATTGAGGCGAAGCTGCTTCTGATACTGCATTGGCGTCATGGCCGTGATCGCCCGGAAATGATGGTGGAGCGAAGAGACACTCATGCCCACATGGGCCGCCAGTCCCTCGATGCGCAGCGTCTGCCCGTAATTCTCGCGCAGCCAGTTGATGGCGCGGCCCACGCGGTTGGCGGGGCTGTCCATGGTCATGTTCTGGATCAGGCGCGGGCCGTAAGGACCGGTGAGCAGGCGGTAGAAAATCTCCTGCTCGATCAGCGGTGCCAGCGCAGGAATATCGGCCGGGGCGTCGAGCAGATCGAGATAGCGCATCGTGGCATCAAGCAGCGGCGCGGAGATGCGGCTGACGCCCACCCCGCGCAACCCCTCCGCGCTCTCCGACCGGGGCAGCGGACCGCCCAGATCCAGCATGGCGCGCAAACGCTCGGGCCGAAGCGCAATGCCCACGGAGAGCAACGGCTTTTCGGGCGAGGCTTCGATAATCGCGCTGATGATCGGCAGATCCATGGAGACGACCATGAAATCCCCCACGCCGTAGCGGAAGGTCTCCTGCCCCAGCATCATGGATTTCGCCCCTTGCGCCATCAGCACCAATGTCGGCCATTGGGCGCAAAAGCGCGGGGCATTGATCTGGCTGGCCTTGTAGAGACACAGGCCCGGCACGGCAGTTTCGTTCAGCTCTTCCAGCGGCGCGCGGCGGGCGATCTGCGCCGCCATGCGGGCAAAGAGGGGGGCAAGATCAGGCGAAGGTTCAGTCATCGGCAGTAGGCTCCTGAGGGCTGAAGCATAGGCAAGCCCCCTGCCCCGCGCGAGAGCCGCCCGAACGCATTTGCAGGATCACGGACATCTTCGCGATGATCGTTGTAACACCCTGCCCTGTTCCCGGCGCAAAAGAGTTCCAAGTTGAGGATCGGCGAATCCCGCTCCTCTCAATTCCGCTCCGCTCTTGGCTGATGGAGACTTGTGCATGATCGAACTCACCCTCAACGGCAAAAAGCAGGCGGTTGACGCCGAAGGGGACATGCCCGTCCTCTGGGCGCTGCGCGATGTGCTGGGGCTGACCGGCACGAAATTCGGCTGCGGGCAGGCCCAATGCGGCGCCTGCACCATCCTGATTGATGGCGTGCCGAGCCGCTCCTGCCAGACCACGCTGGCGGATGTGGCGGGACGCAACGTCATCACCATCGAGGGCGCGAACGGCAAGGTGGCCGAGGCGGTCATCAACGCCTGGGTGAGCCTCGATGTGCCGCAATGCGGCTATTGCCAGTCCGGTCAGGTGATGGCGACGATCGCGCTGCTGAGCGAGAACAAGAAGCCGAGCGATGCCGATATTGACGCTGCGCTCTCGGGCAACCTGTGCCGCTGCGCCACCTATCAACGCATCCGTGCCGCCGTGCACGAAGCCGCCCGCGCGCTGGCCTGAGGAGGGATTTTCCATGCTCAAGACGCTTTTCGAGACGGCTTCCCCCTCCCGCCGTGGTTTTCTGATGGGAGCGACCGCTTTTGCGGGCGGGTTGATGGTGGGGCTTGCCCCGCGCGGCGCTGTTGCGCAGGCCGGTGGCCAGAACCCGTTCCAAGGCTATGTCGCTATTGCGCCAGACGGCGTGGTGACGATCTATTCCGCCCATATGGATATGGGTCAGGGTATCTACCACGGCATTGCGACGCTGCTGAACGAGGAGTTGGGCGCGGATTGGCGCCAGATCCGCGTGGAAGGCGGCTCAGGCAACCCCAAGCTCTTCGGCAACCTCGCGTGGGGCGGGGTGATGCAGGGCACGGGCGGCTCCACCGGCACAGGTTCTTCGTTCGAGCGCTATCGCCGCGCCGGAGCGCTCGCCCGCCAAATGCTGGTGAATGCCGCAGCGGCGGAATGGAAAGTACCCGCCGCCGAGATCAAGATCGAGAACGGCACGCTTAGCCATGGCGCGCGCAAGGCGGGCTTCGGCGAATTTGCCGCGAAAGCCGCTGCGCTCCCGCCCCCCGCCGATGTGAAGCTCAAAGATGCTTCCGAGTGGCGTTACATCGGCAAGGATCGCGCGGTTCTGGGAAAATTTGACAGTCGCGCCAAATCCACCGGCAGGCAGGATTACACCATTGATGTGAAGCTGCCCGGCCTGCTCACGGCGGTGATGATCCATCCGCCGCGCTTCGGGGCCAAGGTGAAATCCTTTGATGCTGCCAAGGCCAAGGCCATGAAGGGCGTTGTCGATGTGGTGCAGATCCCGCGCGGCATCGCGGTGGTGGCCGACAACATGTGGCGCGCCCTCAAAGCCCGCGAGGCGGTGAGCGTGCAATGGGACGAAACGGGCGCGGAGACGCGCTCCTCCTCCGATCTGATGGCGAGCTATCGTGCCGCTGCCGCCCAGCCGGGCAAGGCCATTGCCACGGATAAGGGCGACCTCACCAAGGGGTTCGCCAGCGCCGCCAAGGTGCTGGAGGCAACCTATGAGTTCCCCTACCTCGCCCATGCGGCGCTTGAGCCGCTCAATGCGGTGGCGCGCATCGAGAACGGCGTGGTCGAGGTGTGGGGCGGACACCAGATGCCCGATGTGTACCAGATGGCCGCCGCGCAGGTGGCGGGCGTCACCCCGGACAAGGTGAAGATGCATGTCATGAAAACCGGCGGCGGCTTCGGACGGCGCGCGGTGATCGATGCGGATATCATCACCGAAGCCGTGGGCGTCTCCAAAGCCATCGGCGGCAAGCCGGTGCGGGTGCAGTGGACGCGCGAGGATGATACGCGCGGCGGGCGCTATCGTCCGGCTTATGTCCATCGCCTCAAGGCGGGGCTGGATGCCAGCGGCAACATCACGGCGTGGCAGAACCATGTCGTCGGCCAGTCGATTGTCGCCGGAACGCCGTTTGCAGCGGGTATGGTGAAAAACGGGGTGGATGCCACCTCGGTGGAAGGCGCGCAGCATCTGCCCTACGCCCTGCCCGCGATGAAGGTGGAGCTGACGACAACGGATGTCGGCGTGCCGGTGCTGTGGTGGCGTGCGGTGGGTTCCACCCACACGGCCTATGCGGTGGAAGCCTTCCTCGATGAGCTGGCGGAAGCGGCTGGCAAAGACCCGGTCGAGTTCCGGCTGGCCATGCTCAAAGACAGCCCGCGCCACGCGCAGGTGCTCAAACTGGCAGCGGAAAAGGCGGATTGGGGCAAACCCCTCCCCGCCGGTCGCTTCCGGGGGGTGGCGCTGGCGGAATCCTTCGGCACCGTGGTGGCGCAGGTGGTGGAAGTCTCGGTTCAGGGCAAGGCGCCGCGTGTTCACCGCGTGGTCTGCGCGCTCGATTGCGGCATCGCCGTCAACCCGGACAACGTGCGGGCGCAGATCGAAGGCGGCATCGGCTTTGGCCTCGGCGCGATCCTCAAATCGAAGCTGACGCTGGACAAGGGCGCGATCGTCGAGGGCAACTTCGACACCTACGAGGTGCTGCGCATGGAGGATATGCCGCAGGTTGAGGTGCATATCCTGCCTTCCACCAACAAGCCGAGCGGCGTGGGCGAACCGGGCGTGCCGCCCATCGGCCCGGCGGTGGCCAATGCCTTTTATGCCGCCACCAAGCGCCGCATCCGCGCGCTGCCCTTCAACCGGCCGGAAAATGCGTAACGCATCCCTCTGATCGGACCGCAAAAACCTGCGCCCGCGTCGTTTCATCCACGGCGCGGGCGCTTGCTTCTGCAAAATTTTCCGCGTTCATTGAACCGCGATGCCCTGTTGCGCAACCAAGGTGCAAGGGCTTGAAGCGGGGGTGACGATGCAGGCTGCGAGCGACGAGGATCTCGTTCGCCGGATCGCCGGGGGTGACAGCCTCGCGATGCGTTCGCTTTATGCGCGTCACCACCTGCGCGTTTTCCGGTTTCTCCAGCATCTGCTGCGGGATGAAGCCACGTCGGAAGACGCGCTGAGCGAGGTTTTCCTCGATGTCTGGCGGCAAGCCGGGCGCTTCGAAGAACGATCCGCCGTCTCCACATGGTTGCTCGCCATGGCCCGAAACAAGGCGTGGAGCGCGCTGCGCAAGCGGCGCGAGGCCGCGCTCGATGACGGCGTGGCCGAGGCCATGGAGGATGAAGCGGATGACCCCGAGGTGCAGATCCAGAAATCGGACAAGGGCGCGGCCATCCGGCTGTGCATGGAAAAGCTCTCGCCGGAACACCGCGAGGTGCTCGATCTTGTCTATTATCACGACAGTTCCGTCGAGGAGGTCGCCATGATTGTCGGCATCCCCGAAAACACCGTGAAGACGCGCCTTTTCCACGCCCGCAAGAAACTCGCCGAGGTCCTCAAGGCCAATGGCATCGACAGGGGGTGGCCATGACCAATCCTGAGAATATGACAGACATCGAGGATCTGCTGCCGTTCTACGCCAACGGGCGGATCAGCGCGGCGGACCATGCCCGCGTCGAGGCTGCGCTTAAGCAAAGCCCGGAACTCGCGCGGCGCCTCGCGCTGATCGAGGAGGAGCGCATGGAAGCCATTGCGCTCAACGAAGCGCTGGGGGCTCCCTCCTCCCGTGCGCTTGACGTGCTGATGGCGAAGATCGAGACCGAGCCAAAGCAGGCGGCCCATGTCGCCAGCGCCGTGAAACAGGGGCTTATGGACCGTCTGGGTGCCATGCTGGCCGCGCTTTCGCCGCGCACGCTGGCCTATGCCTCGGCGGCCTGCGTCGCCATCATCGCGCTTCAGGGCGCGGTGATGACCGGCGCGCTGAACGGCCCTGCCACCGCGCCGAGCTACCAGACGGCTTCCGCCATCGAAGCGGGCAGCTATGCGCTCGTCGCCTTTGCGCCCGAAGCCAAGGCAGCGGAGATGGCAACCGCGCTCAAGGCGGCAGGGGCCAGCATTGTCGAAGGGCCGCGCGCCAGCGGGCTCTATCGCCTTCGCCTGAGCAGCACGGCGCTTTCGAAAGAAGAGATTGCCAAGCGTCTTGCCGCTCTGCGCGCCGCCAAAGGCGTGGTAATCTCCGCGGACGCCGAACAGTGAGGGCTGCGCCATGAGGAAACTCGGTTTTGCCACGGCTTTGACCGCGCTGACGTTGGGATTGGGGCTTGCCGAGGCGCAGGCCCAGTTTCGGGGCAATACGCCGATGACCGGCGGGGGCGTGCGCGTTCCCGGCGGCGGCGGGCGCGGCGGCTTCGGCATCGGCCTCGGCGCGGGAATTCTCGTGCCGGGTCTCATTGAGGCGGTGCGCCCGCGCGGACCGGTTTATGTCGAGGAATATGATGTCGAGGAGGAGCGCCCGCGTCGTCCGCGCGGCACCAAGGCGCGCCCCAAGCCCGCTCCCAAAGTCGCCCGGCAGGCTCCGCCGCCGCGCCAAGCGCGCCCTGCTGCGCCGCGCGTTCCCCCGGTCAGCATTCCGGTCGCGAGCGAGCAACGCCTTGTGCCCGAGGAAGTGCTGATCGAGGTGAAGAACCCGGCCAGCGCGGAGGCTGTCTTGCGTCGCCATCGGCTGACGCAGCTGGCGCAGACCCGGTTCGAGCTGGCCAATACCACCATTATCCGCGCGCGGATCGAGGGGGGCCGTACGGCGCGTCAGGCCCTGCAACAGATGGCCGGGGATGCGCGTATCGCCTCGGCTCAGCCCAATTACGTCTACACCTTGCAAGAGGAAGCCCAGAAGGTCGCGGTGAGTGAGCCACCGCCGCCCCCCGCGCGCAAAGAGCAATATGTGCTCGACAAACTGGGGCTGACGGGCGCGCAAAAGCTCGCGAGCGGCGAGAAAATCCGCATCGCGCTGGTGGATACAGGTGTGGATGATGCGCATCCCGAACTCTCGGGTGCCGTTGTCGCGCGGTTCGAGGCTGTCACCGGCGAAACAAACAGCCGGGAGCACGGCACCGCCATGGCGGGTGCTCTGGTGGCCCGCGCCTCCTTGCGCGGGGCAGCACCGCAAGCCCAGTTGCTCTCGGCGCGTGCCTTTGGTGGCGACGCCAAAAGCAGCGGCACCAGCTTCCAGATTCTTCAATCGCTGGATTGGGCGGCCGGGCAAGGCGCCCGCGTGTTCAACCTCAGCTTTGCCGGCCCTCAGGACCGCCTGATGGGCCGAGAGCTTGAAGGCGCGCGTGCCCGCAAGATCGTTTCCGTGGCCGCCATGGGCAATGCGGGGCCGAATACGCCTGTGCTCTATCCCGCCGCCGAGGCTTCCGTGCTGGCCGTCACCGCCACAGATGCCGCCGATGCGGTGTTCTCGCGCGCCAATACCGGGAACCATGTCGCCATTTCCGCGCCGGGGGTGGATGTGATCGCGGCGGCACCTTCGGGCCAATATGCCTTCTCCTCGGGCACCTCGATCGCCACCGCGCATGTCGCGGGGTTGGTCGCCCTGATGCTGGAGCGCAACCCGGATCTCGATCTTGCCGGGGTGAAGCGCATTCTCGCCGCCACAGCGCAGGATCTTGGCCCCAAGGGCTTTGATGCCACCTATGGCGCGGGCCGCGCCAATGCGGAGGCCGCCGTGGCGCGCGCGGCGGAAGAGGCCGCAAAGCGCCCCTGAAAAAAGTTGCGACAGGTTTGAACCTGTCGTGCGGCTCCCGCGACCAAGGTGTAGAGGGCCGACGAGCCGGCCCCTCACCAGCCAAAGGGAGACCCGCCATGACCACCCAAACCACCCAGATTTCCGGCACCCGCAAGATCTTCGCCGCTCTGCTCGCCGCTTTTGCGCTCGGCAGCACCTTTGCCGCGGTCAGCACCGCCGAAGCCCGCCCCGGCGGCCATGGCGGCCATGGCGGCTGGCATGGTGGCCATCATCGCCCGCATCACGGTCATTTCCGCCATCATCATCGCCACTGGGGCGCTTACGGCCTGATCGGGGCCGCCTCCTATGTCGCGGCCGGGCCGCGCTGCCGCCTCGTCGAGCGCGTGAACCGTTACGGCGATGTGGTGTTGCGCCGGGTGTGTGTGCGCCCGATCTACTACTGATCCTGCCCCCGCGGGCATTTACCGGCTGCCCTCCCCCCGGGGCAGCCGGCATTTTTTTTTGCGATTTTAGTTGACTAGGAAACCTTATCGACTAGTTTCCTAGTCAACTTTTTATCGTGGAAGCCCGATGCCCGTAACTTCAGATCCCGGCATAGCTCTCTCCGCCCTGCACGATCATCTCGGCTATTGGATGCGGCTTGTCTCCAACGCGGTCTCCCATGGTTTTGCCCGATCCATTGAGGGCCAGGGCGTGACGGTCGCGGAGTGGGTCCTGCTCCGGATGCTGTTCGATCAGGAAAGTGCCGCCCCTTCGCATCTCGCCAAACAGATGGGCATGACCAAGGGCGCCATTTCCAAACTGAGCGACCGCCTGCTCGACAAGCACCTGATTGCCCGCGCCGCTGACACGGCTGACCGGCGTGCGCATCGGCTCGCCCTGACCGCCGCCGGACGCGCGCTCGTGCCGAAGCTGGCCGCCCTCGCAGACGAAAATGACAGCCGGTTTTTCAAGGCGCTGGGACCTGAAGATCAGGTCCGCTTGGGGAACCTGCTTCGAGCCATGGCCGAGGCGCATGGCCTGCGCAACACGCCTCTGAGCTGACCCTGCCCCTCCCCCCATTGAAAGGACCGCGCCATGGATGCGCCCCTCACCGACCTTGCCCGCCGCACGCTTGATGGTGCCTACAGCGGGGCCATGTCTTTTCCCGAGATTGTCGGCGCGCTGATGGGTGCCGGGTTTGAAGGCTATATGGTGGATTACCGAACCAAGACCGCCACCTACTTCCATCCCGAGGCAGCGGCGCTGATTCTACCCCTGCCGGCCAGCGCGGATGCTATTGCGCTCGCATTTGATGGCGTGGCGATTGCCGCACAGGTGGCCTGGGCGCAGCGTGGGGAGGCCGATTACAGCTACGCCGCCTTCTGCCGGAACGTGAAGTCTGCAGGCTGCGCGGGGTACATGGTGTCCTTTCCGGGCCGCAGGGTGGTCTATTTCGGCTGCACGGCAGAGACGCACACCGAGCATTTTCCCGGCTAAATCAGCCCTCTTGAACCCCTCCCGTTTTTCCCGAAAAAAAATCGAGAGGGGTTTGAACCTTCCTCCCGCTCGCCGCGACCAATGGGCAAGGAGGCCGATGGACCGGCCCCGCCAACGCAGCAGGAGAAAGACCATGACCAAGATCGCTTCCAAGAAGTCCGCCGCTCTCGCCCTCGCGGTTCTCACCCTCGGCTCTGCCGCCCTCGCCACCGGTGCTGAGGCCCGCCCGCGTCACGGCTGGGGCTGGGGTGCAGGCGCCGCCGTCGCCGGTGGCCTCGTTCTCGGCTCGATGATCGCCGCTTCGCGCGCCCATGCCGAGCCGGTCTATGTGGAGGATGAAGCCCCCCGCTGCTTCACGGTGGAGCGCTTCAACCGCTACGGCGATGTCGTGGGCTACCGCCGGGTGTGCCGCTGATTTTCCCCGATTGAGCGTTGCCCGCCCCCCTTCGCGCTCGATGCTTCACCGGCTGCCCCCCCGCAGCCGGTGATGGCGTTTTGAGGGGGTGGCCGGTTTCTGCCGAAAACGCCGTCAGCGTCGGCATTTTTCTGCTCATTCAGGCTCACAAAGGCATCCAGCCAAAATATCATCGCTCTGTTTTTATTCGATTTTTCACCCGTTCCTTGGTTTGGCATTCCGCTTGCCAACCTTTCCCGCCCAAGCCGCCCAAGAAGCGGCCCGGCCCCAAGGAGAGGACGATGACAGATACAGCCCTTCCCGGCGCGACAAGCGCCCCTGCAACGACGCAATCGAGCGTCGGTTCGCGTCTCAAATCCATTTTCGGCGGTTCAGTCGGCAATCTGGTCGAATGGTACGACTGGTACGCCTATTCGGCCTTCTCGCTCTATTTCGCCAAGTCGTTCTTCCCCAAGAGCGACCCCACGGCAGAGCTGCTCAATGCCGCAGCCATCTTCGCGCTCGGCTTCATCATGCGCCCCATCGGCGGCTGGCTTATGGGTGTTTACGCGGATTCCTATGGTCGCCGCGCAGCATTGAGCCTTTCGGTGCTGCTGATGTGCGGTGGCTCGCTCGTCATCGCGCTCACCCCGAGTTATGCCACCATCGGCATCTGGGCTCCGGCCCTGCTGGTCCTGGCGCGCCTTGTGCAGGGCATCAGCCTCGGGGGTGAATATGGCGCAAGCGCCACCTACCTTTCCGAGGTCGCCACCAAGGAAAGCCGCGGTTTTTACTCCAGCTTCCAGTATGTCACCCTGATCATGGGGCAGCTGACGGCGCTGGCGGTGCTGCTGATCCTCCAGTTCTTTGTGCTCACCTCGGCCCAGCTGGAAGCCTGGGGCTGGCGCATTCCGTTCATCATCGGCGCGCTTTGTGCCGTGGTCGCCTTCTGGCTGCGCCGGAACATGGTGGAGAGTGACCAGTTCGAAGCCCTGCGCGGGCAGAAGGCGCAGCGCCCTTCGCTGTTCTCGCACCTTAAAGCGCTGAGCCAGCATCCGCGCGCGGTGATGGTCGTGGTGGGCCTCACCATGGGCGGCACGGTCGCCTTCTACACCTACACCATCTACATGCAGAAGTTCCTCGTGAACACGGTGGGCCTGACCAAGGACCAGTCCACGCTGATCTCGGCGGCGGCGCTGTTCCTGTTCATGTGCCTTCAGCCGGTGTTCGGCGCGCTCTCCGATCGCATCGGGCGTCGCCCGCTGCTCATCGGCTTCGGCGTGCTGGGCGTCACGCTGACGGTGCCGCTGCTCTCGACGCTCGCCACCACCAAGAGCCCGCTGATGGCCTTCGCGCTGATCATGGTCGCGCTGTTGATCGTGTCCGGCTACACCTCGATCAACGCCGTGGTGAAAGCAGAGCTATTCCCCGCCGAGGTGCGCGCGATCGGTGTGGCGCTGCCCTATGCGATCACGGTGTCGCTGTTCGGCGGCACGGCGGAATACATCGCGCTGTACTTCAAGGCGGCAGGCGTGGAATCCTACTATTATTGGTATGTCACCTTCTGCATCGCCTGCTCGCTCATGGTGTATCTCGCCATGCCGGACACGCGGAAATCCTCGCATATCGACCGGGATGAAGATCGCCTGCGGGCAACCACAATAGATTGAAACCCCGAACGAATTTAGGGTCAGGTCCATGTCGGTCCGTACCCTTGCCTTCCTTCTGGTGATCGCGCAGGCCCTGCTGGCCGGCGCGATTTACCGGAGTGTTGATGCCATGGGCGAGCGCGCGACACAGCGCCTCGCGGAGGACAGGCTTTCCCTGCTCTCCGACACCTTGCAATCCACGATCGATCGTTTCGTCGCCGTTCCGGACATCGTCGGCGAGAGCCGTTCTATCGCCGGGCTTCTGCTGGCCCCGACCGATCCGGAAGCCCGCAGCCGCGCCAATGCGGCGCTGGAACGGGCCACGCGTGAAGTCGGTCTGGCCGCGCTCTATGTGCTCGACGACAAGGGCAAGGCGCTGGCCGCGAGCAACTGGCGCGAGCCGACGAGCTTTGTTGGCCATGATTATGCCTTCCGCCCCTATTTCACCCAAGCCATGCAAAACGGCCGCGGGCGCTATTACGGCGTCGGCGTCACCACCGGGCAGGCCGGGTATTTTCTCTCCTCTCGGGTTCGGCTCGATGAGGGCGTGAGCGGGGTTGTGGTTGCCAAGGTCGATTTCACGCCGCTGCTGGAAAGCTGGACGAGCGGGCGCGAGCATGTGCTGGTGTCCGATGCCGACGGCATCGTGTTTCTCTCCACCGACCCCGCCTTGCAATATCGTCCGCTCGGACGGCTCGATGCCGCGCGCTCGGCGGAGATCCGGCGGGAGCTGCGCTACTCGAACCTGAGCCTTGAGCCCGTCATCGGCACGGATGACTGGCCCGCAGGACAACGCGCCACGCGCATCATCGACGGCACCGCGTGGCGGATGAGCGTGGTCACCCCTTGGGTCGGCAAGGGCTGGGCACCGGCGGGCGCAGCCGCGCTGGCGGTGATGGCCAGCCTCGTGCTGATCCTTGTGTTGGTGACGCTGCGCCAGCGCCGGGCGCGGCTCGCGGCGGAACGGGCGGCCTATCTCGAGCTTGAGGGGCGCGTTCAGGCCCGCACGAAAGATCTGGCCGGCGCGCTGGAACGGCTTGAGACGGAGATCACGGAGCGCCAGCGCATCGACGGCGAGCTGCACCGCGCGCGCGACGAGCTGGTGCAGGCCGCCAAGCTGGCGGCCATGGGCAAGGCTTTCTCGGGCCTCGCCCATGAGATCAACCAGCCCTTGGCCGCTCTGCGCACCTATCTCTCCAGCCTGCGGCTTCTCATAACACGGGGGGCGGAAACGGATGCTCTGGCCAACATCACGGTGATGGAAGGGGCTGTGCAGCGCCTTGCCGGCTTGACGGGTGACCTGCGCCGCCTCGCCCGTCGCTCGGACGAGACCAGCGAGACGATCGACCTCGGCGATATCGCGCGGCGGGTGGCAGAGCTGATGAAGTATCGCTTCGCGGACTATGGCGTCGCACTCGAGCTGGATGCCCCGCAGGGGATCACACTGTCGGGCAATGCCAACCGCCTCGAGCAGGTGGTGCTCAACCTTGTGCTCAACGCGCTGGATGCCGTAGCCAACGCCGAGGATGCACGCGTGGCCGTGCGGGTTTTCAAAGAGGATGACCGCGCGCGCCTCAGCGTGACGGACCATGGCCCCGGCGTGCCGGAAACCGAACGCGGTCGGCTGTTCGAGCCGTTTTTCACCACCAAGGAAGATGGCGTGGGGCTCGGCCTCGCCATCAGTTACGCCATCGTGCGCGAGCATGGCGGCACCTTGGAATACGAACGTTCAGGGGCGGGCGAGACGCGGTTTCTCGTCTCCCTGCCCCTGTCAGGGGATGGCAAAAGCCCCGATACGACGCCAGAACAGCACTGAAAAGGCCAAGAAGAATGCTCGGAACATCGGAAAACGCCGCTCAAGGCCATTTGCTCATCGTTGATGATGATGCGGTGTTGCGCGGGGCACTGGAGCAATGGCTGCGCCTCTCTGGCTTCACTACGCAAAGCGCCGCCGCTGTGAGCGAGGCGATCCACCAGCTTGAAAACGGCCGTTTCGATGCCGTGCTGGCGGATCTGCGGATGCCGGGCGAAGATGGCATCGCCTTGTTGCGCAAGGTGCAGGCGCGCTGGCCGGGGTTGCCCCTGGTGCTGCTGACCGGGCATGGCGATGTGCCGCAGGCCGTCGAGGCGCTCAAGCTCGGCGCGTTCGATTTTCTGACCAAACCACATGACCCGGACCGGCTCGCGGTGACGCTGCGCAATGCCTGCGAGCAGCGCCGCTTGCGCCGCCAACTCGAGCGCCTCTCCGGTGACCTAGACGAGAGCGACCCGGTGGCGATGCGACTGGTCGGGCGTTCGGACGCCATGCGGCGTTTGCAACATGCCGTGCGCGCGCTGCTCAATGCACCGCTCGATGTGCTGCTGCGCGGCGAAACAGGTGCGGGCAAGGAAGTTGTGGCGCGCACGCTGCACGAGTGCGGCCCGCGCGCGGCCAAGCCGTTTGTGGCCATCAATTGCGCGGCCATGCCCGCCGAGATCATCGAAAGCGAGCTGTTCGGCCATGAATCGGGCGCCTTTACCGGCGCTCGGCAGGCGCGGGTCGGCAAGTTTGAATTCGCCAACGGCGGCACTGTCTTTCTCGATGAAATCGAAAGCATGCCCGCATCCGCGCAGGCCAAGCTGCTGCGCGTCTTGCAGGAGCGCATGGTGGAACGCGTGGGCGGCAACCGCGCCGTGCCCATCGACATCCGCGTGGTGAGCGCGGCAAAGGTGGATCTGAAGGTGCTGGCCCGCAACGGCGGCTTTCGCGATGACCTTTACTATCGCCTCGCGGGGTATGAACTTGATCTGCCGCCCTTGCGTGCGCGGGGCGAAGATGTGCTGCTGCTGTTTCAACGCTTTGCAGCGCAGGCGGCCCAACGCGCGGGGCAAGCGGCGCGCCCTCTCTCTCCGCTCAATGCTTCCGCGCTGCTGGACCACGACTGGCCGGGCAACGTGCGCGAGTTGCGCCTTGTCGCCGAGCGTTTCGGGCTGGGGTTGGGGCTCGATATTGATGGCGCCGTGCGCGAGACGATGGCCCCCGATGCCCGCCCGACTCTTGAGGCGCTGGTGGATGCCTATGAGCGCAAGCTGATTGTGGCGACCCTGCATGAAACGGGTGGGTCGGTGGCGCAGGCGATGGAGATTCTCGGTGTTCCGCGCCGTACCCTGAACGACAAGATGCGTCGTCTGGGGATACAACGCCCGCGTGAGGCTTGAATTCGGCGCAAAAATCGCCTTTTCGCTGAAAAAATTTGCACCACCTTTGGCGGATTTCTGCCTATCCGGCTCGGGCTGCCGGGAACGGTATTTTAGCCGGAAACACAACTTCTGATTTTGCTCTCAAGCGCTAAACTCGGCAAAAAAATGCTCAAAATGAGGGCATGTTCTTAAATATCAAAGCCCAACGGCTCCTCCGGCATTCACGGCATTTTTACCGTTATCAATCCTGAATTGTATTTGACGTTGGGTTTTTCCTTTTCAGACCGGGTTTTTCGAGGCCGAAATGCGTATTGCGACGATCCTCAACAGCGCGATTTTTGCCCTAAGCGCCATGACCATCGGGGTGAGCGCATGGATTGCCGTTGATGCCGCCGATCGCCACACGAACGCCACCCACGCCGAGGTTCTCTCCGGGCTGCTCGCCAATCAGGCGAAGCTGATCGAACTGGTGGCGCTGGAGCGCAGCCAATACGGGGCCAGCCTCTCTTCGGAGGGGGCTGCGAGCCCGGCAGCGCGTGACGATGTGGCCCGCCGCCGTCTCGATGTCGATGCGCAGATCCTGCGCTTCCGCGAAGTGCTTTCGACGCTCCGCGCCGGCAAAACGGGAGCCTACCGCGAGGATATCGACGCGGTCGGCAAGGTTGTGCAGGAATCGCGCACGCTGGCGGAAACGGGCTTCCTCAAGGCGCGCGCAGAGCGCGCCCCCAATCTGGCCGAGACCTATCTCGCCAAGGCCACCTCCATCGGCACGCTGTCGCGCAAGCTGATTGCCCGTCTGGAAGCGGATATTGCCCTGCACGACGGCGAGATTGCCCGTGCCGTGCCGCTTGTTTCCTTCGCATCGGACCTGCGCGACATCGCCGGGGTCCGCTCGGCCTGGCTCTCGCAGTATGTGGCATCCCGCAAAGCGATTTCCGCCGAAACCAGTGTGCGCATTCACGAGGCCGATGGCCGTGTCGGCTATGTCTGGGGTGCCATCGAGCGCGCGGCCAATTCCGCCGGCAGCACGCCCGGCCTGAGCGATGCGCTGGAGAACGCACGCGTCAAATTCCGGCAAGAGGGCGAGGCCCGCTACACCCAGATCGCGCAGGCCGCGCGCAGCGGATCTGACCCCGGGATCACCATTGATGTGTGGCGTCCGTGGACGCTCAGCGCTCTGGGCTCGATCACGGGCCTGCGGGACGCCGCGATCACCCGTGTGGCGCAGGATGCGGCAAACCGTGTCGCCCATGCGCGCATGGTGTTGATCGGCGCGCTGGCTGTTGTTGTCGTTTCGGCGCTGATTGCGCTGGTCTCCGTGGTGGTGCTGCGACGCCGTGTCGTGCGCCCGCTGACGCGTCTTTCCCGCGCCATCGCCGATGTCTCGACCGGCAACTTCGATGTTGACCTCCCCGTCGGGCGCCATAACGACGAGATCACAGACGTGTGCAACGCGGTCAATATTCTCGCGGAACAATCGCGCGAGGCCGAGCAGCTTCGCCAGCAGCAAGGGGCGGAGCGCCAGCGCGCCGAGGAAGAACGCCGCAGCGCGCTCATCGCCATCGCCGACCAGTGCAATCGCACCATCGGTTCTGCCATCGCCATGGTGCGCGGCGCAGCGACAGAGCTGGAAAGCAACGCCATTTCGATGAGCGAGGACGTGAGCCTTTCCACCCGCCATGCGCAGGGCGCGCTCGGCCTCTCGCGCGATGCGGCACGCAATGTTTCCGCCGTAGCCGCCGCAGCCGAAGAGCTTTCCGCCTCGGTGCGCGAGACGCGCGAACGCGTGCAGGAAAGCGCGGATCTTGCCATTGTCGCTTCGCAGGAGGTGGGCGCTGCCTCGGACAAGATGGAGCGGCTTGATTCCGCCTCGCGCCGCATCTCCGACATCCTGAGCCTGATCACGCAGATTGCGGCCCAGACCAACCTTCTCGCGCTCAATGCCACCATCGAGGCCGCGCGCGCCGGTGAGGCGGGCAAGGGCTTCGCCGTTGTGGCGGGGGAGGTCAAATCGCTCGCCTCGCAAACCGCGCAGGCCACCGCCGAAATCTCCGAGCAAATCCGGGAAGTTCAGGGCGCGGCGACGGACGCCATGGATGCGCTGGCCTCCGTGGTCGAGACCTTCCGCAACATCGACACCATTTCCTCGACCGTGGCGGTGGCGGCACGCGAGCAAAGCGAAGCCACGCAGGAAATCGCCGCCAACATCGCCAATGCGGCGCTGTTTACCGACAACGCGCTGAGCGAAGTTTCCGGCGCGCATGGCGCAGTGGACAAAACCGGCCAATCCGCCTCGCTGGTGCGCGACTCCGCCGCGAGCCTCAAGGCGCAATCGGTGGTGATGGAAGAAGCGCTGGACAAGCTGGTCGCCAATATCCGGGGCTGAGCGCGTTAAACCTCAAGATGGGTCATGACTTGCGCCTTATCCTGCATCAAGGCCTGCGAGGTGCCGCGCCAGACAACATGGCCCTTCTCGATCACGACGTGACGATCTGCGAGCGAGACCAGTTCATCGAGGTTCTTGTCCACGATCAGCAGGGAGAGCCCCTCCCCCTTGAGCGCGCGGATGGTGGTCCAGATTTCATCGCGGATGACCGGGGCGAGGCCTTCGGTTGCTTCATCGAGAATGAGCAAGGCGGGGTTGGTCATCAGCGCGCGGCCAATGGCCAGCATCTGCTGTTCGCCGCCGGAAAGCTGGGTTCCCAGGTTGCCCAAGCGCTCCGCAAGGCGCGGAAACAGCGCCAAGACGCGCGCCAAGGTCCATGCGCCGGGGCGCGCGGTCGCCATCAGATTTTCACGCACATCGAGGCGCGGGAAAATACGCCGCCCCTCCGGCACATAGCCAAGGCCCGCGCGCGCCATGACATGAGGGGCCGCGCCCGTGACAGGCTGGCCGCGCAGGTGGATTTCACCGCACCACGACGGAACCAACCCCATCAGCACCTTGAGCGTGGTGCTCTTGCCCATGCCGTTGCGGCCCAGAAGCGTGACCACCTCGCCGGGCGCCACTTCCAGCGACAGATCAAACAGCACTTGCGCGCGACCATAACCCGCATCAATGCCAGAGAGAGCGACCAAAGGGTTGCTCATGCTGCCCCCGCGCCGAGATAGGCCGCCTTGACGCGCGCATCCGCCCGCACAGCCTCGGGCGTGCCGGTCAGGATGATCTCGCCCTCCACCAGCACGGAGATGCGGTCCGCCAGCGCGAAAACGGCGGTCATGTCATGCTCGATCAGCAGCATCGGCACATGGCCCTTGAGCGTTGCGAGCAGCGCCGTGAGCGCGCGGCTTTCCTCACGCCCCACGCCGGCCATCGGCTCATCGAGCAGCAGCACGCGCGGGCTGGCGGCCAGCACCATGGCCAGTTCCAGCGCGCGGCGCTCGCCATAAGCAAGATCGCCGGCGAGTGCCTCCGCCCGCGCCGCCAGCCCCACATTGGCCAGCGCTTCGAGCGCCGGGGCGCCCAGACGCTCATCTGCCAGCGCCGGAAAAAACCGCGAAAAAAGCCTGTTACGAAACTTGGGCAGCGCGAGGATCACGTTTTCGAGCGCGCTCAGGCTCTCGCAGGTCGAGGAAATCTGGAACACGCGCTTGAGGCCGCGCCGCGAGCGCGCATGGGCGGAGAGCGCAGTGACATCCTGCCCGGCAAGGCGCACATGCCCGGCATCGGGGCGCAAGGTGCCCGCAATCTGGCTCACCAGCGTGGTTTTGCCTGCGCCGTTCGGGCCGATCAGGGCGTGAACCTCGCCGGGGAAAACATCGAGGCTGACTCCGCGCGTGACATGGAGCGCGCCGAAGTGCTTCTCAAGGCCGGTGAGGCTCAGGATCGGGGCGATCATGCGCGCCTCCCGAAGAGGCTCGAGAGATCGCGCCCGCGCAGCAGCACCACCGCCACGATGAGAAGGCCGAGCCAGAATTTCCAGTATTCGGTGTAGTGGCTGATGAGGTCTTCGGTCACCAGCACCAGCGCCGCCCCCAGCACCGCCCCCGCGAGCCGCCGCCCGCCCAGCACCACCATGACCAGCAGCTCGCCCGAGCGGTGCCAGTTGAGATAACCGGGGGAGACATAATCCGCCTGATTGGCAAGCAGCACGCCCGATAGCGCGGCGATGGCCGCGCAGGCGACATAAGCGGCGAGCTGAACATGGGGAATGTTGATGCCGCTGGCCTCGGCGCGGCGCTCGTTGTCCATAGCGGCGCGCAGCGCGAGCCCGAGGCGCGCGTGGCGAACAAGTGTCAGCGCGGCAAGCGCAAGGCCCAGCAGCAGCAGCGCGGCCACGGCTATCCCCGCCTCCGAGCGCAGCACCTTGACCCCCAGGAGCGTGGAGCGCGCCGCCAGCGCCATGCCATCATCGCCGCCAAAGGCGGGCAAGGCCGCGACACCGAAAAACGCCATTTGCGCAAAGGCCAGCGTGAGCATGATGAAGGCCACGCCCCTTGCGCGCAGCACGACCAAACCCGTCAGGCCCGCAAAAGCCGCCGCCGCCAGCGCCGCGAGCGGCAGCTGGACCAGCAGCTCGCTTTGCCCGCGTTCGGCCAGCGCCAGCGTAACATAAGCGCCAAGGCCCACCGCCGCCGCCTGACCAAGGCTGACCAACCCCGCCTGCGTGACGAGAAAGGACAGCGCCAGCGCGGCCAGCGCGAAAATGCCGATGCGGGCGATGAGACTGACGATGCCGCCCGCCCCGATTTGCAGCGCCACGAACAGCACAACAGCCAGAAGCCCGACCGCCAGCGCACCCAGTGCGAGATCCTTACGCAAACCGGGCGTCATTTGCCCCCCGCGCCCGCGAAAAGCCCCTGCGGACGCACAGCCAGCACCAGCGCCATCAGGATGTAGATGAGCATGGAGGCGAGCGCGGGCCCCACCGAGGCTGCCGCTGGTTTACCCACAAGCCCTGCCAGCCAGCCCGTGAGAAAGGCGCGGCCCAGCGTATCCACCACACCAATGAGGATGGCCGCGAAAAACGCACCGCGCACGGAGCCGATGCCGCCCACCACAATGACCACGAAGGCGAGGATGAGGATATTATCGCCCATGGTGGGTTCAATCGAGATCAGCGGCCCGGCCATGGCGCCTGCAAAGGCCGCGAGCACCGCGCCGAAGGCGAAAACGAGGCGGAAGAGTTTGTCGATGTTGACGCCGAGCGCCGAGACGGTCTCGCGATCCGTTGAGCCAGCGCGCACCAGCATGCCGAGCCGGGTTTTGGCCACCAGCCACCACAGCACCAGCGCGAGCACCACGCCGGCCAGCATGATCGCAAGCCGCCACGCGGGATAGACCAGTGTCGGCGTGAGCCGCACCGACCACTGGAACGCCTCCGGCACCGCGAGCGGCAGCGGCGCTGGGCCAAAGAGCATCTTCAGCCCATCCGTCACCACCAGAATGACGCCGAAGGTGCCGAGCACCTGCTCCAGATGCGAGCGGTGCATCAACACGCCAAAGAGCAGCCATTCGAGCACGTATCCGAGGATCAGCGCGCCCAGCAGTCCCGCTACCAGCCCCAGCCCGAAATGGCCGAATTTCGCCACGCAGAGCGCGGTGAGATAAGCCCCCAGCGTATACTGCACGCCATGCGCGAGGTTGATGAAATCCATCACCCCGAACACGAGCGTGAGCCCGGCGGCCACCAGAAACAGCACCATGCCGAACTGGAGGCCATTGAGCAGCTGAAGCAGGAAAAGCGTGGAACTCATGCGCGAAGGTTGGAGGATTTATGCTTTTTGACGCATTTTCTTCACGCGAACCGGAAACCACTTCGCTTGAAAATGCTACTCCTTATTTGAGGGGGCATTCACCCACGTAAGCGTCCTGATGGGCGGTGAAGACCTTGGCGACGGATTCCGTCACGAACTGACCGTCCGCACGCTTGACCGCCTTGACCACGAACTGATCCTGCACAGGGAAGCCGTTGCGGTTGAACTTGAACGCGCCGCGCACCGACTTGAACGGGGCTTTGGCAATGGCATCACGCAGGGCGGCCTTGTCGGACACCTTGCCTCCGGTGGCTTTGAGCGCACCATCGAGCAATTTGGCGAGATCATAGCCCTGCGAGGCGTAAAGCGAGGGCGGCGCACCGAATTCCTTCTCGTAGGCCGCAACGAAGGCCTTGTTCTCGGCGTTGTCGAGATTGGGGGCCCATTGCGCGCCGGAGAACATGCCCTCGGCGGCTTCCTTGGTGGCGGGGAGCGTCGTCTCATCGACGGTGAAGGCGGAGAGGAACGGGATCTTCTTGGAAAGGCCCGCCTGATCATACTGCTTCACCAGCGCCACGCCCATGCCGCCGGGCATGAAGGTGAAGATGGCATCCGGGGACGCCGCCGAGATCTTGGCGATCTCCGCCGAGAAATCGAGCTGGCCGAGCTGGGTGAACATCTCATCCACGACCTCGCCCTTGTAGAAGCGCTTGAAGCCCGCCAGCGCATCCTTGCCGGCCTGGTAGTTCGGGGCCATCAGCACCACGCGCTTGAAGCCCTTGTCCTGCGCATATTTGCCCATGACCTCGTGGTTCATGTCGTTCTGCGTCGAGATTTGGAAGAAATTGGCGGTGCAGCCCTTACCCGCGAGCGGGGACGGCCCGGCATTGGTGGAAATGGTGATGGTGCCTGCATCATTGGCCACCTTGGACACCGCCATCATCACGTTGGAGAAGACGATGCCGGTGAGCACATCCACCTTGTCGCGCTCGATCAGGCCCTTGGCTTTGGCGACGCCGACATCGGGCTTCAGCTCATCATCGACAACAATCACCTCAGCAGGCTGGCCGCCCAGCGTGTTGCCCAACTCCTTCATGCCCAACTGAAAACCGTTGCGCATGTGCACGCCCAGCGCCGCAGAGGGGCCGGAGAGCGTCGCCATGAAGCCGATCTTCACCGGCTCGGCCTGCGCGGCAAAGGCGGGCAGCGCGAGGGCGGAGGCCATCAGCAGGGACTTGAGGTTCATCGGCTTCTCTCCAACGGGAACAAGGGCACACAAAAGGCTCGAACGCAGCGTTTGTAACGGAAAACCGGGCTGGAGCAACGCCTTGCGTGCGATCTCCCCGGCTCGATTTGGTGCGCCGGAGAGCAGCGCTCCCTTGGTAATTGGCATGAGGTGAAAAGAAAGCCCGCCCCAATCATTGACTGATCGGTCAGCTTTTGCGATTTTGTCGCCAACGACAAAATGGTTCGGGAAGAAACTTCGGGAGGATAAGCATGGCGGAATCGCCCTCGATTCTGGTTCAAAAGGCGGGCGGCGTGTGCCGCATCACGCTCAACCGGCCGGATAAGCTCAATTCTTTCAACGATGAGATGCACCGCGCCCTGCGCGCCGCGATGGAAGATGCGCGCGATGATGCCGAGGTGCGCGCCATTCTCATCACCGGGGCGGGCCGTGGCTTCTGCGCCGGGCAGGATCTGGGCGATCGTGATCCTTCCAAGATGACCGAGGCCCCGGATCTGGGCGCGACGGTTGAAGCCTTCTACAACCCCCTCACCCGTCTGATGCGCGCCATCGAGAAGCCGATCATCTGCGCGGTGAACGGGGTTGCGGCGGGCGCAGGCGCGAATATCGCGCTGACCTGCGACATCGTGCTGGCGGCCAAATCCGCCAAGTTCATTCAGGCCTTCTCGAAGATCGGTCTCGTGCCGGACTCGGGCGGCACCTGGCTGCTGCCGCGCCTGATCGGCGAGCCGCGCGCCAAGGCGCTGACGATGCTGGCCACCCCGCTGAGCGCCGAGCAGGCGGAAAGCTGGGGCCTGATCTGGCGCGCGGTGCCGGATGAGGACTTGATGAAGGAGGCCGAAGCGCTGGCGAACCAGCTCGCCGTTGGCCCAACCCTTGGCCTTGGGCTGACCAAGAAGGCCATTCAGGCGGCTTCCGAGAACTCGCATTCCGAGCAGCTTGATCTGGAGCGTGATCTTCAGCGTCAGGCCGGACGCAGCGCCGATTATGCCGAGGGCGTTTCCGCGTTTCTCGCCAAGCGCGCGCCGAACTACAAGGGAGCCTGAGATGACCCCCAATGAATTGGCGAAAGCCTGCGCCGAGGCGATGTGGACGGATGACCACGCCAGCCAGCACCTTGGCATGAAAATCGAGCACATCGCCGCGGGTGAAGCCACCATTTCGATGACGGTCACCAAGGTGATGACCAATGGCCATGCCACCTGCCACGGCGGCTACATGTTCACGCTGGCGGATTCCGCCTTCGCCTTCTCGTGCAACACCTACAATCAGCGCACCGTCGCCCAGCATGTGTCGATCACCTACATCGCCCCGGCGTTCGAAGGCGACCGGCTGACCGCCACGGCGCGTGAAGTGTCCCGCAAGGGGCGCGGCGGCATCTACGATGTGCGCGTAACCAACCAGAACGGCGAGACGATTGCGGAATTCCGCGGCCATTCGCGCACCGTGAAGGGTACGCTGCTGGACATCCCCGCAGCCTGACCTCTCGCACGTGACATTTTTCGCGGATGCGCCCTCTCGGTGCCCCGCGCTTTTTCAGAACAACAAAAGCCTTCCGGAGGAACCCATGGAAGACCTCTCCCCCAAAAAGGGTGATCTCGACCCGATCGAAACCGCATCGCGCGATGAAATCGCCGCGCTCCAGTTCCACCGCATGAAGCGCTCGCTCAAGCACGCGTATGAGAACTCGCCGTTCTATCGCAAGCGCTTTATCGAGCACGATGTGCACCCGGAAGAGCTGAAGACGCTGGCGGATATTTCGAAATTCCCCTTCACCTACAAGAATGACCTGCGCGACACCTATCCCTTCGGGATGTTTGCGGTGCCGCAGTCCAAGCTCGTGCGCATCCACGGCTCCTCCGGCACCACCGGTAAGCCGACGGTTGTGGGCTACACCCAGTCCGACATCGACAACTGGGCCAACCTGATCGCGCGCTCCATCCGCGCGGCGGGCGGTCGTCAGGGCGATATCCTGCACAATGCCTATGGCTATGGCCTGTTCACGGGTGGGCTTGGCGCGCATTACGGCGCAGAAAAGCTGGGCTGCACCGTGGTGCCGATCTCCGGCGGCATGACCGAACGCCAAGTCACGCTCATCAACGATTTCAAACCGCGCATCATCATGGTGACGCCCTCCTACATGCTCTCGATCCTTGATGAGTTCCGCCGTCAGGGGTTGGACCCGCGCAAGTCCTCGCTCGCGGTGGGCATTTTCGGTGCCGAACCCTGGACGAACTCCATGCGGGCCGAGATCGAGGAGGCCTTCGACATGCACGCCGTGGATATCTATGGCCTTTCCGAAATCATGGGCCCCGGTGTTGCGCAGGAATGCGTGGAAACCAAGGACGGGTTGCACGTCTGGGAAGACCATTTCTACCCGGAAATCATCGACCCCGTGACCGGCGAAGTGCTGCCAGACGGCCAGATGGGTGAACTCGTTTTCACCACCCTGACCAAGGAAGGCCTGCCGATGGTGCGCTATCGCACGCGCGATCTCACGCGCCTGCTGCCCGGCACGGCGCGCTCCATGCGCCGCATCGAGAAGATCACCGGGCGCTCGGACGACATGATCATCCTGCGCGGGGTGAACGTGTTCCCCACGCAGATCGAGGAGCAGATCCTCAAGTGCAAGGGGCTGGCGCCGCACTTCCAGATCGAGCTGACCAACCCCGGCCGCATGGACAACATGACCGTGCATGTGGAATGCGCGCCCGACCATGCCGATGCCGGGGCGCGCGCCGCCGCCGCGAAGGAACTCGCCCATCACATCAAGAGCGTGGTCGGTGTCTCCACCAAGATCGAGGTCAAGGATCCGGGCAGCGTCGCCCGCTCGGAAGGCAAGGCCAAGCGCGTGGTGGATAACCGGGTCAAAAACTGACCGGGAGGTGAAAAACTGACCGGCCGGGCGAAGAATAGGCATCAAAGGCTTGCATTCGTGCTTCTGGCTCAATAATCGCCAGAAGCACGAGTTTGCATGCGACACTGCTGCCCTCGCCCGGAACGGAGTACCATCGAAATATGGCTCGCACGCGCGCCGTCGATTTTGCCGAAAA
>JAIUNQ010000085.1 GCA_020161475.1 Pseudomonadota bacterium | reverse complement strand
GAGGCCAGCCGGGGGCCGCGTGTCTTCGCGCCCGATGATCGCGCCGCCCGCATCGAGGACAGCGAAGATGTCTTTGCCGGGATCGAGGCGCAATTGCCGCCGCCCGCGCCGCCCTCGCGCCTCTCGATGTTTTCGACGCTGGTCTGGTCGGCTTTCATCGGGCTGGTGACGCTCTGGGCGTTCGATGCGGCCTGGAACTGGGTGGTATCGCTGTCCCAGCGTACGCCCTGGCTGGGGCAGGTGGCACTGGGCCTGATCGGCATTCTGGTGCTGGGGTTGCTGGTCTTCCTGCTGCGCGAGGCGCTCGCCATGGCACGGCTGAAAAAGGCCAGCGCCCTGCGCGAGCGGGCCGAGAAGCTGCTGGTGGCTCCGCAAACCGAGGCCGCGCGCGGCTTTGCCAAGGATCTCGCCAGCTTTTATGCGCGGGACCCCGCCTCCAGCGCGGGGCGGGCCGAGATTGAGCGGCTGCTGGGCGAGGTTCACGACGGGGCCACCGTCATGGCTGCGAGCGAGCGCGCGCTGCTTGCGCCCAAGGACAATGCGGCGCGTGCGTTGATTGCCCGTTCGGCCGAGCGGGTGTCGGTGGTCACGGCGCTGTCGCCGCGGGCGCTGGTGGATGTCATTTTCGTGCTGGTGCAGTCGGTGGTGCTGATCCGGCAGCTGTCCACGCTTTACGGCGGGCGCGCCACCGGGCTGGGGCTGATGCGGCTTTCCGCACGTGTTTTCGGCTATCTCGCCGTGACGGGGTCGGTCGCCATGGCGGATCAGATGGCCAGCCAGATGCTGGGGGCAGGGCTGGCGGCCAAGCTCTCGGCAAGGCTGGGGGAGGGCGTGCTCAACGGAGTGCTTTGCGCCCGGGTAGGAATTGCCGCTATCGACCTGATCCGCCCGATGCCGTACCGGGAGTCGGGTCCGATATATATATCAGAAGTTGTAAAAAACACATTCACTCAAAGTAGAGTTGCGGAAAATACTGCCCCCTAAGTCCTTGATCCGGCTATTCTTTCCAGCAACCTTTGCGTGTATTGCCTTCTAAGTCTCTGAAATACCTCAACTGATACTGCTGGCACGCCCCTTGCCGAAGAGAAGGCCAGGCAACGGGTCGTGTTTCAGGTCTCGCGTTTCGATCCGTGCCAACCAATTTTTGATGTCACGGAGTTGAGGTCCATGGGTATCTTCGGTGCAATGACGACGGCGATCTCGGGCCTGCAGGCGCAGTCCTTCGCCCTCGAGAACGTTTCGGGCAACATCGCCAACTCGCGCACGACGGGCTTCAAGCGCGTCGACACCTCGTTTGCTGATCTCGTGCCGGATCTGCCGCCGCGTCGTGAGCTGTCCGGTTCGGTGGGTGCCTATTCCAATAATACCGCCACCGTTCAGGGCGATATTCAGGCCAGCCAGATCGGCACCAACATGGCGATCTCGGGCGAGGGCTTCTTCCTCACCCAGCAGCCGACCGGCAACAACGCCGGTGCGCGCGTGTTCAGCGGCTCGACCTACTTCACCCGCCGCGGTGACTTCCAGCTCGACCGCGACGGCTATCTCGTCAACGGCACCGGCAACTTCCTGATGGGCAACCGCGTCGATACGCTCACCGGTGCCACCATCGGCAGCGCGCCGGAAGTGCTGCGCATTTCCAACGCCAACCTGCCGGCCAAGGGCACCACCACGGTGAACTATGGCGCCAACCTGCCCAAGACCCCGCTGACGGCGACCAAGAAGGCCGGTGGCTCCGAGCTTCTCACGGGCCCGCTCAACACGGCGACGATCACCTATGCCAACGAGGCGACCTTCCTCGACCAGACCGTGAGCGGCCAGTCGGTGACCGTGTATGACCCGACCGGCGCGCCGGTGAACGTCCAGACCCGTTGGGGCAAGACCTCCAACACCGTGCCGGAGACCTGGAGCCTCTACTACCAGACCGACACACCGACGACCCCGACCCCGGCTCCGGCCACGGTCCGTTGGGTGCAGCTGTCGAACAACGTCACCTTCTCGGCTTCCGGCCAGATGCTGACCCCGGCCACCGGCACGATCGCCTCGCCGTTCACCGTGGATGGTGTGACGACCGGCTCGATCAACCTGACCTTCGGCATGACCAACCTGACGCAGTATTCGGACTCCGCCGGTACCGTGAACGTCAACACCCTGAGCCAGGACGGCTACCCGACCGGCACGCTCTCGAGCGTGCAGGTGGGTGAGGGCGGCTTGATGATGGGCACCTACACCAACGGGCAGACCGTGGCGCTCGCGCAGGTTTCGGTGGCGCAGTTCCCGGCGGACAACCTGCTCAAGCGTCTCGATGGCGGCCTGTTCTCGCAGACGCTGGAATCGGGCCAGCCGATCATCGGCGCCGGCACCAGCATCGTCGGGGCTTCGACCGAGGCTTCCAACGTCGATATCGCCGATGAATTCTCGAAGATGATCGTCACGCAGCAGGCCTACTCGGCCAACACCCGCGTCGTCACCACGGCGCAGACCATGCTGCAGGATGTCATCAACATCGTCCGCTAACGCTTGAATCCACGCATTTTCTTCACGCGAACCGGAATCCACTTCGCTTGAAAATGCTTTGAGAGTGAGGCGCCCGTCCCGCGGGTGAGACCCATGAAACCTTGCCTGGCCCAGCCGAGCACCATCACACCGGGAGCGGAACCCCTCCGCCCCCGGTTGAAGGCGTTTGGACCCGGCAAATCTTGCCGCAGACCCGGCAAGGCTCGCCGCCAGCGCGGCAGGACAACCGAACAGCACAACCTTAAGTTGTTGAAATATCAAAAGCACAACTTTGGCATGAATTCTGCCATCGACCCCGCGTGGCTGGCGGTCGATGCAGGGTGCATGGAGCGCGCAGCCGAATTCTTCGAGCTGCGCGAGGTTGTGCTCATGGGTATTTTCGGTGCGATGACGACGGCGGTTTCCGGGCTCTCGGCCCAGAGCTTTGCCCTCGAAAACATTTCCGGCAACATTGCCAACAGCCGTACGGTCGGCTTCAAGCGCGTGGATACTGCCTTTTCCACGCTGGTGCCCGATCTTCCGGCCTCGCATGAGATTGCGGGTTCGGTGGGGGCCTCCTCGCGCGCCACCAACGCGGTGCAGGGCGATTTCATCACCTCCCAGATCTCGACCAGCATGGCGATTTCGGGGGATGGCTTCTTTGCGGTGAAAGCGCGCACGGGCCTTGCGGATGGCTCGCCCACCTTTTCGGGCGCGAATGCCTATACCCGTCGTGGCGATTTCCAGATTTCCGAGAACGGCTATCTCGTCAACGGCTCGGGCTTCTACCTGCAGGGCTACCCGATCGACCCGACGACCGGCTCGACCTCGGGTTCCGCGCTCCAGATCATCAAGATCTCGAACGATAACCTGCCGGCGCGCTCGACCACCAAAATCGAGTATCGCGGTAACGTGCCGGCCTATCCGCGCACCAACAACGCCGATTCCACCATCCCGAACTCGGAGCTGCTCTCCGGTGCCGCCTACACCGGCGCAACCGTGACGGCGGCCAATGACACCGGCTTCACCGACCGCACCATCGCCGGTCCCTCGATGACCGTGTACAATGCCATCGGCACGCCGCTGAACGTCCAGATGCGCTGGGGCAAGACCTCCAACACGGTCGGCTCGGAAACCTGGAGCCTCTATTACAAGTCGGATTCGAATGCCACGGGCGCCTCCACCATGTGGACGCAGGTGGCTTCCGGCATCACCTTCGACAACAACGGCAAGATGACCGCGCCGGCCAGCGGCACCCTCAGCACCACCTTCACGGTGAACGGGGCGACTTCGGGTGCGGTGGACATCAACTTCGGCAATACGGGCCTGACCCAGTTCGCCGACACCAATGGCGCGGTGAACATCAACACGCTCAGCCAGGATGGCTACCCCTCCGGCACCCGCACCGGGGTCGAGATCGGCGAGGGTGGCCGCATCATGGGCGTCTATTCCAACGGTCAGACCGTGGCGCTGGCGCAGATCCCGATCGCGCATTTCCCGGCGGA
This sequence comes from Pseudomonadota bacterium, assembly GCA_020161475.1. Lineage (GTDB taxonomy): Bacteria > Pseudomonadota > Alphaproteobacteria > Rhizobiales > Beijerinckiaceae > Rhabdaerophilum. The sequence goes on along the minus strand of JAIUNQ010000085.1, from coordinate 6,099 downwards.
TCAGCTGCTCAAGCGCAAGGACGGCGGCATGTTCGAGGAAACCCTCGAAAGCGGCCAGCCCCTGTTCGAGGACGGTGGCCGCTCGATCGTCGGCGGTTCGCTCGAAGGCTCGAACGCCGATGTCGCCGATGAATTTTCGAAGATGATCGTCACTCAGCAGGCCTATTCGGCCAACACGAGGATCATCACTACCGCGCAGCAAATGCTTCAGGACGTGATGAACGTCATCCGCTGAGGACGAACCTCGCAAGAGGGACGGGTAACAGGAGGTTGAAATGGGATTGATGTCGACACTGCACAACGCCATCTCCGGGCTGAATGTCAGCCAGGCGCAGATGGGCATCATCTCGCGCAACGTGGCGAACCAGAGCACGGTGGGCTACAACCGCCGCACGCTCACCACGCAGGAAACCAGCGCCACGGGCATCACTGCCGGTGCTGTGCGTGAAACGGCGGTCAATCGCGTGCTCGACAACCTGCTGCAGAAGCAGCTGCGCACCGAGAGCGCCGGCGCCTCCTACACCGCTACCCGTGCCGACTACCTCGCGCGGGTCGATACCCTGTTCGGCACGCCCGGTTCGGACACGGGGCTCAATGCGGCCTTTGCCAAGTTCTCGACCTCGCTCCAGCAGCTGGCGCAGGACCCGGCCTCCTCGACCACGCGCCAGAACGTGCTGGCCACCGCCGGGTCGCTCGCGGCCAACATCTCCTCGCTGTCCAAGAACGTGCAGACCATGCGCGGGGAAATCGAGAGCAAGATCGCCGATCAGGTCTCGACCGTGAACAACCTGCTCAAGGGCATCGAGACCACCACGGCGCAGCTGGCCCGCACGCAGGACAGCGCCACTCGCGCGGGCCTGCTGGACGAGCGCGACAAGTACATCGACCAGCTCTCAGGCTATTTCGATACCAAGACCTTCGATGGCGGCAACGGCAACTTCTCGATCTACACCACCTCGGGCGGGCCGCTGTTTGTCGAAGGGCGCGGCTTGCGCCTTCAGTTCGACGAGCGCTTCGCGGTCTCCGCCAATGCGCAGTACAACGCCAACCCCGTGCTGAGCGGCCTTGGCGGCCTGCGCATCTCGGACCCCATTGGCGGTTCGGTGGATCTGATGCAGGGCGGGCTGATCCAGTCCGGCTCGTTCGCGGCGCTGTTCGACCTGCGCGACAAGGTGCTGGTCGATACCCAGACCCAGCTTGATGACTTCGCCGCGGCGCTCACCACGACGCTCGGCGACAGGACTGTCACGAGCACGGCGGCGACCGTGGGCGCGCAGACCGGTTTCGATCTTGATCTGAACGCGCTCCAGAGCGGCAACATCATCTCGATGGAATATACCGCGCTGCCGGGTGGCACGAAGCAGAAGGTCTCCTTCATCGCGGTCAACAATCCCGCCGTGCTGCCGCTGGCGGCCGGTGCGACCCCCGATCCGAACGATATCGAATACGGCATTGATTTCTCGGGCGGCCTGCCGGCGGCGATGACCGCCATCGGCACCGCGCTGGGTGCCAACTTCACGGTGTCCAATCAGGGCGGCGGCGTGGTCCGCATCCTTGATGACGGCTCGACCAACACCAAGATGAACAGCCTTTCGGCTCGCGCCACGGTGACCTCGCTCACCAACAACGGCCTTGCCATCCCGCTGTTCGTCGATGGCTCGAACGGTTCTGCGATCTACACCGGCTCCTTCGATGCCGGTTCGCAGAAGCGTGGCTATGCCTCGGGCATTCAGGTGAACCCGGCGATCCTCGCCGATCCGAGCCGCCTCGTGGTGCACCAGACCGTGCCGACCACAACGCTCAACGGCGATCCCGCCCGCCCGAGCTATCTGCGCGATCAGCTTCAGTCCTACGAGAGCGACTTCACCCCGGCTGTGGCACTCACCGGCTCCACGGCGGTCTATCACGGCACCACCAGCCAGTTTCTCGATCGTCTGATCGCCAACCAGACGCAGGCTGCGAGCAACGCCCAGACGCTGTCCGAAGGGCAGCAGACGGTGGTGAACACGCTGGCCGAGCGCGCGGCCAAAGTGTCCGGCGTCAATTCCGATGAGGAACTCTCCAACCTCATCGAGATCCAGAACATCTACTCCGCCAATGCCCGTATCGTTTCGGTCGTCAAAGACCTGTTCGACACCCTGATGAGGATCTGATCATGTCGACGATTTCTTCGCATTTCCCCTATGCCGGTGGCCTCGTCGGTGCGCTGAGCAACACCCGCCAGCTCGTGTCCATGCGCTCGCAGCTCGATGACCTTCAGCGCCAGCTCGCCTCGGGCCTGCGCTCGAGCACCTATGGTGGCCTCGGCGATACCCGCGTCTCCGCGCTGACCTTCCACGCGCAGACCGGCGAGATCGAGGGCTACAAGAGCGTTTCCTCGTTGACCGGCGTGCGCCTGAGCGTGCTCGACCAGTCCACCAACGAGCTGCGCGCCATGGCGGAAAGCGCCCGCACTGTCATGATCAAGGGGCGCGGCACCTCCGGCTGGGCCGACATCACGGCGGCCAAGCAGCAGATTCAGGCGCAGTTCGAGCAGACCATTGCCACCCTTAACGGGCAGGACAATGGCCTGTTCATCTACTCCGGCCGCTCGCGCGATGTGCGCCCGGTGGTGGATGCCAATACGCTGATCAACGGCGATGGCACCAATGCGGGTCTGCGTCAGGTGGTGGACGAGCGCCGTCAGGCGGACCTTGGCACCGGCAATGGGCGCATGGTCACCTCCAATGTCGGCACCACCACCACCCTGTCCGAGGATGCCGTCGGCAACCCCTTCGGCATCAAGCTGGTTTCGGCCTCGGTGGGCGGCGCGATGAGCAATGTCACCGTCACCGGCCCTGCCGGTGCGCCGTCCTCGATCAGCTTCAACTTCACCGGCCAGCCGGCCTCCGGCGAGCGCATCTCGTTCAACGTTACCCTGCCGGATGGCACCACCAAGGTGCTGGGCTTTGCGGTGGACACGGCCGGAACCTCGGATGACACCACCTTCTCGCTGGGCGCGACCCCGGCGGCGACGGCGGCCAATTTGAAGTCCGCGATTGACGCGCGTCTGGCCTCCATGGGGCAGGGCGAGCTGCGTGAAGCCTCGGCGGTTGTGGCGGCCCAGCAGTTCTTCGCCGGGTCCAACAACACCCCGGTGCAGCGCGTGGCGGGCCCGCCCTTTGCGACCGCCACCGGTTATGCCGCTGTCGGCACGCGTCCCACCGTGATCTGGTACAAGGGCGATGACGATACCACCGTCAACGCCCGTGACACCCAGCGCGCCGAAATCGACACCGGCACCTCGGTCAGCTTCGGGGCGCGCGCCAATGAGGCCGCCTTCCGCGACACCCTGATGGGCATGAGCCTTGTGCTGGTGGAGGATTATCCGCCGGGTGTCACCTCGACGCAGGATCGCTTCGAAGCCGCTGCCGGGCGTGCGCTTGGCATCTTCAACGGGACGGGCGGGCCGAACGCCATCCTGACCGTGAATGCTGAGTTCGGTCGTTCGGCGGCGCAGGTGCTGGATGCCAAGAGCCGTATGGATGACCGCAAGTCCTTCCTGAGCGGGCTCCTCTCGGAAATCGAGGGCGTGAAGACCGAAGAGGTGGCGATGAAGATCTCCTCGCTCCAGACCAGCCTTCAGGCCTCCTACACCACCACGGCCAAGCTCTCGCAGCTCTCGCTGGTGAACTTCCTCTGATCAGATCAGCGCGTTACCCCTTGGCGCGCTTTTCGGGCACCCCTCACCGGGTGCCCTTTTTGTTGGGCTGATGCCTCTCTCTGCGTGGGGCAAGAGGCCGGGCTGCCGTCCGCCACGAAAAAAGGCGCCCTGCGGGGCGCCTTGTTCGTTTTTGACTGTCCCTTGCGGGATCAGTAATTGGCGGCCACCGCCATGGGCTGCATCGGTGCCGGGGCCTGCGCTTCAGCCTGAGCCTTGGCCATCAGGCCGGCTGCGATGTTCTGGTTGATCTCGATGAGCAGATCGAGCTTCTTCACATCGGGTTCGAACAGGATGCGCATGCACTGGTTGATGACGAAACGTCCCAGACCAATCATGTTCTTGCGCAGCTCTGGGGGGAGGGGGCAATCCTCCTCCGCCGCAGAGGCGAGAAAGATGGTCCACAACTTGCGATTGTTGGAGAGAGGCTCTTCAATCACGCAGACGGAAGGGTCCCAGTTCTCCTTGAGGGCCTGAAGCTTCGCGGCTGCCTTGAGCAGGGCGCGTGCCTCAAGCTCGCGCTGACTGATAGCCAGCGTCTGTGTCTTCGCATAGGCCTGGATTCCGGGCTGCATGTTCGAACAGTTTCCTCTCGTACGCCAGAAGCTGCTTTGCTTCCTTGAGGGCCTTATAGAATTCGGCATTCAGGATATGGTTGTGTATGGCCAGAAGGATCGGGGTCGAACTGGGAACCGCGTCCTGAAAATCGGCCATAAACTTGTTATACATGCCAATATTCTCCGCCACCTTTCCGTCGATATACATCAACTGGATGGTCAGATAGATCAGCTTGGCCGGCGTATCCGCCGACTTGGGAGACAGGATATCCTTCTCGCGAAGGATAGGCGCATGGCCTTCGATAATCAGGCTCGTCCGCTGGTCCCCGTTACGAACCACCGCCGTGCCGATAATGATCCGCTCGTTGGGTTTGAGTTCAACCTTGAGGGCCACGGTTGGCCTCCTTCCTTGAATGCATTGAACCGCAGGCGGGTAAATATCCCGTTTCGGGGGAGGGGAAACTCTTTCCGAATCGGGTACTAAATTGCAACCTATGGGTGAATAATTAATAAGGTGTTTACCATAAGAAGCAACTCTGTCGTGAAAGGCGGGTTGGTTCCGCCCCTGACCGAGAGAAAACCCGATGAAATGGATTGAGGGCGTGCCGGCGCCGGGCAAGGTTTGTGGTTCCTGCACCATGTGCTGCAAGCTGTTCGATGTGGACTGGCTCGACAAGCCCAAGCCCGCCGGCAAGTGGTGCCATCATTGCCAGCCGGGTCGCGGCTGCGCCATCTGGCAGAGCTTGCCCAAGGGCTGCGCTGACTATTTCTGTGTCTGGCGGATCGACCCGGACCTGCCCGAGGCCTGGCGTCCGGACAAGGCGCGCTTCATCCTCACCCACGCCCATCAGGATGCGCCGCTGGCGGTGCTGGTGGACCCGAGCGCGCCCGATGCCCACCGCAAGGAGCCCTACAAGAGCATGCTGGCCAAAACCGCCCGCAGCATTCTGGAAGGGCGCGGCTCGACCATCGTGGTGTTCAACGGCACCAAGCGCAGCCTGCTGTTCCCGGACATGGAGGTGCCGGTGCCCGATGGTCTGGCGCTGCATGAGGTGGAGATCCAGCATTTCAAAGGGCCGAACGGCCCCTATTGGCGGCCCAAGTTTCCGGCCGCTGCCTGAGGGCGCAAGACATGAGAACGGCCCCGCACGCGGGGCCGTTTTTTGTTGCGCGCCGCAGCAGACCTCAGCCGATGCGCTTGAGGAAGCCGTCGGCGGCGACCGAGACCATCAGCTTGCCCTCGACCGATTTGTCGATGACGAAGTCCTTGTTGGTCTTGAGGTATTCGTGCAGCGCGGTTTTCGGGTTGTCGCCGGGCGACCACGGACGATCGGGGAAAAGATCGGCGGGCATATCCTCGACGAAGCTGTCGAACACCACGCAGTAGCTGCCCTTGCTGACCAGCGGGGCATAGGCCTGAAGCTCTTTGAGCACATGATCATGGGTGTGCATGGAATCGAGGAACACCATGATCTTCTGGTGCCCCTTGGCGAGGGCTTTCACCTGATCGACCGTCTCCGATGCCACCGACGAGCCCTGCACGAGGTGCAGGTGATGGGCGAGGGGATGGGCTTCGATCGCCTTGCGGTTATGCTCGCGGATATCGATGTCGATGCCGATCACCTTGCGCTTGCTCTCACGCGGGTTGAGGCTCACGCCCTTCTCCATCGCCTCGCAATAATCGAGCATCGCGAGGATCGAGGCCGAGAGGATGAGCGAGCCGCCGTGCGCAATGCCTGTTTCGATGACGAGATCGGGTTTGACGGTCCAGATCAGCTCCTGCACCGCCCACATATCCTGCGGATACTGGATGATCGGGCGGCCGAGCCAATCGAAGTTGTA
>JAIUNQ010000084.1 GCA_020161475.1 Pseudomonadota bacterium | reverse complement strand
TTGGCGACAAGCTCCTCGTAGCGCGTGATACGGGCCTTGTTCTTGGCCTGACGCGCCTTGGGGCTGGAGGCCACCCACTCCTGCTCGCGCGCCATGGTGCGCTGGCGGGCGGCATCTTCACGGCCCTCCTGCTCGAGGCGCTTCTGCTTCTGCTGCAGCCAGCTGGAATAATTGCCCTCGTAGGGAATGCCCTTGCCGCGGTCGAGTTCGAGAATCCAGCCCGTCACGTTGTCGAGGAAGTAGCGGTCGTGGGTCACGATCAGGATCGCGCCGGGATATTCGCGCAAATGCGCTTCCAGCCAGTTCACGGTTTCCGCGTCGAGATGGTTGGTGGGCTCATCCAGCAGCAGAAGTTCAGGCTGTTCCAGCAACAGCTTGCACAGCGCCACGCGGCGCTTCTCACCGCCCGAGAGCTTGTCCACCGCCCAGTCGTCCGGCGGGCAGCGCAGGGCGTCCATCGCCTGATCCACCTTGGAATCGAGATCCCAAAGGTTCTGGCTGTCGATGATGTCCTGAAGCTGCGCGCCTTCCTCGGCGGTTTCATCCGAGTAGTTCATCATGAGTTCGTTGTAGCGGTCGATGATCGCCTGCTTCTTGGCGACGCCGAGCTTAACGTTTTCACGCACCGTAAGGGAATTATCGAGCTGAGGCTCCTGCGGCAGATAGCCCACGCGCGCGCCCTCGGCCACCCAGCCATCGCCGGTCCATTCCTTGTCGATGCCCGCCATGATGCGCAGCAGGGTCGATTTACCGGCACCGTTCACACCCAGCACGCCGATCTTGGCATCGGGGTAGAAGCTCAGATGGATGTTATCCAGAACCTTCTTGCCGCCGGGGTGGACCTTGGTGAGGCCGCGCATATGATAGATGAACTGGCGTGACATGGGCTTCTCGTGTGCACCCGCGCGACCCGCGCGGAAAAAGGGCCGGAGTTGAACCCGGATGGGATCGGGGAACCGGGCCTGAGGTAGCAACCGCGCCGCAGCGTTTCAAGCCAAAAGCCAGCGACCATGGTCGCTCTTTTGCGGGAATGCGCGCAATGCGGCTAAGGTTAGATCAAGTCTTGCGTGTCATCGTGGCGTCAACCCGCGCTATGTGAAGGATATCGGCATGGCTCCCTCTTCGCTCTCCTCGCTGGTTGCCAAGGCGCAATCGGTGAAAGTGCAAACGCTGGCGACCCTTATGTCCGCCCTCAGCGAAGTGCAGGGCGCGGCAGGCGTGGGGGCCAACGAGGCCGACAATCCGCAGGCACGGCTTCAATCGGCGGAAGCCGCGGTCAAGGCCACGATCATCTCCATCGATGCACAGGGCCGCGCCATTCTGGATGTCGGCGGCGCCAAGGTGGAGGCCCGCCTGCCGCAGGAACTGCTCAACGCCGCCGGCAGAAACCCGGATCTGCTGCGCCCCGGCGCACAGTTGCGCCTGCCGCCGGATGTCCCCGCCCGTATCCTGCCGCCCCCCGCCACCCGCGTCGAGGTTCACGGACAGGCGCAGGGCACCAGTGTCGGCCCGGCCGCGAGCTTGGCCAGCCCGTTTCCGCAAGGCTCGCTCGGGGCTGCCATCTCGAAGCTCGCGGGCCTCGCCCTCCCCGGTGCCGAGCCGCAGGTGACGACGACGCCGCCCGGCACCCTGCCCCCGCCACCGCCCCATGCCCCCACGCTGCGCCCCGGCATGGTCACCCATGCCGTCCAGCCCGAAATCCTGACCGCGCTGGTGCAGGCGGCGGGGCGACAGGTGCCGCTGGCGCAGGGGCTCAATTTCCTGCTCTCCCTGCCGCCGGAAGCGCTCAAATCGCTCCCCAATGGCGTGCAGGACATCATCAAAACCATCGCCCAGATGCGCGCCGCACCGGGCGAACTGGCTTCGCCTGAAGGCCTCGCCAAGGCGGTAGCCAATTCCGGCGTTTTTCTTGAAGCGCATCTGGCCGGCAAAACAGCTCCGCAGGCGGATTTCAAGGCGCTGCTGCTCAACCTGAAGGCGCTTCTTGGCGGCGCAGGCCAACCCCAGACGCTGCCGCCTGCCCCCGGCACCGGCGGGCTGGCCAATGCCGCGGCCCTGCTGCTGGGTGATGCGCCAGAGGTTGATCTCCCCACGCCAGCCCAGCCGCCTGCGCAGAGCGACACCCGCCACGCCCCGCCTGCCGGCCAGCGCGGCAATTCCCCCGCAACGCCAGCCTTGCAGGAGATTCAGCGCGCGGTGGATGGCTCGGTCGAGCGCATCAAGCTCTCCCAGCTCGCCTCCCTGCCCGAGCGTCCGGAAATCCGCGTCACCGATGATCGCGCCCAGCCGCTGCGTCTGGCGGTCTCATTGCCCCTTGCGCCGCAAGGCCAGGACAAGCCGACCACCGCTGTCATGGGCATGGTGATCGAGCATCGCCCCGTGGCAGAAAAGCCGCCGAGCTACGAACTGGAAGACGAGGGCGAGAGCCCGGAGACCGCTGGCTTTCCGTGGAAGGTGCGCATCGCGCTCGATCTTGAGGAAACAGGCCCGGTGCAGGCGGAAATCGCGTTGCGCGGGCAATCGGTCGGCGTCACCCTCTGGGCGGAACGACCGGTGATGGCCGAGGAAGCGCGCAGGGAAATCGGCGCACTGCACCGGGCGTTGACGAAAGCCGCCTTCGAGGTGGTCAACCTTGAGGTCAAGGACGGCTTTCCCCACAACCGCCGCATTCCCCAAAGCCCCGTGCTGGATCGGCGCACATGAGCGACAAACGCCCCCCGGAAGAGCAGGAAAAGATCGCCGTCGCGCTCAAGTATGACTTTGGTGACGGCGCGCCCATCGTCACCGCCAAGGGCAAGGGGGCGGTAGCGGAAAAGATCATCGAAACCGCCGCCGAGCATGACATCGCCATAGAGGAAAACCCCGTGTTGGCCGAAACCCTGTCGAAGGTGGACCTCGATACCGAAATCCCGGTGCCGCTCTACAAGGCCGTGGCCGAGGTCATCGGCTTTGTTCTCAAGACAGGACGCATGAAGCGCCCCGAAAAGACCGAGTAGCGGCACACTTCACAACCCTAGGCTTTTATTCCCGTTGCATGATATTGCGTTTCACTCCAACAAAATTGGTGAAGCAGCATCTTGCGAGGTTGATATGGCCCGCCCCGAAACGGATTCCCCTACGCTCGGCGGCGGCGCCCGCCTGACCCCACGCACGGATCTCGGCACCGTTGTGCTGCACTGGGCGGTGGTCATCGCCATGGTCATCACGGTGCTCACCGGCTTTCGCCTGACATGGGACGGGCTGGGCGCGACATTCTCGCGCCGGTTTGATGCCCTGCTGCTGAACGGCGACGTGTGGACGCTGCATTTCTATGCCGCTCTGGCGCTTTTTGCGCTCACCACGAGCTATCTCGTCTATATGCGCCGTGCCGCGCTCTTTTCGCGCAATGCCCTCGGGCGCCTCAAGCTGCTGCGAGTGGCGGCCCCCATGCGGCTCAAGTGGCAGGCCACCAACATCGCGCTGCATTGGGTCTTTTATGGCCTCAGCCTCGCCATGATGGTGACCGGCGTGCTGCTCTATCTCGGGCATGGCGGCATCATGGTCACGCTGCACATGATCTTCGCGGTTGCAACGCTGGTCTATGCGCTGCTGCACATCATCGGGCATTTCCTTCAGGGCGGCCTCGCACAGTGGCTGCGCATCTTCCTGCCCCAGCGCCTGCGGGCGGCGCCGGGTGTGAAAGCCTATGCCCTGCCGGTCGCCTTGGTCGCCGGTGTTGCCACGGCGCTGGGCATTGCAGGCTTCGATGTCTCCACCCGCCCCACCCTGCACATGGCCCGCGCGAGCGAGGCTCCGCGTGTTGATGGCACGCTGGACGATACCGCATGGCAGACCGCGCCGATGGTGCGCGTGCATACCCAGCAAGGGGCTAATCTTGCAGGCGGGAACGGCGAGTCGGATGTCGAAGTGCGCGCCCTTCGCGTCGGCGATGAGGTGTATTTTGCCTTCCGCTGGCAGGATCCCTCGCGCTCGATCAAGCGCCTGCCGCTCGTGAAAACGGCGCAGGGTTGGAAGATGCTGAATGATCGTGCCGATGTGGCGGATGAAACCCAGTTCTATGAGGACAAGTTCGCCGTGCTCTTCGGCACCAAGCCGGATTTCGGCGGCGGGGTCACCAGCATGGGCAAGACGCCGCTCAAGGGTCTGCCCGGCGCGCTGAACGAGCGCGGCCTGCATTACACCACCGATGGTTCGATCCTCGACATGTGGCAGTGGAAAGCCTCGCGCGGGGGCATGCTCGGGCGCGTCGATGACATGCACATCGGCCCTCCCTACCCTGCAGCCGCAGGACGTTACTCCGCCGGCTATCTTCAGGATCCCGGCACGGCCTTCTATCGCTACAACTACAAGGGTGAGCCGCCGGGCGGCTATCGCGGTCCGGTGACCCTGCTGCGCCTGCCCAAGGATTATGCCGCCTTCGCGCCGAAGATGGGCAAGATCGACCTCAACCCCGGCGCCTCCGATGATGAAGGCAGCCAATGGTGGATGAGCGACGAGGAGACCATCCCCTATTCACCGGAAGCCGATGCCAAGATTCCGGTCGGGGCTGTCATTCCCTCCACGCTCATCACCGGCACCTATTCCGGGGATCGTGCGGATCTGACCGGCGCCGCCCGCTGGAAAGATGGCTGGTGGTCACTGGAGGTGAAGCGCAAAGCCAAAACAGGCTCGAAGTACGATATCGACTTCACGCCCGGCACGACGCTTTACATCTGGGTCTCGGTGTTCGATCACAATCAGACACGGCACACACGGCACGTTCGTCCGATTCGCTTTGTCATTCCCGCTGACACCGCAGGTTGAGCGCGCCTTCACGCGATTTGTAGAAGACAACCGTCCCGATCTGCTAGCATCAGATCGGAATGCGGATCTTTTGAAGGAACTCCCGATGAGCGGAACGGCTCGCCTCACGGTCAACGGCAACACCGTCACGGCCCCGCTGGGGCAAACGGTGCTCGATGCCGCCCTCTCGGGAGGAATCGTCATCCCGCAGGATTGCTGCACCGGCCAATGCGGCACCTGCCGCTGCGATCTGCTGGCCGGGCATTGCGATGACGCCGGCACGCGCGAGCGCAACTCCGTGCTGGCCTGTCAGGCGCGTGTGACCGGGGATGTCGAATTCCGCTTCGACCCTGTTCCGCTGGAAATGAAAACCACCGGCGAGGTGCGCGCGCTGCGCCCGCTCGGCGGCGATATTTTCGAGCTGGTGCTGCGCGTCAACAAGATGGTGCCTTACCTGCCGGGACAATACGTCAAGGTGCAGTTCTCGGGCTTCCCCGAGCGCGACTACAGCCCCACCCTGACGCTGGAAGGCCTGCGCGAGCTGGATGAAATCGTCATCCACATCCGGCGCTATGAAACCGGCGCGGTCTCTCCGGCCATCGGCACACTCATCAAGCCCGGCACGCGCTTCAAGCTGCGCGGTCCCTTCGGCCATGCCTTTCTGCGGCAGGGACAGGGCCGACTGGTCATGGTGTCCTCCGGCACGGGCTTCGCCCCGCTCTGGGCCATGGCGGTGGCTGCACGCATGGGCCAGCCCGGCCGTGAACTCTGCGTTGTCGCCTCCGCGCGCGATCCGCAGAACCTTTACATGCGCCCGGCGATGGATTGGCTGGTGCGTCAGGGGGTGCAGAACATCACGCTCTGCGCCTCAGGTGCCAGCCCGCTGCCACCGGCACGACAGGGCCGCGCCCTCGCCTTCCTGCCGGCGCTCAAAGCCGAGGATACGGTTTACGCCTGTGGCGCGCCGGATATGGTGGAAGCCGTCAAGGCGCTGGCCCTGCAGGCGGATGCCGCCTTCTACGCCGACCCCTTCTATGCCGCACCGCCCGCCAAGGAACCACTGGCGCGCAAGCTGCTGAATTTCATCCGCCCCAAGCCGAAATCGCCGGTGCACAATTCCATCGCCAAGCTCGAACGCGAATTCGAACGCCGCGACTGACGCCCCCGATCAGGAGACGACCTCGCGCACGAAATTGCGCACCGAGCCGTCAATCGCCTTGGCATCATCCGCCATGCGCCGGGCCGAGGCGACGAATTCGCTCGAAGCCTCCTGCGCGCTGGCCATGTTCTCGCGCAGCTGATCCACCGCCTCCGCGAGGGAAAGCAGCGCCTGCGCCGAATTGGCCATACCCTCAATGATTTCCTTGGTGGCGGCATCCTGTTCGGAAATCGCCACCGCGATTTCGCTGGTCTCGCGCAGCGCTTCGCCCAGCACTTCGCGCACCTCGCCGATCGCTTCACCGGCGGTGTCGGTCATGGTGGCAAGGCGATGCACCTCCGCCCCGATGATGTCGGCGCTCTGCGCCGCCTTGGCGCTCAACTCGGACACAGAACGCGCGAGCGGCGCAAAACGCTGCCCGGCCTCGCCGGCCTCCATGGCCTCCAGCGAAGCGCGCAGGCTCATGTTGCCGAGATCCGCCACCAGCCCCTGCAAGGCACCAATGGCGTTCTCGACTTCCTGTGTCGTGCTCTGGGCTGCCCCCAGCTGCGCCTCGGCCAGCTGAGCCCGCGTCTCGGAGCGATGCACATCCTTGGTGGTCTTGCGCACGCGCTCGCCCAGCGATCGAATGGTCCGCATCAACATCTCCGTTGTCATGGATACCGAGGTCGTCCGGTTGGCACTGGCCAGAGAAGCCGCGCGGATACGCTCGGCATCGCTTTCGGCCCGCCGGGCCGCCTCATCAAGCACCGAGTTGGTGGTGCCCAGCGCGCGCACGGTTTCTGAAATCCCCATCATCACCACCGCCATGCGATCCTCGAAGCGCCCCACGGCGGTCTCCATCACGAGGCGGCGCGAATTGATCTCGTTGATGCGGGTCATCTCCACCCGCATCCGGTCGCGCTCGGCCAGCGAAAGCTGCATCTGGACGAGCGCCCGCGCGATACGGCCGACCTCGTCGGTGCGCTCCGCATGAGGCACCTCGACCTTCCATTCGCCCTGCGCCACACGGCCCACCGCCCCGGCAATCTCACTCAGCGGACGAGCCAGCCGCCGCCCCAGCAGGATCAGCACCAGCAGCATCACGAACAGCGAGAGCAGCCCGATCGAGAGCAGGGTCGTGCGCGTGGTTTCGAACTGCGCGCGGCCAATCGCCATGATCTGGCTGGAAAGGTGCGAAGCGGCCTGCTCCGGTTCCATCACGCAGATGGTGAGCGGCGCGGGCTCGTTGCGGCAGCGGGCGACCGCCCCAAGCTCGGAAATGTGGTAAAGCCCGGCGCTGTCGAGACCACGCAGATGGATCTCATCCAGCCGCTTCCCGGTCATGGAGACGACCCGCTCCCCGAGCAGCAGCGCGACATTCGAGCCGGTGATGCGGGCGAAGTCTTCCAGCGCCGGTTCCTGCATCCGCACCACGCGATACGCGAGCACCATCGCCACCGTATCCCCGAAATCATCGAAAATCGGCACGCCGAGCACCTGCCCGTAACGTCCATCGCTGGTGGTCAGCAGAATGGCCGCCAGCGCAGGATCGATAATGCCGGTGAAACGATAGATCTGCGGATTGTGGCGGTCGCGCCCCGTCATCATCGCGCTCAGGATGCCGCGCAGCTCGTGCATCTGCATCGTCTCGTTGGAAAAGACGAGCGAGGCGCCCGAATGATCCGCCCCGATCACCCGCATGTCCTCATCGAGAACAATGGCCCCGGAAAAACCGACCTGCAAAAGCTTGCGGCCGATTTCCTCGGCAATCATCACATCATTACGCGAGCGCACCGCCGCCTGTGTCGAGCGCAGCCCCGCAATCGCCTGAAGGCTTTTTTCCAGCCCGCCGAACACGCCATGCAGGCGCTCGCGCACCAGCGAGATGCTGGCATCGGCCTGCTGGGCGAGGCGTTCCGAGGCAAGGGCATGGACCGTCACGGCCTGCGCCTCGACCTGATACTTCATTTCCCGCTCGGTAACGATCAGCAAGGTGCCGATGCCCAAAGCTGCCGCCGCCGTCACACACAGCACCCAACGCAAGGCCAAGGAGGCCGCCAGTTTATGCCGGAGGCGCTCGAGCATGATCACTTGTCCAGAGGCAGGGCGCCTGAGGCGGCGATGGCGCGTCGTGCTTCAGGAGAACCCAGGAAGCGGATAAAGGCGCTGACCGCAGGATCAGGTGGCGTCTCGCGCCGCAGCAGGGAAACCCGGACCTTGGCAGGATACTTCGGGTTGGTGGGGGCAATCCCGTTGAGAGAGACAACGGATAGCTGTTCCGCGGTCGCGCTGGAGTAGGGCGCAAAGCCGATGGCGCCCTCGTTCTCCTTGACCGAGGAAATGGCGTCCTGCGTCGTCAGGGCGAGCTTCGAGCGCTCGGTCACTTCCACGCCGCCGAACTCGGGAATGCTGGCGCGTAACACCGTGAAAACCGAGTCGTTTTCTTCGCGCCGCACAACGCGGATGCGCAGGTCAGGCCCGCCGACAGCGGACCAATTCGTGATGCGCCCCTCGAAGATCGCGCGCAACTGCGCCCCGGTGAGGGAGCGCGATCCGACGCCGGGATGGACGTAAAATGCTGAAGGAATGTCGAAAACCGGAACAGAGACCAATCCGCTTCCGATTTCAACAGGCGTCAGAGGCCGGGCGATTCGCCCGATCCGCTCCCGGCCCGCACCGACAGCGGCGATAGCGCCACCGGAGCCAATGCTGGGCGGAACGAGAACTCGCACGCCAGGGTTGCTGTCCTGATAGAGCGTGCCGATGATCTTGAAGAGCTCGAGACCATCGCCCGTCCCCACCACGTTAAGCGTTTCCGCACGCGAGGCGGAACCCGCAAACGCTAGAAAAAAAAGAACGATAGGAAGCAGCTTCACCCTGACCATGGCGAAACTATCCCCCACAAAGATTAACAAGGAGATGATAATTCTCATAGTCATACATAAACCAAAGGCCCACTCGGGGCCTCTGGAATGCGCGCTATACGGGAATAAATTCCGTCCTACTCTGCTGGCGTCGGCGCGGGCTTGTTCGGCCCCTCGCCCTGCTTGCCCCCGGCATGATCCTCCTTGGCGTGACCAAAGCTCGCCATCAGCGCATCGATCTTCTCGCCGATGGTAGAGCGCGGCTGGGAATACTGTCCCGCAAGCCGGAACAGCACCGGCACAAGGAACAAAGTCATCAGAGTGGAGAGCGATGCGCCGCCGATAATGACCCACCCAATGGCTGCCCGCGCCTCCGCACCGGCACCGGTGGAGAGCGACAGCGGCACCGCGCCGAAGATCGTCGCGATGGAGGTCATCAGGATCGGACGAAGACGCATCACGGAGGCCTTGAGCACAGCCTCGTGGATGTCCGCCCCCTGCTCGCGCAGCTGATTGGTGAATTCCACGATCAGGATGCCGTTCTTCGCCATGATGCCGATAAGCAAAATCATGCCGATCTGCGAATAGACATTCAGCGTCTGGTTGGTGAGCAGCAGGATGCCGAGCGCCCCGGTCAGCGCCAGCGGCACCGTAACCATGATCACCGCCGGCGCGATCCAGCTCTCGAACTGCGCCGCCAGCACAAGGAACACGACCGCCAGCGCAAAGCCGAAGGTGATGTAGAGCGAACCGGAGGCGCGCTTGAACTCCTTGGACTGCCCGCCATACGAGATGCGGGCTTCGGGCGGCAGGTTCTCCTTGGCAATCTGCGAGAGCTTGTCGAGCGCCTGCCCGAGCGTTACGCCCTCGCCCATCGAGCCGGAGATGGTGATGGAGCGCAGACGATCCTCGCGGTTGAGCTTCTGCGGGCCGGCGATTTCCACCAGCGAGACCACATTGGCCAGCGGCACCAGATCACCGCCCGTGGAGCGGACATAAACCGAGTCAAGATCGGTGGGGCGGATGCGCTGGTCGGCGCGGGCCTGCATGATAACGGAATACTCATAACCGCGATCGACATAGGTCGAGACCTCACGCTCGCCGAACATCAGCTCCAGCGTGCGCCCGATGGTTTCGACCGAAATGCCGAGGTCCGCCGCGCGGGCGCGGTCGATGCGCACGCGCAGATCGGGCTGACGCTCGTTGTAGTCGGAGTCGAGGTTGCGGAAGATGCCCGCCGCCTGCGCCTTCTCCAGCACGATGTCACGCCAGGCGGCGAGCGTCGGGAAATCCGGGCCGCCGATGATGAACTGGATCGGCTGCTGGAAGCCGCGCTGGCCGAGCGAAGGCGGGTTGATCGGGAAGACGCGCGC
>JAIUNQ010000083.1 GCA_020161475.1 Pseudomonadota bacterium | reverse complement strand
TGCGCGCGCTACCAGCAGCGCGTGCAGCAAGGGCAGCGCGGGCAGCTCACAAGGGGAACGGCATCATGGACAAGATCAAACTCGTCGCGGGCAACTCGAACCGTCCGCTGGCCGAGGCGATTGCGGCCTATCTCGAACAGCCCTTGGCCAAGTGCCAGGTGCGCCGCTTTGCCGACATGGAAATCTTCGTCGAGGTGCAGGAAAACGTGCGCGGCGAGGACGTTTATGTCCTCCAGTCCACCTCCTTCCCCACCAACGATCACCTGATGGAGCTGCTCATCATCATCGATGCGCTGCGTCGCTCCTCCGCCAAGCGCATCACCGCCGTGGTGCCCTATTTCGGTTACGCCCGTCAGGATCGCAAATCCGCCCCCCGCACCCCGATTTCCGCCAAGCTGGTCGCCAACCTGATCACCCAGGCCGGTGCGGACCGCGTCCTGACGCTCGATCTGCACGCCGCGCAGATTCAGGGCTTCTTCGATGTGCCGGTGGACAACCTCTTCGGCGCCCCGGTGATGGTGCAGGACATTCAGGCCCATTTCCCGGCCGACAAGGTGATGGTTGTCTCCCCGGACGTGGGCGGCGTGGTGCGTGCCCGCGCCTTTGCCAACCGCATCAACGCGCCGCTCGCCATCGTCGACAAGCGCCGCCCGCGCGCGGGCGAATCGGAAGTGATGAACATCATCGGTGATGTGGAAGGTTACTCCTGCGTGCTGGTGGACGACATCGTCGATTCGGGCGGCACGCTGTGCAACGCGGCAGAAGCCCTGTTGAAAAACGGCGCCAAGGACGTTTCCGCTTACATTACCCACGGCGTTCTTTCGGGCGGCGCTGTGGCGCGCATCACCGCCTCCAAGTTGAAAGAGCTGGTGATTACCGACTCGATCCAGCCGACCGAGGCCGTGCGCGTCGCCAAAAACATCCGCGTCATCTCCACCGCCACCCTTCTGGGTGAAGCGATCCGCCGCACCGCCGGCGAAGAGAGCGTCTCCAGCCTGTTTGACTAAGGCAAAGGGTCCCGGCACCTTGGGACGATGACAAAAAATCGCCTCGAAGCCTTCAGTGATGGCGTCATCGCCATCATCATCACAATCATGGTGCTGGAGCTGAAAGTTCCGCACAAGGATGACTGGTCCGCCCTGCTGGGGCTGCTGCCGGTGTTTCTGAGCTATGTGCTCAGCTTCGTTTACGTCGGCATCTACTGGAACAACCACCATCACCTCATGCACACCTGCAAGCGGGTGAACGGGGCAGTGCTCTGGGCCAACCTGCATCTGCTGTTCTGGCTCTCGCTGGTGCCTTTCACCTCGGGCTGGATGGGCGAGAACCATTTTGCGTCCCGCCCCACCGCGCTCTACGGCGTCTCGCTACTGATGCCCGCCATCGCCTATATCCTTCTGGAGAAGGCGATTATTGCAGCCAACGGCACGCAATCGATGCTGGCGCAAGCGCTGGGAAGTGATTTCAAGGGCAAAATCTCGTTGGCCCTGTATGTCGTCGCAGTGCTGATCTCCTTTGCCGCCCCTTGGGCCGCGCAGATCATTTATGTTGCCGTCGCCCTGATATGGCTGGTGCCGGACAGACGCATCGAAAGGGTTCTGGCGTCGGAACACCCTCACGATTGAGCAGGCTCGGGGGACAACAGCGCGGGCGCAAGCCTTGCCCCCTCCCCCCATTTGGGCTATAGCCCCGCCTGCCGTGCCTACACCCTTGGAGGAAGACGGCGGACCATCACAGCCTCACCCGAGCCGGAAACGGTTTGGCGGGGCTGCTTTGCTTTTGGAGAAAACTGATGTCCAACATCAAGAACATTGCGGCCAAGCGCCGCGCGCAGGCTGGTAAGGGGGCCGCCCGCGCTGTCCGTCGTGAGGGCCGCGTTCCGGCCGTCATTTACGGCGGCGGTCAGGACCCCGTGTCGATCTCGCTCGACTATAAGGAAACCAACCGTCTCATCTACGCCGGTCACTTCCTGACCACGCTCTTCAACATCGACGTTGAAGGCGAAGTCATCCGCGCCATCCCGCGCGATTACCAGCTCGACCGCGTTCGTGACACCCCGATGCACGTCGATTTCCTGCGCCTGGGCGCCGACACCGTGATCAAGGTCGCGGTTCCGGTTCACGTGGTCGGCCAGGAAGCCTCGCCGGGCCTCAAGGCCGGTGGCGCGCTCAACATCGTGCACCACGAGCTTGAGTTCATGGTCGCCGCCGACAAGATCCCGGACTTCATCGAAGTGGACATCTCGAAGGCCAAGGTCGGCGAGTCGGTTCATCTCTCGTCCGTGAAGCTGCCGGAAGGCGCCAAGGTCGTCTCGCACGAGAAGGATGTCACGCTCGTGACCATCGCCGGCACTGCCGCGACCAAGGGCGGCGACGAAGCCTGATAACAGCGCCGCCCGGCACGCCGGGCGGCGATTTCTCGCCGGACAGGAGTTGAGATGTTTCTCCTCGTGGGTCTTGGCAATCCGGGTTCAAAATACTCGGGTAATCGTCACAACATCGGCTTCATGGCCATGGATGCGCTGCATCGCCGCCTCAACGCGGGGCCTTGGCGCGCAAAATTTCAGGGCGAAGCGGCAGAAGCCAGCATCGGCGGCGAAAAGCTCGTGCTGCTCAAGCCGCAAACCTTCATGAACGAGAGCGGGCGCAGCGTCGGCGCGGCCATGCAGTTCTACAAAATACCGCTGGACCGCGTGCACGTCTTCCACGACGAGCTGGACCTGCCCCCCGGCAAGCTGCGTCTGAAGGTGGGCGGCGGCAATGCCGGGCACAACGGCTTGCGCTCCATCACCACCCATTGTGGCAACAACTATCCGCGTGTGCGCCTCGGCATCGGCCACCCCGGCGACAAGGCGCTGGTGCATTCTTACGTGCTCAACGACTTCGGCAAGGCAGAACAGCCTTGGGTCGAGGACCTTTGTGATGCGATGGCGGATTTTGCGCCCGAACTCATCAAGAACCCCGCCCTATTCCAGACGCGCGTGCAGGAAAAGATGGTTGCGCGCGGCCACGGCGATGTAAAGCCGGTGACGCAGGGCGCAGCAGCCAAAAAAGACTAGACAACCCCACCCCTGCGGCTGAAAAAGCCGCCAGAATTTCAAACACGGACGGATCATCACCATGGGCTTCAAGTGCGGCATCGTCGGCCTGCCGAACGTCGGCAAATCGACCCTCTTCAACGCGCTGACCCAAACGGCGGCGGCGCAGGCGGCCAATTACCCCTTCTGCACCATCGAGCCGAACGTGGGCGATGTCGCCGTGCCGGACTCCCGCCTTGATCAGCTCTCCGCCATCGCGGGCTCCAAGGAGATCATCCCCACCCGCTTGACCTTCGTGGATATCGCGGGCCTCGTCCGCGGCGCCTCCAAGGGCGAAGGCCTTGGCAACCAGTTCCTCGCCAACATCCGCGAGTGCGACGCCATCGCCCATGTCGTGCGCTGCTATGAAGACGCCGACATCACCCATGTCGAGGGCAAGATCGACCCGGTCGCCGACATCGAGACGATCGAGACCGAGCTGATGCTCGCTGACCTCGACTCTCTCGAAAAGCGCATCATCCCGATCGAGAAGAAGGCCAAGGGCGGCGACAAGGAAGCGAAAGAAAGCTTCGATCTCATGTCGCGCGCCCTCACCCTGCTGCGCGACGGCAAGCCCGCGCGCCTTGTTGACGTGAGCGCGGAGCAGAAGCGCGCCTTCGAGATGCTGGGCCTGCTCACCTCCAAGCCGGTGCTTTACGTCTGCAACGTCGAGGAAGCCTCAGCGGACAAGGGCAATGCCTTCTCGGCCCGCGTGTTCGAGCGCGCCAAGGAGGAAGGCGCCCGCGCGGTGGTCGTTTCCGCCAAGATCGAGTCCGAAATCGCCGTGCTCGCCGCCGAGGAGCAGAAAGAATACCTGGAGGCCATCGGGCTGGAAGAGCCCGGCCTCAACCGTGTCATTCGCGAAGGTTATGCCCTGCTGGGCCTCATAACCTATTTCACGGTCGGCCCCAAGGAAGCCCGTGCCTGGACCATCGAGGTCGGCACCAAGGCGCCCGCCGCCGCCGGTGTCATCCACACCGACTTCGAGAAGGGCTTCATCCGCGCTGAAACCGTCGGCTTTGCCGATTATGTCGCCTTCAAGGGCGAAGCGGGCGCGCGCGAAGCGGGCAAGTTCCGTCTTGAAGGCAAGGAATACGTGGTGGCCGACGGCGACGTGCTGCACTTCCGCTTCGCCAACTGAGGCGACATTGAAAGGTTTTCGTTAACCTTGTCGGGCTTACCCTCCACTTTGCAACCAAAGGTGGAGGGAAGCATGTCAAAGCCTGCCCGTGCCGTGACCCTTGCTTTGCGCAGGGTCGAATATTCGCTGCTCCTGCCGTTCGTTTTTGCGCTCACGTGGCTGGAGCTGGCCCCGGTCGCGCTCAAGGAAAATCTGGCGCGCGCGGTACTCTGTGTCGCCTTGATGGTTGCGGGCTTGACCGGCACGGATATGATCCGCCTCGCTTTCGCCTGATCCCAGCTGTCCGGGTCGGCACCCGGAGGAACCCATGCCCTGCCCCGCTCCCTGGCTGCCAGGCGCAACCTTTACCTATGGTGCCCATGAGGTCACGGCAGAGGCGATCATCCGTTTCGCCCGCGCGCTGGACCCCCAGCCGATGCACCTTGATGCGGCCTCGGCGCAAGCGGGCATGATGGGGGGGCTGATCAGCTCCGGCTGGCAGACCGTGGCCCTTCACCACGCCATGGCGCGTGCGGCCCTGTTGGACGGAGCGGGCTACCACTATCTGGTGCAGGTGGAAAACCTGCGCTGGTCAACGCCCGTCCGCCCCGGCGATACGCTGCGGGGCTGGGCCGAAGTGCTGGCCGGTGATGCCGATGAGATTCTGCTGCGCCACGCCTTGATCAATCAGAACGACGAGACTGTCATGGGGCTGGAGGCGCGCTATGCCCGCACCCGCCCCACCGGCAACGATCCCGTCGGCGGTCCTTATCCCGTAGGGGATCGCCCGGTGCACCCTGTGCCCTTCGAGGGCATCGTTCCGGGCACCGTCACCTTTGCGGGCGAGCATCGCTTCTCGCGCGACGCCGCCCTTGAGCAGCGCGCACTTTATGATCCGCTGCGCCCCGGCGAGGCAGAAACCGTTTCGCCATGGCATCTGGCCGCCCAATGGCTGCGCATGAATGTGGACTGCTGGAATGCGCTGGAAGCGCAGGGCATCACGCTGCCCAACCGCGGGCCGGGGCTGGGGCTCAAGCAGGTGATCTGGCCCACCCCGGCAAAAATTGATGAACCCCTGCGCTATTTCTCGCGCACGCTGGAGGCGCGCGCCTCCTCCAGCCGCCCCGGCTGGGGCATCATCACCAACCGCAACTACGCGCTGAACGCGGCGGGCGAGGTCGTGGTCGCCTTCACCAGCTCAGCCCTGCTGGAAGGACGCGGAGCATGAGGCGCCAGCCCCCCGCGATGCTGGAAACAGCCGGTCGCCGTATCCTCGTGGTGATGGCGACGGAGGCGGAATATGGCCCCGCGCTTCAGGCGCGCCTCAAGCCGGTCATCACAGGCGTCGGCCCGGTGGAGGCGGCCATCGGCACGGCGAGGGCGCTGGAGGCCTGTCTGGACCTTGCCGCGCTGCCCGACCTCGTCCTCTCGCTGGGATCGGCGGGTTCGGCCACACTCGAGCAGGGCGCGGTCTATCAGGCCTCAAGCGTTTCCTATCGCGATATGGACGCCTCGCCCCTCGGGATCACCAAGGGGGTGACACCCTTCATGGATCACCCGCCGGAAATCCCCCTGCCTGTGCTGCTGAAAGGCGTGCCGAGCGCCCGCCTCTCCTCCGGGGCGAACATTGTCTCCGGCAGCGCCTATGCCGCGATTGATGCCGATATGGTCGATATGGAGAGCTTTGCGGTCTACCGCGCCTGCACGAGCTTCGGTGTGCCGATGATTGGCCTGCGCGGCATCTCGGATGGCGCGAAAGAGCTGCACCATTACGACGACTGGACCGCGCTCCTCGGCCATCTGGATGTCGAGCTGGCGGGGATTATCGACCGCCTCCCGGAGATTTTGCTCCGTCAGTGACCCGCGAAATCAACCAGGCTTCGCACTGGCACCCCCAGCGCCTCGATCCGCTTCGCACCGCCAAGGTCAGGCAGGTCGATCACGAAGCAGGCGGCCACCACCTTGGCGTCCAGCTTGCGCAGCAGCTTCACCGCCGCTTCCGCCGTGCCGCCCGTGGCAATCAGATCATCGACAAGGATGACCTCGTCGCCGGGCCGCAACGCATCGACATGGATCTCCATCTCGTCGGTGCCATATTCGAGGTCATAGGCCATGCGCACACATCGGTGCGGCAGCTTGCCCTTCTTGCGGATTGGGACAAAGCCGGCGGAGAGCTGATGCGCCACCGCCCCGCCCAGGATGAAACCGCGCGCCTCGATCCCCGCGACCTTTGAAATGCGCTGCCCTGCAAAAGGCTGCACCAGCTCATCTACCGCCCGGCGGAACGCGCGAGGCTCGCCCAGCAGGGTCGAGATGTCCCGGAACATGATGCCCGGCTTGGGGTAATCGGGAATGGTGCGAATGGCATCGCGCAGCAGCTTCATGGGTCTCTCCTTCGCCTCCACGGTGCCAAGGCGAAACGCCAACGCCAAGGGGAGAGGTCAAACGGGGGCATAAAAAAAGGGGCGTTGCCGCCCCTTTTCACATCCGGATCTCGAAGAGATCAGTGGCCGCCCTCAAGACGGGCCCAGATCTTCTTCTTGGAGAAGTACAGCAGCATCGCAAGAATGGTCAGCCAGATCATGACCTTGGCACCGGTCTGCTTGCGCGCTTCCATGTGCGGCTCGGCGGCCCACATCAGGAAGGCGGAAACGTCGCGGGCAACCTGCTCGCGGGTCACCGGGGTGCCATCGGTGTAAAAGCCCGGATCCTGCGCCTTGCCGTTGTCATCAAACAGGGCGATCAGCGGGTTCGCCATGGCGATCTTGTTGCCCGGGAAGTACTTGTTGTAGTTCAGACCCGGCTCGACAGTCACGCCCTTGGGGGCTTCCTCGTAACCGATCAGGATGGCGGTGATGTAGTCCGGACCCTGCTCCTGATACTGGGTGAAGATGTCGAACAGCCACATCGGGAAGCCGCGCGAATAGGTGCGGGCCTTGGCGATGACCGAGAAATCCGGCGGAACGGCACCGTTGTTGGCGGCCTTGGCGGCTTCGTCATTGGCGAAGGGAGCCGGGAAGCGATCAGCCGGACGGCCGGGACGCTCGAACATGTCACCGGACTCGTTCGGGCCATCCTTCACCTTGTATTCGGCAGCCAGCGTCTTGACCTGCCCCTCAGTGAAGCCCGGACCACCGGGCTCGGAGAGGTTGCGGAAGCTGAGCAGCTTCATGGAATGGCAGGCGGCGCAGACTTCCTTGTACACCTTGAAACCGCGCTGCAGCTGCGCGCGATCAAAGGTGCCGAAGGGGCCGGAGAAGCTCCACTTCTGGGCCGGCGGGTTATCGGTATGCCCGCTGGCGGCAAGCGCCGGGGACATGGCCGCGCCGGCCAGGGCAAGCGCGGCAATGAGGGAACGCGAAATCATTTTCATGGTGTCAAATCCTTCTTCGCGTTCGCTTACTTCGCGCCGAGCACGGAGTCGGCGATGGAGGCCGGAACCGGCTTGGTCTTTTCGAACAGGCCGAGCAGCGGCAGCGCCACGAGGAAATAGGCAAAGTAGATGACCGTCAGGATCTGCGCAAAGCCGACCATGTCGAGCACCGTACGATCACCCAGCGTCAGCACCGGCTTGTCGGTGGGCTGCGAGCCCGTGTAGCCGAGAAGGATGGTGACGATGATCAGCACCCAGAAGCAGATCTTGAAGATCGGACGATAGGCACCCGACTTCACCTTCGAGGTGTCGAGCCACGGCAGGAAGGCCAGCACGCCGATCGAGGCGAACATCGCGAGCACGCCGCCGAGCTTGTCGGGAATGGCGCGCAGGATGCCGTAGAACGGCAGGAAGTACCATTCCGGAACGATATGGGCCGGGGTCTTCAGCGGATCAGCCGGGATGTAGTTGTCGGCGTGGCCGAGGAAGTTCGGCTGATAGAACACGAACCAGGCGAAGAAGATCATGAAGCAGACCATCGCGTAGAGGTCCTTCACGGTGGCGAAGGGCGTGAAGGGCACGGTGTCCTTCGCGTAGTCCTTCACCTCGACGCCGGTCGGGTTGTTCTGGCCGACATGGTGCAGCGCCCAGACGTGCAGCACGACGATGCCGAGCAGCACGAAGGGAAGCAGGTAATGCAGCGAGAAGAAGCGGTTCAGCGTCGGGTTGTCCACCGAATAGCCGCCCCACAGCCAAGTCACGATCGGCTCGCCGATCACCGGGAAGGCCGAGAACAGGTTGGTGATGACGGTGGCGCCCCAGAAGGACATCTGGCCCCAGGGGAGCACGTAGCCCATGAAGGCGGTGGCCATCATGACGAGGAAGATGATGACGCCGAGGATCCACAGCACTTCGCGCGGCGCCTTGTAGGAGCCGTAATAGAGGCCGCGGGCGATGTGGATATACACCGCCACGAAGAACATCGAGGCACCGTTGGCGTGCATGTAGCGCATCAGCCAGCCCCAGTTCACATCACGCATGATGCCTTCGATGGAGTCGAAAGCCATCGAGGTGTGCGGGGTGTAGTGCATCACCAGCACGATGCCGGTCACGATCTGGGCGATCAGGACGAACATCAGGATGCCGCCGAAGGTCCAGAAGTAATTGAGGTTGCGCGGCACCGGATAGGAAACCGCCGAGTCATGCATCAGGCGGACGATCGGCAGGCGCGCGTCGAGCCAGCGCTCGATGCCCGTGGAGGGCACATAGGTGGAGTGATGTTCGGACATGCTCTTTTCTCGCTATGCTCGATCAGCCGATCTTGACCTTGGAGGCCGAGAGGAAGGCGTAGTCGGGGATGAAGAGATTCTTGGGCGCCGGGCCTTTGCGGATACGGCCGGCATTGTCGTAGTGCGAGCCGTGGCAGGGGCAGTACCAGCCGTTGTAATCGCCGGAGAAGCCGGTCGGCACGCAGCCCAGATGGGTGCAGTTGCCATAAACGATGATCCACGGCTCCTGAAGCTTGCCGTTGAAGGATTTGACGCGCTTGGAATCGGGCTCAGGATCAATGGTGATCTTGGAGTCATCCGCCTTCGCAGATTCGATCTCGGCCTTGGTGCGATGGCGCACGAAAATCGGCTTGCCGCGCCATTTCAGGGTGATGGCTTTGCCTTCACCGATGGGCGCGAGGTCCACTTCCACCGGCGCGCCAGCGGCGATGGTGGAGGCATCCGGCCACATCTGGTTGATCAGCGGCCACACGGCGCTGGCACCGGCCACGGCACCCGCCGCCCCGGTCGCCAGGAACAGGAAATCACGGCGGTTGGTTTCGCTCGACGAATGATCGGCCACGTCTTTGTCCTTCCTCAACCCGGCCCGGTCGCACATCGGTTGAGCGGCCAGGGCCTCAGATCAGATCGATTCCGCTAGCCCCTTGGTGAGGCAGGGAAAGCGGCGGCAGAGCCCCTGGCAACAAGCGCCAAGCGGCCCCAGCATGGCCCAGATTGGAACCATCCTGAATTTGGGTTGGCTCAATGGCATTGACAATGGCGCTTGTCCATCCCCCCGAAGGAGGATAGTGGCGGGAAAATGGTAGAGGTCGAAAATTCTTATCCCGTTGCGGCAAAATTGCGCCTCGCGCTGCTGGAGCCGGACATCCCGCAAAACGCCGGAACCCTGTTCCGATTGGCCGCATGCATGGGGATTCCGGTGGATTTTATCGAGCCTGCGGGTTTCGATGCTTCGGACCGAAACCTGCGCCGTGCGGGGCTCGATTATCTCGCCCATGTCCATATTGAGCGGCACCTCGATTTCGCCCATTTCGAGCGCTGGCGGCGCAACCACAGGTATCGACTGATTCTCGCCACGACCCATGGCGCGCAAAACGCCTATGCCTTCGCTTTCCAGCCCGGCGACATCATCATGCTGGGGCGCGAAAGTGCGGGCGCGCCACCCCATGTCCATGAGGCGGCAGACGCCCGTATCGCCCTGCCGCTGGCTCCCGGCCTGCGCTCGCTCAACATCGCGGTGGCCGGTGCCATGCTCGTAGGGGAGGCGCTGCGCCAGCTTGACGCGCTCCCCGCTTTCGGCTCCACCGAAGGAAAATGAGGTTTTTGATGT
>JAIUNQ010000082.1 GCA_020161475.1 Pseudomonadota bacterium | reverse complement strand
ACCCAGAACTCTCCATCCCGGAGCGGAGCAATTGACGGATCGGCAGGGCACAAGCTATCGGACATCACGCAGGCGACAAATTGAGGATCACACACCATGAGCGATTTGAACGCCGGCACGCAACCCGTTGCGCCGCAACCCGGTGATGCTCCGCCCGCAAAGCCGAACCGCCGGGGGCTCTATATTCCCTTCGCGTTGCTGGGCATCGCCTGCGCCATCTGGAGCGGGATCTGGTTCTATGCCGCCGACAAGGCAGGCAAGATCGCCGATCATTTCATCGCGCGCGAGGGCGAGCGCGGCCGGGAATGGGTATGCCCCAATCGTACGGTCGGCGGCTTCCCCTTCCGCATCGAAATTGCCTGCAAGCGTCCGCAGTTGCTGATTCGCAAGGGTGGCGAACTGGCGCATGAGGGTTCGCTCGGCGCGCTCTCGCTCAACGCCCGCATCCTCTCGCCCGGTCATTTCATCGCCGTTCTCGCCCCGCCGTTTGTGACCCGCAAAGGCTCCATCGCGGAGATGGAGATGGGCTGGAAGGAAGCCCGCATGAGCTTCCGCGCAGGGCTGGAGGGCATCAGCGAAGCCGATGTCGAAGTGAGCGAGGCGACCTGGGCTTTCGGCAAGGGCGACAAGGCCGATATCAAGGCGCTGGCCAAGGGGTTTGACCTGCACATGCGCCGCTCGCCCGGCGAGGTGCCCGGCACCGATTTCGTCGGCCGCATCAACGATTTCACCTTCGCTCCGCTCGACATGCTGACCGGTTCGCCCGATCCGATCCGCCTTGAGCTTCAGGCCACGGCACCGGGCCTGCTGCCCGATCCGCGCCGCCGCTTCCTCGATGTGCTGGAAGAATGGCGTCAGAGCGGGCGTCAGGCGCGCGTAGTCGTGTTCAAGGCCAACAAGGGGCAGGCCAATATCGATCTTTCCGGCGTGCTGGGGCTGGATGAGGCCCATCGCCTCGCGGGCAACCTCTCCGGCCGCGCCAAGGGCATCGAGGCGCTCACGGGGCGTCTGTCCAAGCGCGGTGGCCTCGATCTGGGCGGCCTCTTCGACAAGCTCGGCGGCGGACAGGGGCTGCCTGTCTCACTGACGATGAACGATGGCGTGCTGCGCTACGGCCCCTTCCCGCTGACCCGGCTGGACCCGCTGTATTGATAGGCCTTGCAGCAAAAGTGGGAACCGGTTTTGCGGAGCAAGGCCGTCCACTCAAAAGAGACAAGCCCGCAAAAAAATCGGCAGCCTATTTCAACGGCTCCGGCGTGCGGCCAAAGTTTGGTGCCGCCGTTTCCTGACCCATGTCGATGATCGAACGACGGATCGCACGGGTGCGGGTGAAGAGGTTGAACAGTGCCTCGCCATCCCCCCAGCGGATAGCACGCTGAAGCGCAGCGAGATCCTCGTTGAAGCGGCCCAGCATCTCGAGCACCGCCTCCTTGTTGGTCAGGAACACGTCGCGCCACATCGTGGGATCGGATGCCGCGATGCGCGTGAAATCGCGGAAGCCACCGGCGGAGAACTTGATCACCTCGCCCTGCGTCACCTCTTCCATATCCGCCGCTGTGCCGACAATGTTGTAGGCGATCAGATGCGGCACATGCGAGGTGATGGCGAGCACCAGATCATGATGCTCCGGCGTCATGACCTCGACGTTCGCGCCAATCGCCTCCCAGAAGCTGCGCACGCGTTGGGTTGCCGCCTCATCCGTGCCTTCCGGCGGGGTGAGAATGGCCCAGCGGTTGACGAACAACTCGGCAAACCCGGCATCGGGGCCGGAATGCTCCGTGCCCGCCACCGGATGCGCGGGGACGAAATGGATGTCGGGGCGCAGATGCGGGCCGACATCTTTGACCACGCAGCCCTTGACAGAGCCGACATCCGAAACAATCGCCCCACGCGCAAGGTTGGGCGCCATGGCGGCGGCGATGGCGGCATTGGCCATCACCGGCACGCAAAGGATGATGAAATCGGCATTGAGCACGCCGGAGGCGACATCTCCGGTCACCTCATCGGCGATGCCAAGCGCCTCAACACGCGCCCGCACATCGGCGCTGGCATCAATCGCCACCACCTTGTCCGCCGCACCCGCCTTCTTCGCGGCACGCGCCAGCGAGGAGCCGATCAGCCCCAAACCGACGATCGCAAGCCGCGAAAACGGCTTGGCCATGGGCTCACCGCGCGTCACGGCAGGGCCTTTCCGAGAAGATCGAGCACGCGGCCAATCGCGGCATCGAAAAGCGTTTCCGACCCGCTCGCCGAAGCCCGCAAATGCGCCGCGTTTTCAGCGCGCACCGCACCGACCGAACGCTGGAACGCCGCCAGCCCTTCGATCACCGCCGCATTGGCCTCCTCCGAACCAATGGTGAGGCGCAGGCAATCGGGCAGACCATACGAGGTGACACGGCGCAGGATCACACCGCGCGATGTGAGAAAAGCATCCGCCTCGGCTGCGCCCTTGCCCGCCTCGGCGGGGAAATGGATCAGCAGGAAATTGGCAACCGAAGGCGTCACCTTAAGGCCCAGCGCCTCAATCGCCTTCGTCATGCGCTCCAGCCAGACGAGGTTATGCGCCACCGCCTTGTCCTCGTGGCCACGGTCTTCCATCGCCGCGACACCGGCGGCAATGGCAGCCGAGTTCATGTTGAACGGGCCGCGGATACGGTTGAGCACATCCACAATCGCCGCCGGCGCGTAGAGCCAGCCGATGCGCAAAGACGCGAGGCCGTGGATCTTCGAGAAGGTGCGCGTCATCACCACGTTGTCAGCGGTGGAAGCCAGCTCCACACCCGCCGAATAGTCGTTGCGGCGCACGTATTCGCAATAGGCGGCATCCAGCACCAGCACCACATGCCCCGGCAGCCCGACGTGCAGACGCTTGATCTCCTCGAACGGCAAGTAGGTACCGGTCGGATTGTTCGGGTTGGCAAGGAACACCATTTTGGTCGCGGGCGTCACCGCCGCGAGAATGGCATCGACATCCGCATGCAGCGCCTTCTCCGGCACGACAACCGGCTTCGCCCCCGCCGCGAGAATGGCGATGCGATAGACCAGAAACCCATGCTCGGTGAAAATCCCCTCATCGCCCGGCCCAAGGTAACCATAGGCCAGCAGCGAGAGCAACTCATCCGACCCCGCCCCGCAGATGATGCGGTTCACATCCAGCCCGTAGCGCGTTGCAATCGCCTCGCGCAGCGCTGTTGCGGAACCATCGGGATAGCGCTCAAGATCAGTGACGGCCCGGTAAGCCTCGATCGCTTTCAGCGAAGGCCCGAGCGGCGTCTCGTTCGAGGAGAGCTTGTGCAGTTTCACCCCCTGCGGCGCCTTGCTCTTGCCGGGCACATAGGCCTCGATCTCCATCAGGCCGGGACGGGGGACAGGAACGCTCACGGTGGCAACTCCTCGAAGGGGAACGCGGGGGATAAGGATCAGAACGCGAAGCGGGCCGCATGGCAGCCCACTTCGGCATAGCGCATGGGAGCGCATTTCGCGCGCACGAGCGCTGCCGTCAATGTGGCAGCGTCAACTTGGGCCGGATGCGCAATAAGAAGATTGGCGCCATTGGCATCCCCCGTGGCGCAAACAAGGGCCGCGCCCAGTGGCGAGAGCGCTTCCGCCGCTTCCCGGCTCCAGCGTTCGGCCCGCACGGAGGCGAGAATGGTTTCGCGCGCAAGCCCGCCCGAAAGCGGCTTGGAGATCACGAACACCGGCAGACCGACAGGGTGATCGACACGCTCGGCAAAGGGCAGCCGCGCGATCACCTTTGGCGCCTCGGGCGCTTCCAGGCCGCGCCACCACGCGCTCTCCCCCGGAAGGTCCGCGCGGAACATGCCGAGATCTCCGTTCGAGGCCGCCACCGCCGCAATCACCGCCTCCGCGCTCACCGTGGGCACAAACGGCACCGTGAAGCCGAAATGGAAGCGCATGCTCTCGCGCATCGGCGCATCACCGCCCGAGATGTCGGCATGAACGGAGAACGGCACCTGCGTGTAGGTGGAGGTAGCAACAATCACACGCCAGATGTTCTCCGGCGCATCCACCGGCCAGCGGCCCGGGTTTTTCAGCACGATGGAGCGCATCAGCGCCGCCTCGCGGTCTGGCCGGAAGGCAGAGCCGGTGTCCCCCGCCGCTTCTTTCGCGGCAATCACCTGCCCCACGACATCCCCGCGTGCCACCAGCGCGGCGTGAATCTCGCCGTCGATCCGGTCGATGGCGTCACGAAGTTCAGCAAGGGAGGGCAAGGACGCAGAAGGCTGGGACAAGGCGAAAACCGCTGGCAGGAACCACGCAAAAGAAACACTTCTCTCACGGTTTATGCCTCAGAACCCATGCGGGCAAGAGTGGGGGCCTCGTGGCGTCCGATTGTTCTTCTTGCCGAACGAATTTACTTATATAAAGTATGCGTTCGGAATAGCAGCACGCACCGCCGCCAGCGGCGGTGCATCCATGGGGAGGTCGCCAGCGTCATGACGCGCGCCACCGAAGCCGAAAATCCGCACTCTCTGGTCCTGCGGCTGCCTGCGGAAAGCCCGCTCACGCTGGAATCGGGCGCATCCCTCGCGCCGTTGCAGATCGCTTACCAGACCTATGGCACGCTCAATGCTGAAAAGAGCAATGCTGTCCTGATCTGCCACGCGCTGACCGGCGACCAGCATGTCGCCAGCGACAACCCCGTCACCGGCAAGCCCGGCTGGTGGATTTCCATGGTCGGGCCAGGCAAGCCGGTCGACACCAACCGCTTCTTCGTCATCTGCTCCAATGTCATCGGTGGTTGCATGGGCTCCACCGGTCCGGCCTCCCGCAAGGCGGATGACACCATCTGGGGCACGGAATTCCCCGTCATCACGCTGGCCGACATGGTGCGCGCGCAGGCCCGTCTGATCGATCATCTGGGCATTGAAACGCTGCTCGCGGTCGTCGGTGGCTCCATGGGCGGTATGCAGGTGCTCAGCTGGGCCTCGCTTTTCCCCAGCCGCGTTTTCTCGGCCATGCCGATCGCCACCGCCGCCAAGCATTCCGCGCAGAACATTGCCTTCCACGAGGTGGGACGCCAAGCGGTGATGGCCGATCCGGAGTGGCAGCGCGGGCGCTATCACGCGGCCGGCACCAAGCCGGTGAAGGGGCTTTCGGTGGCGCGCATGGCGGCGCATATCACCTATCTCTCGGAGGGCGCGCTCCAGCGCAAATTCGGGCGCAACCTGCAAAACCGGGATGCGCCGACCTTCTCCTTCGACGCGGATTTTCAGGTCGAGAGCTACCTGCGCCATCAGGGCTTCACCTTCGTGGAGCGCTTTGACGCGAACTCCTACCTCTACCTCACCCGCGCCATGGATTACTTCGATCTGGCGGCGGATCACGGCGGCTCGCTCGCCAGAGCCTTCTGGGGCACGAAAACCCGCTTCTGCGTGGTCTCTTTCACCTCGGACTGGCTCTTCCCCACCGCCGACAGCCGCTCGATCGTCAAAGCGCTCAATGCCTGCGGTGCGCCGGTGTCCTTCGTCGAGATCGAGAGCGACAAGGGCCACGACGCCTTCCTGTTGGAAGAGCCGAACCTCTTTGCGACCACGCGCGGTTTTCTCGATGCCGCTGCTTCTGCGCGAGGTGTGACATGACCGCCTCCCCCCTCCGCCCCGACCACGCGCTTATCGCCTCCATGGTCACCGCCGGCGCGCGCGTGCTGGATGTCGGCTGTGGCGACGGTGCGCTTCTGGCGCATCTCGCGCGCGAAAAAGGGGCAGATGCACGCGGCATCGAACTCTCCCGCGAGGGCGTTGCGGCTTGCGTCGCCAAGGGGTTGGCCGTCATTCAGGGCGATGCCGACACGGATCTGGTCGATTACCCGGACGATTGCTTCGATTTCGTCATCCTCTCGCAGACGCTTCAGGCCACCCGCCAGCCGCGCGTGGTGCTGGAGCAGATGCTGCGCATTGGCCGCAATGCCATCGTCGCCTTCCCCAATTTCGGGCATTGGCGCATTCGCGCCGCCATCACCCTGCAAGGGCGCATGCCGGTGACAGAAAACCTGCCGGAAACCTGGTACAACACGCCCAATATCCATTTCTGCACCATCCGCGATTTCGTCGCGCTGGCCGAGGAAATCCACGCCAAAATCGTGCGTGCCGAGGCGCTCGATGCCTCCGGTCGCCCCATGGGCGTGAAGATGCCGTGGTGGTTCTGGAACCTGATGGGCGAGCAGGGCGTCTTCTGGCTGGCGAGGTCATCATAAGTGCAGCGCCGAAGGCGCGGGGTCCCTCGCATAAGCTCGGCGTCGCCTTGCTCCTAGCTTCGTCCGGTGGCCAAGGCAGGGCAGCCTCCGATCCAGCCCAGCGCCTTACTTCGAAACCGGCTCCCGCCCCATCGCGCCGCCCGTCGGCACCAGCACGGGCAGCATGCCGCGCACGCGCTGCGCCTTGCCGGTCATGGCGGGGCGGTAGATCTGCTTGGTCGCCTCGATGATATGCACCCCCGCAAAGGGCAGCGAGAGCGCCGTGCCGAGCCGCTCCCACAAGGGGGCCGAGCGCAGCACGAAGCCGCGCGGCACGGGGGGTACGAACAACGCCTCCGCCCAATAAGTGGGCGTAAACAGGGCTTGGCGCAAAAGGTCTGTCAGCTGCCCGCGCGAGAAGGGCTGCCCGTGGCCAAAGGGCGTCGTATCCACCCGCGCCCAGGGGCCGCGCCGGTTGGGCACAATCAACATGAGATGCCCGCCCGGCGCCAGCACCCGCCACAACTCCTCCATCAAAGCAGAAGGATCATCGGAGGTCTCCAGCGCATGGATCACCAGCACACGGTCCATCACGGCATCGCGCAGCGGCAAATCGGTGGGCTCCACAAGGCTGGTGAGCGAAAGCTGGCCCGGCGGCCATGACACCACCCCCTGCCGCGCGGGCATGAAGGCCAGTGTGCGCTCCGTGCCTTCGCGCAAGGTGTCGAGATAGGGCACGGCATAGCCCAGCCCCATCAGGGCAAGGCCCGAGAGGCTCTCCCAGCGCGAGCGGATGCCGCGCAGCACCATGGCCCGCGCCATCTGCCCGAGGGGCGAAGCGTAGAAGGATTTGAGATCGACGACATCGACTTGCATCGGCTAGACCCTACATGCCCTTTTGGGCGCGTGAAAGCGCTTTGGAAACCCCTTCCCCGGTGAGCATGATATGGCGATGGACATCGAGTTTTTCCCCTGCCGCGAAGATAATTTCGGCGTGCTGATCCGCGACCCGGCCACCGGCAAGGTCGCCGCCATCGACGCGCCCGAAGAAGCCGCGATCCGCGCCGCTCTTGCGCGCCGGGGTTGGGGGCTGGATGTCATCCTCATCACCCATCGCCATCATGATCACATCGAGGCCGTGCCCGCGCTCAAGGCCGCTTTTGGCGCAACTGTTGTGGCCCCTGTGCTTGCAAAAGCCGAGGTGCCGCAGGCGGATCGCTATGTCGATGAAGGTGATGTCGTGGAGATCGGCACCCTCAAAGCCGAAGTCTGGTTCACCCCCGGCCATTGCGCTGACCATGTGAGCTATCACTTTGCGCAGGAGAAGGTGCTCTTCGCGGGCGATACGCTCTTCGCCATGGGCTGCGGACGCGTGTTCGATTCCACCCCCGAAAAACTCTACGCTGCGCTCCAGCGTATGGCCGCCCTGCCCGAGGAGACCCGCGTCTATTGCGGGCACGAATACACCCTCTCCAACGCCCGCTTCTGCGCCCATATCGAACCGGAGAATGCCGCCATCAAAGCGCGCCTTGCCAAGGTCGAGGCCCTGCGCGCCGAGGGCAAGTTCACCGTGCCCACCACCATTGGCGAAGAGCGCCAGACCAACGTTTTCATGCGCGCGAAAGATGCGGTGGAATTTGCCGCGCGGCGCGAAGGCAAGAACAACTTCCGGGGCTGACGCAATGGAAAACCTCACCCCTGCCGAGATCATCCGCACGCTGAACCTGAAGCCGCATCCCGAGGGCGGGCATTACGCGGAAACCTTCCGCGACCGTGAGATCGATACCACCGGCCGTTCTCGCGGCACCGCGATCTATTACCTGCTGCAGGCGGGCGAGGTTTCCGAATGGCACCGGGTCGATGCCGCCGAAATCTGGCATTGGCATGCGGGCGCGCCGATGGTCATCACCATCAGCCCCAACGGCCATGATGCCAGCGCCCATCACCTTGGCCCCGTGCTTGCCACCGGGCAACGCCCGCAGATCGTGGTGCCCAAGGGGCATTGGCAATCGGCCACCTCGCTCGGCGCATGGACGCTGGTGGGCTGCACGGTCTCGCCCGGATTTGACTTTGCTGGGTTCGAGATGGCCCCGCCGGGTTGGCGCCCCCAGCCGAGGCGCTGATCAGCCGCGCCGCGCGACCACCGCGCCCACCACGATCAGCGCGCAGGCGAGCAGCAGGGCAAGCGAAGGCTCGGCCTGCCCGGCAAGGATCAGCACCAGCGTCGAGAGCACGGGGGTCGCGTAGGAAGCGAGGCCAAGCAGGCGGATATCGCCGCGCTTCATCCCGGCATCCCAGAGGAAGAACGCTGCGCCCACCGGGCCAAGACCCAACGCAACCAGCGCCACCCAAGCGCTGGCACTGGGCAACACCCGCGGCTCGACAGCAAGGTGCACCGCCCCCGCCAGCAGCGCCGTCGCAAGGCAAAACCCGGCCACCGCCTCCGTTGGCACATCCGCCATGCGGCGCGAGAGCACAGAATAGGCCGACCACAGGAAGGCCGCCAGCAAGCCCAGCGCATAGCCCGCCCATTGCCCGCCCGAAAACCCGCCCTTGGAAACGGCCAGCACAGCCACCCCGGCAAAGCCAAGCAGCGC
The DNA here is from genome assembly GCA_020161475.1 of Pseudomonadota bacterium. Taxonomy (GTDB): domain Bacteria; phylum Pseudomonadota; class Alphaproteobacteria; order Rhizobiales; family Beijerinckiaceae; genus Rhabdaerophilum. The sequence continues at coordinate 1,481 of JAIUNQ010000082.1, read as the reverse complement.
CCCTGTGACATGCCGCATGAGCAGCCGCTCTCCGGGCAGAAAGCCGGAGAAGAGCACGATCAACAGCGGCCAGAGGTAATTGACGAGGCTCACCTCGGCGGGAGGGGCGAGTTTCAGGGCGGCGAAATAGGCCGCGTGATAGCCAAACAACCCCACGACGCCGAGCGCCCATGCGCTAAGCGGCTGACGCAGCGCCGCAAGCTGCCCGCGCGCTGCCACCACCGCCAACCCCGCCAGCCCACCGATACCGAAGGTGATGGCGGTGACGAGGAAGGGCGGCAGCCCCGCGGTCATGGTGGTGAGCCATGCCAGCAGCGCCCAAAGGCCAATGGCAAGAAAACCGGCAATCGTCGCAGGCGAGAACGTCATACCCCTGCTTAACCCCCTGCGCCCAAAAGAAAAGGGCCGGTTGCCCGGCCCTCTCAATCTTTATCGGCACCGCAAGCGCGACGCGGTTTCGTCTCAGGCCGTGGCGAAAATCGTGATTCCGGGAAGCCCCGAAGCGGAGCGTACCTGAGGTACGTGAGCATCGGAGCGAGCGGAAGCGCGGTTTGCAGCCCGGCCTCAGGCGAAACTCAGATCATGTACTGGCCGCCGTTAGCGGAGAGGGTGGATCCGGTAATGAATCCGGCTTCATCGGCCGCCAGGAACACCACCGCGCGGGCGATTTCCTCCGGCTCGCCAAGGCGACCCACCGGGATATGCGGCAGAATGGCCTTTTCCACCACGGCGGGGTCGATCGCCTTGACCATTTCGGTCGCGATATAGCCCGGGCAGATGGTGTTGACGGTAATGCCAGCCTTGGCGCCTTCCTGCGCCAGCGCCTTCACGAAGCCGATGTCGCCCGCTTTCGCAGCCGAATAGTTGGCCTGCCCCATCTGGCCCTTCTGCCCGTTGACCGAGGAGATGCAGATCACGCGACCGAACTTGGCGTTGCGCATGCCTTCCCACACGGGGCGGGTCATGTTGAAGAGCGAGTTGAGGTTGGTGTTGATGACCGCGTACCACTGTTCCTTGGTCATCTTGTGGAACATGCCGTCGCGGGTGATGCCGGCGTTGTTCACCAGCACCTCGATCGGGCCGAGATCGGCCACCACCTTGGCGATGCCGGCGGCGCAGGCGTCGAAATCAGAAACGTCCCACTTGTAGGTGGGAATGCCGGTTTCCTTGGTGAAGGCGGCTGCCGCCTCGTCGTTGCCGGCATAGTTCGCCGCCACCTTGTAGCCCGCCGCCTTCAGCGCTTTGGAGATCGCAGCGCCGATACCGCGGGAACCACCTGTAACAAGAGCCACACGTGCCATGAGTCTTCCTCCTAATTTTTTGGTTTTCAGGCTTGTTGGAAATCGGCCCGCCGCAGCAAAGGGCGGACCGCAATCTGGTGCAGGATCAGAGCTTGGAAATGTCGAGACCCGGCGCATAGGTCTTGTCCGGCACGTTCTTGACCATCGACTGCCCGCAGATCATGCGCTGCGTTGTGCTGT
>JAIUNQ010000081.1 GCA_020161475.1 Pseudomonadota bacterium | reverse complement strand
GTGCTGAATTCTGGGTTGCCGTATCTTTCTTCATCTTCATCGGCATTCTGGCTTTTGCCGGTGTTCCCAAGAAGATCCTCGGTGCGCTCGATGCGCGCGGTGCCAAGATCGCCGCGCAGCTTGCTGAAGCCGACCGTCTTCGTAATGAAGCTGCCGCGCTGTTGAAGTCCTATGAGGACAAGCGCAAGGCCGCTGAAAAGGACGCTGAGGCCATTGTTGCTGCCGCCAAGGATGAGGCCGCGCGCCTCGAGCTGGAGGCGAAGGCGAAGCTTGAGGAGTTCGTGAAGCGTCGTACGGCGCAGGCCGAGCAGAAGATCGCTCAGGCCGAAGCTCAGGCCACCGCCGATGTCCGCGCCGCCGCGGTGGAACTGGCGACCAAGGCCGCGGGTTCCATCCTCGCCTCCGCCAAGCCGGAAGCGGCTTTCGAGGCGGGCCTCGCGCAGGTCAAGGCCCAGCTCAACTGAGCGAACGGGACAACAGAAGCATTCAAAGCCGCCCTTCGGGGCGGCTTTTTTTTTATTGCTGCCAAACGGCTGCCCCGCGTTGATCCCGCGACGGGGAAAAGGCGGGGGGATGGCGATAATTGCCGGCAAGCCGGATCGTGCCGTGCGGTTGGCGATGAGATCGAATGGAAAAGGCCGGGGCGAACCCGGCCTTTCTTCGATGACAGTTTTTGAGTTTTACAACACCCGCCGAACGTTTACTCCGCCGCCTTGGCGACAGGCTCGCGCGGGGTCCACTTCAGGATCGGGTTACGCGCAGCGCGGGTTTCATCCAGACGACGGCGCGGGGCGTGGAAGGGCGCATTGGCGAAGCGCTCGGTTTCCCCACGCTTGGCGCGCATCGCGAGATCCCGCAGGCTCATGATGAAGAGATCAAGCGAGGCGCGGCTTTCGCTCTCCGTCGGCTCGATCAGCATGGCGCCATGCACCACCAGCGGGAAATACATGGTCATCGGGTGGTAGCCCTCATCGATCATGGCTTTTGCGAAATCGAGCGTGGTCACGCCCGTATCCTTGAGCCAAGCGTCATCGAACAGCGCCTCGTGCATCGAGGGGTGATCGGGGAAGGGCACGGACATGAGATCCGAGAGGCCCGCGCGGATATAGTTCGCCGAGAGCACGGCATCTTCCGAGGCCTGCTTCATGCCATCCGAGCCATGGCTGAGCATATAGGTCAGCGCGCGGACGAACATGCCCATCTGGCCATGGAAGGCGGTGACGCGTCCGAAGGCCTGATCACCCTCGCCCTTGGCTTCCACCAGTTCGAGCTTACCGTCCGCCTCGCGGATGAAGGGCAGCGGCGCAAACGGCGCGAGGCGGTCGGACAGGACCACCGGGCCAGCACCGGGACCACCACCGCCATGGGGCGTCGAGAAGGTCTTGTGCAGGTTGATATGCATGGCATCAATGCCAAGATCACCGGGACGCGCCTTGCCGACGATGGCGTTGAAGTTCGCACCGTCGCAGTAGAAATACCCGCCCGCGTCATGGATCGCGGCGGCGATCTCGACGACCTGCGGCTCAAAGATGCCGCAGGTATTGGGGTTGGTGAGCATGATGGCCGCAACATCCGGCCCCAAGAGCGCTTTGACGTCCTCGACATGCACCGTGCCGTCCTTCTGCGCCGGCACCGTCTTCACCTCGAAGCCGATCAGCGCAGCGGTGGCGGGATTGGTGCCATGGGCGCTCTCGGGCACCAGCACGGTCTTGCGGGTCGCTGCTTCGCCCTTGGCCTCGATCGCCGCCTTGATGGCCATCATGCCCGCGAGTTCGCCATGCGCACCCGCCTTCGGCGAGAGCGTCACGGCGCGCGTGCCAGTCAGTACCATGAGATAGCGCGCCAGCTCCTGCATCAGGGCGATCGCACCCTGCACACTGGACTGGGGCTGGAGGGGATGCACATCGGCAAAGCCGGCCAGGCGCGCCATCTTCTCGTTCAGGCGCGGGTTATGTTTCATCGTGCAGGAGCCGAGCGGGAAGAGCCCGGTGTCGATGCCATAGTTCTTCTGGGAGAGGCGCACATAATGGCGCATCGTCTCCGGTTCGGAGAGGCCGACAAGACCAATATCGCCCTTGCGGGCTAGGCCGCCGAGGCGGTTTGCGCCCAGTTCAACATCCTCGATGTCCACGCCCGTCACATCGACACGGCCGATTTCGAACAGCAGCGCCTCTTCCACCTGCAATGCCTTGTTGCCAGTGAAGGTTTCGGGGGCTGCGGGCTCGGCATTGCCGGCGGCGGTGGGACGTCCCTGGTTGTTGAGCATCGCTCTCTCCGTTTGGGTCGAAAGGGTGCCGGCTGGAAGCCGACACCCGCAGTGAAAATCAGTCCTCGCTGACCGCGCGATAGGCGAGAGCGCCGATCACGCCGCCGACAATCGGGGCCACCCAGAACAGCCAGAGCTGCTGGAGCGCCCAGCCGCCCACGAAGAGCGCCGGGCCCGTCGAGCGGGCCGGATTGACCGAGGTGTTGGTGACAGGAATGGACACGAGGTGGATGAGCACGAGGCACAGGCCGATGGCGATGGGCGCGAAGCCTGCCGGTGCCTTGCCATGCGTGGAGCCCATGATGACGAAGAGGAAGAAAGCCGTCATCACGACTTCGGTGACCAGCGCAGCCACCAGCGAATAGCCGCCCGGCGAATGAGCCGCAAAGCCGTTGGAGGCGAAGCCGCCGAGGTTGAAGCCCGCCTTGCCCGAGGCGATCAGATAGAGCACGCCCGCGCCCGCAATAGCGCCGATGACCTGCGCGATGATGTAGGGGATGACGCTACCCATCGGGAAGCGGCCACCAACCGCCAAGCCGACCGTGACCGCCGGATTGAGATGGCAGCCCGAGATATGCCCGATGGCATAGGCCATGGTGACGACGGACAGACCGAAGGCGAAGGATACGCCGAGCAGGCCGATGCCCACATTCGGGAAGGCAGCGGCCAGCACGGCGCTGCCACAGCCGGCAAAGGTGAGCCAGAACGTGCCGATCGCTTCGGCGGTGAGTTTCTTCATGGCCATATGAACCCCTCCTTGGGTTGGGCGGGGGCGGGATGTGCCCCCACGCAGACCGACAGTTCACTTATTGACTGTCAGGCCCCAAGGACATCATGCAATACCTGAACGAAAGCTGCACGGTCTTCTTCTGTATTGATCTCAGTATTAGCAACGATCAATAGATCATCGAGCCCGGCATCAGGGAGAAGACGAGAGACAGGAACACCGCCCAGCACGCCTTTCTCTGCCATAGCTTCGACAACGTCACGCGCATTACGAGACAACTTGAGCGTGAATTCGTTGAAGAAAGAAGCGTTGAGAACTTCAACATCCTTTACTTGCACCAGAGCATCGGCCAACTTCACGGCATTCGCATGGTTCAGACGCGCCAGCTTCTTGATGCCGGCTTCGCCCAGAAGCGTCATGTGGATGGTGAAAGCCAGCGCGCAAAGGCCGGAATTGGTGCAGATGTTCGAGGTCGCCTTTTCGCGGCGGATGTGCTGCTCGCGGGTGGAAAGCGTCAAAACAAATCCACGTTTTCCTTCCGCATCGACCGTTTCGCCACACAGGCGACCCGGCATCTGGCGCAGATACTTCGCCTTGGCAGCAAAAAGACCAACGTAGGGACCGCCGAAGTTGAGGCTGTTGCCGATGCTCTGGCCCTCGCCCACCACGATGTCGGCGCCCATGGCACCGGGGCTTTCAATCAGGCCCAGCGAGACAGCTTCGGTGAACACCGCGATCAGCAGCGCGCCCTTGGCCTGCGCCGCAGCAGCCAGCGGACGCAGGTCACGGATATTGCCGAAGACATCCGGGTTCTGCACTACGATGCAGGAGGTGTCATTGTCGATCAGCGCGGCAAGATCCTCGGTCGCGCCGACATCCGGGGCGGCGGTCACCACCTCGTCCGAAGCCATGTGCGAGAGCGTGCGGATCACCTCGGCGTAATGCGGATGCAGGCCGCCCGAAAGAACCGCCTTGCGACGCTTGGTGATGCGATGCGCCATCAGCACCGCTTCCCCCGCGCCGGTGGAGCCGTCATACATGGAGGCATTGGCAACCTCCATGCCGGTGAGCGCGGCCACCTGTGTCTGGAATTCGAAGAGGTATTGCAGCGTGCCCTGCGCGATTTCCGGCTGATAGGGCGTGTAAGAGGTGAGAAACTCCGAGCGCTGGATGAGGTGATCGACGGTGGCGGGCACATGGTGCTTGTAAGCCCCGGCCCCGACGAAAAACGGCACCGACGACGCCGAAACATTGCGCCCCGCCATGCGGCTCAGAATGCGCTCCACCTCCAGCTCGCCCTTGGCGCGCGGCAGGTCCACCGGGGCCGTGAGCAACTTGTCGGCAGGAATATCGGCAAAAAGGGCATCGACATCCTTCACACCGACCTTGGCCAGCATCGCGGCGCGGTCATCCGAGGACAGGGGCAGGTAGCGCATATCTCTCTCCATCCGCGCCGTCCCTCACGGGCAGCGCTCCGGTTCAGCAAAGCAGGGAGCAGGCCCGCGCAGCGGACCGTCAGTCTCAGGCGGTGAGCGCCTTGTAGCCGGCATCATCGAGCAGGGCGGACAGCTCGCTCTTGTCCGCGAGGCGGATCTTCATGAACCAGCCCTTGCCTTCCGGGTCTTCGTTGATCAGCGCCGGATTGTCGGGCAGCGCGGTGTTGATCTCGATGATCTCACCGGAGACGGGGGCGTAAACGTCCGAGGCGGCCTTCACGCTTTCCACGACGGCGGCTTCCGCCCCCTGCTTGAAGGACTTGCCGACGTCCGGCAGCTCCACGAACACCACATCGCCCAGCTGGCCCTGCGCGTAATCGGTGATGCCGACGGTGGCGATGTCGCCGTCGAGCTTGAGGTACTCATGGTCCTTGGTGAAATAGGTGGTCATGTTTTTTTTCTCCGTGTTTTCTTTTTCCGCATCCTTTTGCCCGCAAAACCAGCACCCCCTTTTGCGGAAGGATGCGGGCCATCAGCGAATGTAACGATGCGGAACGAAGGGCAGGCTCACGACTTTCGCGGGCAATTCCTTGCCGCGCACGATAAGCACGAGATCGGTGCCGGGGGTAGCGAACTGCGCCTCGATCAGCCCGAGGGCAACGGGCCCGCCGACCGAGGGGCCGAAACCGCCGGAGGTGAGGCGACCGATCAGGCGGCCATCCTTCATCACCTCGGTATTCTCGCGCGCGGGCTGGCGCCCCTCCGGCTTGATGCCGCAAATGATGCGCGAGGGTCCTTCTTTCAGCTCTTTGAGGATGCGCGCCGCGCCGGGGAAGCCTCCCTCCTCGCGGCGGCGCTTCTGGATCGACCATTTCAGGCCCGCCTCGACGGGGGAAATGGTGGTATCCAGCTCATGGCCATAAAGACTGAGGCCGGCCTCCAGACGCAGGCTGTCGCGCGCGCCCAGACCAATGGGTTTCACGCGGGCGTCGCTCAGCAGTTTTTCCCAGAAGGCGACGACAAAAGTGTTCGGCACGGAGATCTCGAAGCCGTCCTCGCCGGTGTAGCCGGAGCGAGAGATATGCAGGTGATGCCCCTCGAAGGTCACCCCCACCGAGGTCATGAAGGCGAGATCCTTCACAGCCGGGATGAGATCCCCCAGAACAGCCACAGCGGCAGGCCCCTGAAGGGCGACCAGCGCGACATGCTCTTCCACTTTCAGTGAAACAGCCGGGTTGAGATGGGCCGCAATGTGCTCGTAATCGTAGTCTTTGCAGCCGGCATTGACGACGAGATAGGCCCAGCCCTCATAGCCGGGTGCCGCCGAGCGCGTGATCATCAGGTCATCCAGCGTGCCGCCGTCGGCATTGGTGAGCTGCGAATAGCGGATCTGGCCGGGCTTGAGGTTAAGCACATCCGCCGGCACCAGCGCTTCAAGCGCGCGGGCTGTCGTCTCCCAATCGGACGAATGCACGTGGGCCTGGCCCATGTGGGACACATCAAAAAGCCCCGCGCTTTCCCGCGTGAAGGTGTGCTCCGCGATGATACCGGCGGGGTATTGCACCGGCATGGAATAGCCCGCGAAGGGGACCATGCGCGCGCCATGGGCCGCGTGCCAATCGCTCAGCGGGGTAAATTTCAGCGTTTGCGTCGCGGGGGTTTCGGCCATGCGCTCGCGGCTTGCGCCGCCTCCATGAAAAAAGGGCGTCAACGCTCCTTGCGGAACGCGCTGCCCCCTCTGTCACGGAACCTGAGAGATTTCACGGGCAACGCCAGAAGACGCAACCACGCTTACTCCGTCGGTGGAGGGCAAGCTGGGCTCCCCTCGCTTTCCAGAGCGGCTTTTCTCGCGCGGTCCTTTTGCCTGAGCGTTTCCGGGGCGGTTGCGCCTTCGGCGACGGCCCCGCCCGGATGAGCGGAACCGTTCTCTCCCGCGCGGGAGATGGCCTGATGTTTCTTCCCTATCGAAACCGCAGGCAGAGTCAACGGCGCTGCGGACAAGTTCCACCAGCGACGAGGCGCTGTCCTCAGCGGCGACGCTTGCGCGGCGCGCCGGAGCGCGCGCCCTGCGGATCAATGCCGACGATGATGGAATACTGATCGGCAGGATCCTTGTCGGTAATGGTGACGATGATGCCCTCGTCCAGCACGGTGAAAGCGCTGGAGCCCGAATCCGCCACGGAGACTGAAGCGGTGGAAACACGCGAATGCAGGGTCTTGTCGCCGTCCTTGACCGCCACGCGCACCGGCACGTTGATGGTGCCGCCGCGCCCGCCATCGCCGATGACGACGCGCCCGCGCACCCCCACCTTGATGCGCATGGTCGTGCCTTCCTGCGTGCATTCGCGCGCAAGATCATTGATCGACGCCTGATAGGAGACGCCGCGTGCCGAATCAGCGCCCACACGCCAGGTGGCCGTACCGTCGAGCAGGCTCACGGCTGGGCAGCCGATCTCGCGCTCGTTGAAGGGCTTGGCCTCGGGGAGCTTTTGCGTGGGGAAAAGGAGTTTTTCCGTAAAGCGACGCTCGCCCTCGCTGACCTCGCCCTCGCCCAGCTTGGTGGTGCCGCAGGCTGCCAGAGACAGCGCGAGCGGCACGGCCAGAGCGGCAAGCCGCAGCGCGGAACGGTGAGCCGAGATCACGGCGGTCGATTTGGCAATCAGCGCACTGGCCATCGTGGCCTCCCCTGTTTTTGTCTTACTGAAGCTGGGCAAAGCCCTGCTCAAAACCCGCCAGCGTCACCGGCAATCCGCGCCCCTCTTCCGGGGTCAGGAAAATCGCAAAAAGCGCGGTCTTTCCCTTGCGGAAGGTGTCGAGCAGCGCGTTGTCCATGTCCACTTCCGCAACGCAGCCGGATTCAAGGCAGCGGACAAACCCGGTGGAGCCGATTTCGCGGTCGTCAATCTTGAGACCGAGCCCGCGCGGCAGAAGAATGCCGAGCGGCGCAATAACGCGCAAGACCGGACGGCGCACGGCCGCAGCCTTGGGGTCTTTCTTGCGTGCCTCGCTGGTCGCCTGCTGATCCTCGACCTTGAGGACCACAACCGCAAGATTGAGTTCGGACTGATCCAGCACATTCTGGATGAGGATGCACTGCTCGGCGCCATTGGCGGCCGGCTTGTCGCAGCGGTGCTGCCAATCGCCATACTTGGACTTGAGCGTTCCCTGAGCACTCGCCGCGCCCGCTGCCGCCATGAACAGAATGCCGGCCAACGCGCGAATCACAAACAGCCCCGATTTATTCATAGTGCCCAAACCTCTGGCCAGAACCCGCAAGGCACGCCTGCCTGCGCCATGCCGGACCAGCTTTCTGGCCCGGACACGCCCTTCAACATCATGCTTTGGGAAAACCGCGTAGCAGAGGGGGCGCTTGCATTCAAGAAAGGGGCGAGGAAGGGGCAAGCGAGGGGGTTGCCGAGGGCGGGCGCGCCACCATGTGTGGCCTCAGAGACATGCCTTGTCTCCCCCCGGGCGGGGAAAGGGCAAAATTCGCTCAAAGGGCGAATTGCCTTGGCAACAATTATGGCCTAATCCCGCCCGTGATGGGGCAGTCTCCCATCCATGTGGCAAAACCGAGGCGACGCGCTTGCATCGCCCTTGCTGATGTGGAAGGTTTCGCAGTGGCTATATGCGTTTGAGCGCATGTAGGTGCGGCACCTTTCGGGACTGCGCCGCAGAGGACCGACAGAAGCGTCCGCCCGGACTTCCCGCGCCTTCAGGCGGCCAAGGAAGCCCTCACCGGACGGGCATTGCATTAGGGAGTGGCGACGGCCATGGCTTTGACACGGATCAATCTTGTGCAGCGCGGGATGCTGGCACTCGGCGGCGCCTTGCTCGCCGCGCTTTCGAGCGCCGCCCCGGCCCACGCCGGCTACGGCCAGCCAGACCCCTGGCAGATGTTTCTCCAGAACACCGTCACCCCGGTGGGTGACTTCATCACCAGCTTCCATTGGGGGCTGCTCTACACCATCACCGCGATCACCATCTTCGTGCTCGCGCTGCTGGTGATCGTGGTGATCAAGTTCAACGCCAAGGCCAACCCGGTTCCCTCCAAGACCACCCATCACGTCGGCCTTGAAGTGGCCTGGACGCTGATCCCGGTTCTCATTCTCGTCGTGATCGCGGTGCCCTCGCTGCGCCTGCTGAAAATGGACGTGGTGCCCCCGCCGGCCGATATCACCATCAAGGTTTCGGGCCATGCCTGGTACTGGGCCTACAAGTATCCGCAGTCCGAAGGCGGGATCGAGTTCGACAGCCGCATGCTCACGGAGTCGGACGTCGCCGACCTCGTCAAGAAGGGCAAAGGCAAGAAGGAAGATTATCCGCGCCTGCTCGCGGTGGACAACGAAGTCGTGGTGCCGATCAACAAGGTCGTCGTGCTTCAGGTTACCGGTGCCGACGTGATCCATTCCTTCGCCGTGCCGTCCTTCGGCATGAAGATCGACGCCATGCCGGGCCGCCTCAACCAGGCCTGGTTCAAGGCCACCCGCGAGGGTGTCTATTACGGCCAGTGCTCGGAACTGTGCGGCAAGGACCACGCCTTCATGCCGATCGCGATCCGCGTGCTCTCGCAGGAGAAGTATGCGGCCTGGCTCGCCGAGGCCAAGAAGAAGTTCGCCGCGAAGGATGAGGCGCCCGCGCGCCTCGCCGCCAACGAAACCGCGCGCTGAGCGCTGCAAAACGCTCGCTAAGGAGTATCACGATGGCTCACGCCCACGCTGCTGATGACCATTCCCACGCGCTGCCTTCGGGCTGGCGTCGCTACGTCTATTCGACGAACCACAAGGACATCGGCGTCCTCTACCTGATCTTCGCCATCATGGCGGGCCTGATCGGTGGTGCCCTCTCGGTCGCCATGCGCCTTGAGCTGCAGGAGCCGGGGCTCCAGTACTTCACCAACACGCAGATGTTCAACGTCTTCGTGACCGGCCACGGCCTTATCATGATCTTCTTCATGGTCATGCCGGCCCTGATCGGTGGTTTCGCCAACTATTTCGTTCCGATCATGATCGGCGCGCCGGATATGGCGTTCCCGCGCATGAACAACATCTCGTTCTGGCTGCTGCCGGCCGCATTTGGTCTGCTGCTGATCTCGATGTTCGTGGAAGGCGCGCCCGGCTCGCTCGGCTTCGGCGGCGGCTGGACGGCGTATCCGCCGCTCTCGACCTCGGGCCATCCGGGTCCGGCGATGGATTTCGCGATCCTCTCGCTGCATATCGCGGGTGCTTCGTCGATCCTCGGTGCCATCAACTTCATCACCACCATCTTCAATATGCGCGCGCCGGGCATGACGCTGCACAAGATGCCGCTGTTCGCGTGGTCGGTGCTGGTCACGGCCTTCCTGCTCGTGCTCTCGCTGCCCGTGCTCGCCGGCGGCATCACCATGCTGCTCACCGACCGCAACTTCGGCACCACCTTCTTTGCGCCGGAAGGCGGCGGCGATCCGATCCTGTTCCAGCATCTGTTCTGGTTCTTCGGTCACCCGGAAGTGTATATCCTGATCCTGCCGGCCTTCGGCATCATCAGCCATATCGTCTCGACCTTCTCGAAGAAGCCGGTGTTCGGCTATCTCGGCATGGCCTATGCCATGGTCGCCATCGGTTTCGTCGGCTTCATCGTGTGGGCGCACCACATGTACACCGTGGGCCTGTCGCTGGGCGCGCAGCAGTACTTCGTGGCGGCCACCATGGTGATCGCGGTGCCGACGGGCGTGAAGATCTTCTCCTGGATCGCGACGATGTGGGGTGGCTCGATCACCTTCCGCGCGCCGATGGTCTGGGCGATCGGCTTCATCTTCCTGTTCACCGTCGGCGGTGTGACCGGCGTGGTACTGGCGAACGCCGGTGCGGACCGTGTGCTGCATGACACCTACTACGTCGTGGCGCACTTCCACTACGTGCTCTCGCTGGGTGCCGTCTTCGCGATCTTCGCGGGCTGGTACT
>JAIUNQ010000080.1 GCA_020161475.1 Pseudomonadota bacterium | reverse complement strand
TGCGGCTGAAGCTGAAGCACGAGACGCGGTACACCTATGAGACGCCCGCACGCGGGGCGATCCAGATCCTGCGTCTCACCCCGCGCAATTTTTCCGGGCAATTCGTGCGGCGCTGGCGCGTCGAGATTGATGCGGATTGCCGCCTCGAACGCGACGAGGACGCCTATGGCAACATCACCCACACCTTCTCGATCGAGGGGGCGGTGGACAGCCTGACCATCCTCGTGGAGGGCGATGCGGAGGTGACCAACGAAGCCGGCTTCGTGCGCGACGGCGTGGAGCGCTTCGCGCCGCATTTCTGGCTTTCCGGCACGGATCTGACGGCGGATGATCGCGAGATACAGGCCTTTGCCAGCGAGCTTTCGGCTGCGGAAGGCGGCGATCCACTCGCCTTCCTGCACAGGTTGAACGCCACCATTTTCTCGGACTTCACCTTCGACACCGATGCCACCCATGCCGCGACGCGGGCGATCGATGCTTTTTCGGCCAAAGCCGGGGTCTGTCAGGACTTCGCGCAGGTCTTTATTGCCGCCGCTCGGACGCGCGGCATTCCCGCGCGTTATGCCTCGGGCTATTTCCTGCGGACGGATACGGATCAGCAGGAAGCCGGGCACGCCTGGGCGGAGGCCTATGTCCCCGACCTCGGCTGGACGGGGTTTGACCCGGCCCATGGCCTTTGCCCCGATGAGCGCTACCTGCGCATCGCCGTGGGGCGCGATTCGCTCGAAGCCGCTCCGATTCGGGGGTCGCGTCAAGGCGGAGACGGCGAGAGCCTCGACGTTCGCGTTCACATGACGCAGGGGCGTGCGCTCGCCGAGCAGTAGGCCGTCCCTCCCAAAGTTGAGCCCCTCGCCGATCTCGCCCGGCACGGCGGGGCTTTTACCGCGCCGCACAAGCTGATTAAGATGCGCGCACTTTCGAGCAAGCGAGACCCTATGACCTATTGCGTTGGCATCCTCACCGAAACCGGCCTTGTGATGATGGCCGATACCCGCACGAATGCCGGGCTCGACAACATCGCCACTTTCCGCAAGCTCTATCTCTTCGGCGAGGAGGGCAAATCCTTCTTCGCACTGGCCACCGCCGGAAATCTTGCTTTCACGCAGACCGTGGTTTCCGTGCTCCGCGAGGGATTGGAGCGAGAGAACGGGCGCATGGAGAAGCTCACCGATCAGCGCTCCATGTTCCGGGCGGCGCAGTTTGTGGGCGAAGTGATCCGCCATGTTTACGAGACCGATGGCCCCGCGCTGGAGCAGATCGGCGCCTCGCTCGATGTTTCAATGCTGCTGGGCGGACAGATCAACGGACGCTCGCTGCGGCTGTTCATGCTCTACAAGGCCGGCAATTTCATTGAGGCGACCGCTGACACACCCTATCTGCAGATCGGCGAGCACAAATACGGCAAGCCGATCCTCGACCGCGCTGTGAACTTCAGGAGCGATCTTTACGATGCCCTCAAGCTGGGGCTGATCTCGATGGATTCGACCATGCGCTCGAACCTCGGCGTCGGTCTGCCGATCGATCTGATCGTGCTCAAGCGCGATGCGCTCAAGCCTGAAGTGGAGCACCGCATCGAGGCGGGCGAGCCTTATTTCCACGACCTGCGCGAGCGCTGGTCCGCCGCGCTGCGAAAGGCGCATAACGATATTCCCGCACCGCCCTACGGCAAGGGAGCCTGAGATGAGCGAGCTGTCGCGCGCGGCTCGCTATACGCAGGCCCTGGTACGTTGCGCCTCGGTAACGCCGGCGGAGGGCGGCGCGCTTTCGCTGATCGAGGGATGGCTCAAGCCCTACGGCTTTGAAATCGATCGACCCGTGTTCCAGACGCCGGGGAGCTACGCAGTCGAAAATCTCTACGCGCGGCTCGGCAGCGGCGAGCCCTGTCTCGTCTTCGCCGGACATACCGATGTCGTGCCGACCGGGGACGAGGCACGCTGGACACATCCGCCCTTTTCCGGGGCGGTGTTCGAAGGCGAAATCTGGGGCCGCGGCGCACAGGACATGAAGGCGGGTGTGGCTGCCTCGATTGCGGCCGTTCTCGACCATCTTGACACCCATGGTGCGCCGAAGGGCGGCTCGATCGCTTTCCTGATCACCGGCGATGAGGAAGCCGACGCCTATGACGGCACGGTGAAGCTGCTGGAATGGGCCAAGGCGCGCGGGGAGGTCTTCTCGGCCTGTGTGCTTGGGGAACCCACCAACCCCGATGTCATGGGCGAGATGATGAAGATCGGGCGGCGAGGCTCTCTTTCGGGCGAGCTGACGGTGCATGGCACACAGGGCCACGTCGGCTATCCCGAGCGCGCCGTGAACCCGATCGACGCGATGATGAAGCTGCTGGGGGCGCTCAAGGTGCCGCTGGACCAGGGGACGGATCATTTCTCGCCCAGCAATCTCGAGTTCACCTCGGTCGATGTCGGCAATCCGTCGCGCAACGTCATTCCGGGCGAGGCGCGCGCGAAATTCAACATCCGTTTCAATGACCGCTGGACGGCGCAGACGCTGGGTGCAGAGCTTGAAAGGCGTTTGGCTGATGTTCAAGGCGCTGCACCCTATACCCTGAAACTCCTGCCCTCGAATTCTCCGGCTTTTCTGACCGAGCCGGGCGCGTTTGTGGATCTTGTCGCAAAGGCCGTGAGCGCGGAGACAGGACGGGTGCCCAAGCTCTCGACCACCGGGGGCACCTCGGATGCACGCTTCATCTCGGCCTATTGCCCGGTGATCGAGTTCGGCACGGTTGGCACGCGCATGCACCAGATCGACGAGCGCGTCGCGATTTCGGATATCGATACGCTCGCCGCCGTTTATCGCCGGGTGATCGAGGGATTTTTCACAGCACGCGCTTGAAGGGCAGCGTCGGCATGACCTCAACCGGCGCTTCCGGTGGCGGCGGTGCCACAGCTTCGGCCTTCTGCGGCTCGAACTCCAGCTTTTCGATCGCGGTGCCGCGCCGGGTGATCTTCTCGGCGGAGGTCTTGATGCCGGAGACATCCTCCTGAACCTGCCGGAAATGCTGATCGAGCTTGCCCGCGCGATCCGCCAGACGCCGCACATCTTCCAGCATTTTGCCGAGTTCGGACTGGATAATGCGGGCCTGTTCACGCACCGCCGCATCGCGCACGATGGATTGCGCCACCTGCACCGCCATCATCAGGATGGAGGGCGAGACGATCAACACCCGCGCGCGATGGGATTTCTGCACCAGATCATCGAATTTCTCGCTTAAGTCGGCATAAATCGCCTCGGAGGGCACGAAGAGCATGGCGATGTCCTGTGTCTCGCCGGGCAGGAGGTATTTCTCGGATACATCTTTAATGTGAACGCCAAGATCAGCCTTGATGCGCCGCTCGGCGGCCATGCGGGCCTCGTCCGTCTGCGCTTCCCGCAGCGCCACAAACCCTTCGAGCGGGAACTTGGCGTCGATCACCAGCGGGCGGTCATCGCCCGGCAGATCAATCACGCAGTCCGGTCGGGCGCGGTTCGAGAGCGTCGCCTGAAAACGATAGGCATGGGCGGGCAGCGCATCGCGGATGATCGCCTCCATACGGCCCTGACCGTAAGCGCCGCGTGCCTGCTTGTTGGCGAGCACATCCTTGAGGCTGAGCACCTCGCTGGTCAGGCCCTTAAGGTCCGCCTGTGCAGCATCAATCACAGCGAGGCGCTCGTTGAGCTTGCCCAAGCTCTCGGCGTTGCGCTGCGCGGTTTCGGCCAGTGAAGAGGTCATGCCGTTGCGCACAGCGTCGAGACGCTCGGCCATGAGGCGCGCGAGATCGGCCTGACGCGTACCCAGCACCTCCCCCATCGCCTGCATGCGCCCGGTGAGTTCCGATTGCAGGCGGTTCATGCCCTCGATCTTCTCGTCCAGCTCGCGCTGGCGCTCGGCGGCGGCGGCGGCTTCGATAGCGCGCGCCTGCCCTGCCTTGAGCCCCTGCACCACCAGCATCACGAGGAGCGCCGCAAAAAGGGCTGCTCCGGTGAAAAGCACCTGCGCGAGGGTGAAGCTGTAGCTTCCAACGGTGAGGACAATTTCCGACAGCATGGCCCGACTCAAACAAAAGGGAACAAAATATGAACACATTGACCGGGCCGCGCGCAAGTCTTATGTGAGCGCAGTGTACTGTTATCCCAAGGCTTCGACCGATGTCCGTCCGTCCTCTCGTCATCCTGCCCGACACCCAGCTGCGGCTGATTTCCAAGCCTGTCACGGGCGCGGACAAGGAGATTCGCACATTGATCGAGGATATGTTCGAGACCATGTATGACGCGCCGGGCATCGGCCTTGCCGCCATTCAGGTTGGAGCGCCGGTGCGTGCGGTGACGGTGGATGTTTCCAAGCGCGAGGACAAGCAGGAGCCGCTCGCCTTGCTGAACCCCGAGATCGTCTGGCGTTCGGAAGAGATGCGCGAGATGGAGGAGGGTTGCCTCTCGATCCCCGAATACTATGAGGCGGTGGAGCGCCCGGACCGCATCCGCGTGAAATATCGCGACCTCGATTTCAAGGAGCACGAGATCGAAGCGGATGGCATCCTCGCCACCTGTCTCCAGCACGAGGTGGACCACCTCAACGGTGTGCTCTTCATCGACTACCTTTCCAAGCTCAAGCGCGACCGTGTGATGAAGAAGTTCGCCAAGCAGGCCAAGCTGCGGAGCGAGGAAGCGTGAGCCTGCGCGTCATTTTCATGGGCACGCCGGATTTCGCCGTGCCGACCTTGAGCGAGATTGTCGGGCAGGGCCATGAGGTTGTCGCCGCCTACACCCGTGCGCCCGCGCCGGGGGGACGTCGCGGGCTGGAGCTGGTGCAAAGCCCGGTGCACCGCGCCGCCGAAGGTTTTGGCATTCCGGTGCTCTCGCCGAAAACCCTCAAAACGCCCGAGGCGCAGGCGGAGTTCGCGGGTTTTGATGCCGATGTCGCCGTTGTGGTGGCCTACGGGTTGCTGCTGCCGCAGGCGGTGCTGGATGCCGCGCATCTGGGCTGCCTCAATTTGCATGGCTCGCTGCTGCCGCGCTGGCGCGGGGCGGCGCCGATCCAGCGCGCCATCATGTCCGGCGATGCGGAAACCGGCGTGATGGTGATGAAGATGGAGGCGGGGCTGGACACTGGCCCGGTCGGGATGGTCGAGAAGATCGCCATCACTCAGGACATGACCGCGAGCGTACTGCACGACCGCATGATGCGTGTCGGCGCGGACCTGATGGTGCGGGCGCTCGGTGCGCTGGAGCGCGGTTCGCTCCAGTTCCGCGAACAGGCGGCTGAGGGTGTCACCTATGCCGCCAAGATCACCAAGGAAGAATGCCACATTGATTTTGCGCAGCCCGCAAAGGCGGTGCACGACCATATCCGTGGGCTTGCCCCCTTCCCCGGCGCCTTTGCGCTGGTGAATGGCCAGCGCCTCAAGGTGCTCAAAGCGCAGGTGGCGCAAGGTTCAGGCACCCCCGGAACTCTGATCGGCGAGGACCTGACCATCGCCTGCCGCGAGGGAGCTGTGCGACTTCTGGAGGTTCAACCCGCTGGCAAGAGCGCCATGAGCGCGGCGGATTATCTGCGCGGTGCCAAGCTTGCGCCGGGGACGGCCTTTTCGTGACGCATCGCTTCAAGCTCGTCATTGAATATGACGGTGCGCCCTACCACGGCTGGCAGAGCCAGACAGGCGGTGCGACGGTGCAGGATGCTGTCGAGCGCGCTATTGCAGCGCTCAAAGAAAACGACATGCGGCTGATCTGCGCCGGGCGCACGGATGCGGGGGTGCATGCGTTGGGGCAGGTGGCGCATGTCGATCTCTTCCGCGCGTGGGACCCCGGCGTGCTGCGTGATGCGCTGAACGCCAAACTGTTGCTGGCCAACGAAGCCGTGGCGATCCTCGAGACACAGGGGATGCCGGAGAGCTTCAACGCGCGCATCTCGGCAAAAAAGCGGCATTATCGCTACCGCATTCTCAATCGCCGGCCGCCCTCCGCGCTGGATCGGGCGAGGGTGTGGCATGTACTCAAACCGCTCGATGTCGAGGCGATGCACGAGGCGGCGCAGACCCTTCTCGGCAAGCACGATTTCACCACCTTCCGCGCCTCCGCTTGCCAGTCAAAAAGCCCGGTGAGGACACTCGAACGCCTCGATGTGTTCCGCGTCGGTGATGAGGTGCATGTCGAATGCTCCTCGCGCTCGTTTCTGCACAATCAGGTGCGCTCGATGGTGGGGAGCCTCGTGCAGATCGGGCGGCATCAATGGCCCATCGCGCGTCTGCGTGAGGCGCTTGATGCGCGCGATCGTGCCGCCTGCGGGCCAGTTGCCCCGGCGCAGGGCCTCTATTTTCTGGGTGTCGATTACTGAGGCGAAGACGATCCTTTTTCGCCCGGATTGTCAGATGTCTTTGCCCGCGATCACGCCTGCCGCTTTGAGCGCGGCGATTTTTTCCGCGTCCAACCCCAGTTCCTCACGCAGCACCTCAACGGTGTGCTCGCCCAGCAGCGGGGCGGGGCGGCGGTAGGTCGCCGGCGTTGCCGAGAGGTGCGGCGGGTAATTCACGGTCGGCACCTCGACACCGTTCTCGCGCTGGAGGCGCCCGACCACCCCGCGCGCTTCGATCTGCGGATCGGCGAAAACCTGATCAATGGCATTGATGGGACCGGCCGGAACGCCCGCCTCGCACAGGGCATCCACCAGCGGGGCGACCTTGAATGTCTTCACGGCCTCGCCCAGTGACGCCTCCAGCGAGGCGCGGTTCTTGATGCGCACGGCGTTGGTGGCATAGCGTGCGTCCGTGAAGATTTCCGGGCAGCCGAGCACCTCGCAGAGCGCCGCAAACTGACGCTGGTTGCCGGTGGCAATCACCAACGCGCCGTCCTGAGCATCAAACGTGCGATAGGGCACAACTGTCGCATGGGCGTTGCCGAGGCGCGTGCCGACCACACCACCGACGAGATAGCTCAGCGAATGGTTGGCGAGCATCGCGATCTGGGTGTCGAGCAGGGCGAGGTCAATGTGCTGCCCCTGCCCCGTACGCTCGGCGTGGCGCAGCGCGGCGAGCACCGAAGTTGCCGCATAAAGCCCTGTGAAAAGATCGCAGATGGCGACCCCGGCCTTGATGGGCTCTGCGCCCGGCTCGCCATCGGGCTGGCCGTTGATGCTCATGAAGCCGCCCATGCCTTGCGCAACGTAATCATAGCCCGCGCGATCTGCGTAAGGGCCATGCTGGCCAAATCCGGTGATGGAACAATAGACAAGGCGCGGATTGATCCTGAGCAGGGATTTGGAGTCCAGCCCATAGCGCTCCAGCCCGCCGACCTTGAAATTCTCGACGACGATATCGGCTTTCTTCGCGAGGTCCTGAATGAGCGCGACGCCTTCGGCTTTCGAGAAATCGATCGCGATGGAGCGCTTGTTGCGGTTGGCGCACAGATAATAGGCACTTTCCCCGGCCTTGTTGCCGGTGGTCTGGTCGGGAATGCCGAGGAAGGGTGGGCCCCAAGCGCGGGTGTCATCCCCCGCCGGGCTTTCCACCTTGATGACCTCCGCGCCCAGATCCCCCAGAAGCTGCGTGCACCACGGCCCCGCCAACACGCGGGAAAGATCAAGCACGCGCACACCATCCAGCGCGCCGGGCATCAGATCAGCGGCGGAAGCAGGGGTCTGGCTCGGCATAAGGCCTCCTCAAGAGGGAGCGGGTTGACGCTGGCACCCTCGTCACATACCATTCATTGTATGAAATAGCTTTTCATTATTCTGTCGAGGAAATCAAGCGTCTGCAGCGGTCTCAGGCGCAGGAGTGCACCGCTTATGTCAACCCCGGCTTTTGCGCCGCTCTCCTATGCGAACCTGCCTGATAGCGCAGAAGCCCTGCGCGCGCGCATCCGGGCTTTCCTTGCACCGCGCATGGCAAAGTTGCAGCCTCAGGTGCGGGCGCGCTCATGGATGGGGTTCGATGCGGATTTCTCCCGCGCACTGGCGGGTGCGGGGTTCGTCGGCCTCACCCTGCCCAAGGCTTATGGCGGGGCGGGCCTCGATCACTTCTCGCGGTTTGTGGTGGTGGAAGAGCTATTGCGGGTCGGCGCGCCGGTCTGCGCGCACTGGATCGCCGATCGTCAGAGCGGGCCGCTGATTGCACGCTATGGCACGGAAGCGCAAAAAGCCTTCTATCTGCCGCGCATCGCCAAAGCGGAGGCCTTTTTCGGCATTGGCATGAGCGAGCCTCAGGCGGGCTCCGACCTTTCCGCCATCCGCACTCGGGCGGAACGGATCTCCGACGGCTGGCGCATCAACGGGCAGAAACTCTGGACCACCTACGCCCATCGCGCCCATTATCTGATCGCGCTGGTGCGCACCTCCGGCACGCCGGAAGATCGCCATAAGGGGCTATCCCAGCTGATCATTGACCTGAAAACGCCGGGGATCACGGTGCGGACCATTCCCGATCTTGCCGGGGATTCGCACTTCAACGAAGTCTTCTTCGACAATGTTGTTGTGCCCGAAGAGGCCTTGATCGGGCAGGAAGGCGGGGGCTGGGCGCAGGTGAACGCGGAGCTTGCGTTTGAACGTGCGGGGCCGGAGCGCATCTATTCCTCCATCGTCCTGTTCGAGACATGGCTCGACGCGCTTCGTCAGCGCCCGGCGAATGCGGTGACGCAGCGCTTGGCGGGTCGGCTGGTGAGCGAGCTGGCCACGCTGCGCGCGCTCTCCGTGGCGGTGACGGCGCGTCTGGCCGCTGGCGAAAGCCCGTTGCTGGAGGCGGCGCTCGCCAAGGATGCGGGCACGGGCTTCGAGCAGGAGCTGATCAGCCTGCTGGCCGATGTGATTGCGGCGGATGCCCCGCCGGATCTGCTCGCCACCCTGCATTACCTGATGCTGGTGGCCCCCACCTTTTCCTTGCGCGGGGGCACGCGCGAAATCCTTCGGTCGATGATCGCGCGGGGGCTGGGCTTGAGATGATGGATACAATGCTTCTTGATGCGGCGGAAAAGCTGTTTGCCGCGTCTCTCTCTCCTGCGGTCATCACGGCGTTGGAAAGCGGCGCGGATGCCCTGCCCTTGTGGGCCACCCTGACGCAAGCGGGGCTGGCCGATGTCCTCATCAGCGAAACGCAGGGCGGGGTTGGCCTGACGATGGCGGCGCTTTTTCCGCTCGCCCGCGCTGCCGGGGAACATGGCGTGCCTCTGCCACTGATTGAAACCGCGCTGCTGCGCCCGCTGACAGGGACGCTTCCAGACGGACCGATGGCGATTGCCAGCACCGTTGCTCATACCGCTGCGGGTTGGCACGCGCCGCGCGTGCCCTTTGGCGCGGTGGCGGGGGTGCTCGCGGTGGAACTGGATGGGAAAGCGCAGTTGGTGCCGCTGAAACATGCGACACGGCAGGCCCATGGTCTTGATGCCGACATCACGCTGACGCCGGAGACTCTTGCTGTGGCACTGCCGCTGCCCGAGGGCACCGCGCTGGCGGAACTGGGTGCGCTGGCCCAAGCGGCCCGCATCGCCGGGGCGCTTTCCAAGGTGCTGGCGATGAGCATCGAACATGCGACGACGCGCGCGCAATTCGGACGCAAGATCGCCGATTTTCAGGCTGTGCAGCATCAGCTGGCGGAACTGGCGGAAGCGGTGCAACTCGCCAGCCTTGCCGCGGAGATGGGCTTTGTCGCCGGGCGGCCGGAGAAGGGCGCGCTGATGCCGGCACTGGCCAAGGCGCGCACCTCGGCGCTGGCGGCGCGCGGCGCGGCCATTGCCCATGCGGTGCATGGCGCGATGGGCATTGCGCAGGAATTTCCGCTCCAGATTTTCACCCGCGCCCTGCACAGCGCGCGCCTCGCCCATGGCGCCGAGGGCTTCTGGCAGGATCGTCTTGGCGCTGCTCTGCTTTCCAGCGGACAGACGAGCGCCGATTTCGTCGATACCGCTCTTACCCCTTGAGTTTCGAAGGAGCCGCCGCATGGCCAATGTCGTCACCCTCACCCGCGAGGGTCCCATCCTCATCATCACGCTGGATGATCCCACTTCGCGCAACGCGCTGACCGGCAACACCGCCGTGGATGAGATTGTCGCCGCAACCGAGATGATCGCGCGGGACACCTCGATCCGGGTCGCCATTGTCACCGCCAAGGGGCCAGCGTTTTCCTCGGGCGGGAATGTCAAGGATATGCTGCGCTTCACCACCGATGAGGTGAGCGGCACCGAGATCCGCCAATGGTATCTCAACGGCATCCAGCGCCTGACGCGCGCGATGCACGCCTGCGAGGTGCCGATGATTGCGGCGGTCAACGGCGCTGCAGCAGGCGCGGGGTTTGATCTCACCTGCATGTGCGACATCCGCATCGCCTCGGAAAACGCCACTTTCGCCGAGAGTTTCGTGCGCATCGGCATCATTCCGGGCGATGGCGGGGCGTGGCTGCTGCCGCGCGTGGTGGGACTGTCCAAGGCCATGGAGATGGCCTTCACCGGGGAAGCGCTCAATGCCGCCGAGGCGCTAGCGTGCGGCCTCGTGAGCTGCGTGGTGCCCCCCGATGCCTTGCTGGACACCGCGCTGGAGCTGGCCCGCAAGATCGCGAAGAACCCCGGCCATGCCCTGCGCATGACCAAGCGCCTCATCCGCGAGGGGCAGACGAATACACTTGATTCCGTGCTCAACACCTCCGCGGCGTTGCAATCGGTGGCGCACAAGAGCCCGCAGCACCGGGAGGCCGTGCTGGCCTTTATCGAAAAGCGTCCGCCCAACTTTATGGATTGAGGGGACGCGCCCCAAAGATGAAAAAACAAAACCCCGCGCGGGTCAGGTTCCTGCGCGGGGTTCATTTTTGAGCAACGCTCAGGGCTGGATCAGCCGCCCCGATAGA
>JAIUNQ010000079.1 GCA_020161475.1 Pseudomonadota bacterium | reverse complement strand
GGCGACAACATCTCGTTCGATGTCGAGCTGATCACCCCGGTCGCCATGGAAGAGAAGCTCCGCTTCGCTATCCGTGAAGGTGGCCGTACCGTCGGTGCGGGCGTCGTCGCCCAGATCCAGGACTAAGTTTAGTCCTGACAGCAAAAATTGAGGCGGGTCGCAAGACCCGCTTTTTTTTATCTCTTACTATTTTACGGTTACATGTTGTCCAATGATTTTGGGAGTGGGGGAGATAAGCTTGGAACGAGAGAAAGAAACTTTCTGGAGTGCAGTCCAAGAGGCGGATCATGCTCCATTTTGGTTCGGATTCCTGTTGGTAATATTGAGTGTGCATCTGTTGTATAGCCTAGATCCGCACGATCCATGGCTAAAGGTATGCTTAACAGCCGGTGCGGAAGTTGGTTTTGCACTCATTATTGCATTTATGTTGTCGGTTACTCTCGAGAGGCAATATAAGAAGGAATACAATAAATTCGTAACCGACAAAGTAAACTCTATGCAGGAATACGCAAAACAAAATGAAGAGAAGATGTCTAAAAATATATTTGATTATGTATACGGAAATAGAGTCGACAGAAAATTATTTCAGATAGTTGAAGATAGTATATTAAAGGAAAAATTTTACAAAAGAGAAAATAAAGTATACTATGAAATTGGAGAGATTGTTGATGGTTGGGTATCGGTTGGTATAGAATTTGAGTTTGTGGTTGAGAATATATCGAGCGACGACGGAGAGTATGATCTCAACTGCTTTTATGAAAAGCCATTACTTGAGACCGGTGCGCCGGATGCTCTGAAGAGTGGTGTGGCAGTGTTGTATGTAGATGGCCAGAAGACTCAATCTGAGATTGACGATGCGGACAAAAATACGGAGGATGATGAAAATTTTAAGAGGTTTAATGTTCGGGTCCCGATTAGATGTGGCGAAAGAAAATCAATAAAAATAAAGACATATATAAGAAAAATGAGTTGCGACTCTGATTTTTGGAGGACGGTAAATGCATCCGATGGAGTTACTGCATTAATTCGGTGAAATAAGGCCGAATTGGATTTGAGATACGATCTCATCCACCCATCCCGAAAATTTGATTCTGTGATTGAGAGGGACGATGGTGTTATGCTTATATGCTCTAAACCTCTTTTGCCATTCAATGGTATTTTCATGTGGTGGGCTACTCGGGCTGAATGCGAAGAGGCTTCCACAGTGACATCTGATAGTTCCGATACTCTAGCTGAAAACACACCTGATGTTGTGGAGGGGGGGGCGTGTGGGATAAAAAAAGCTCCCGTATGAACGGCAACCGACGATGAAATTTATCTCCTGTTTCTGTTTCGTGTGTTATCCTTGCGTCATTCAGTTGATGTCGGGCGTCAGACTTGATATCAAAATTGAGCACAAGGAGGCGCTTATCATGAAATCCCCTGGCGGCGGCTGTGGCTGTTAATGTGGCGGTAAGAACTTAAGCAGCGGCTCATTTGCCGCTGTTTTCATTTGGCTCCAGCCTCGGTGCCTGCTTGGCGAAAAACTTCTCCAGACTGGGGCGAAGGTCCGGGTTGGTCATCACCATGCCCGCGAGCAGTGATTCGGCGAACAAGCCATCCGTCACCGACATATCGTTGATGCGCGAGATGCCGGTGAGAATGCCGAAGTTGGTGATGTCGTAGTGCTCGGCGGCATTCTGCGCGATCTGCAGCGCCCGCGCCTCGGCCTCGCCTTCGCCCACCAGCTCATGCGCCAAGCCCACATCATAGCCGCGTTTTGCGTCATAGGTGCGCGCCGCGATCATCATGTCGATCATGCGGGCAGGGGTCATGATGCGCGCCACGCGCACGGTCGCCCCGCCCCCGGTGAAGACGCCGCGCTGCCCCTCCGGCAGGGCGAAGAAGGTGGAGGGCTCGGCCACGCGCACATGAGTCGCCGCCGCGATCTCCAGCCCGCCGCCGACAACCGCGCCCTTGAGCGCCGCAATCACCGGAATCGAGCCGAACTGCATCTTGTCGAAGGCGCGATGCCACTTCTGGCACATGCGCATGAACTCGACCGGGCCACGGTTCAGCTCGTAATGCTCCTGCAGATCGAGCCCGGCACAGAAATGCGGTCCCTCCGCGCGCAGCATGACAGCGCGAACCTCAGCGGGGGGCTTGTCGAAAAACGCATCGATCGCCTCAACCGTGGCCTCATTGAGCGCGTTGCGGCGGTCTGGCCGCGAAAGCGTGAGCACCGCGACTTTGCCGCGAATGTCGATGTCGAGATACGATCTGGAGGCCACGGTTTCCGTTCCCTGCGGTTGTTCTTGCTCGCGCGCATCTTGCGCCGAGGGCAGGGGGCGTCAATCCATTGGCGGACAGATGCACAAAGCCATTGCGCAGAAGGGTTCTGCATGTTATCCGCCCCTTCTCTCGCGAGGGGTTCGCCGCTCGCGACAGGGGAGTAGCTCAGCTGGTTAGAGTGGCGGTCTCCAAAACCGTAGGTCGTGGGTTCGAATCCCTCCTCCCCTGCCATTTCACACGTCTTCAGAAGAACCCACGATTTTTCTTCTGATCGCCGGTTGGCCTTTGGCCAGAGGCGATCAGCAAAGGCTTGGGTTCGAATCCTGACCGAACCTGCCATTTCCAATTTCGAAAAGCGTGTTCAATCCCCGTTGGGGCATGAGCTAAGCGGTCAGCCGTTCGCTTTGACGTTTCGCGCGTCTTTCGATATATCCATTGAGATATAGCGATGGAGAACAGGACATGCCGTTGAACCGCCGCGCCTTCGGGCTCGCCGCTCTGGGTGCCGCCCTTGCCTCTGGCACGAGGGCCCAAACCGCCAAGCCGGATCTTCTGACCTTCGCCGCCGCCAGCCTGCAAACTGCGTTCAAAGCCATCGCCGAGGCTTGGCATAACGAGACCGGTAAAACGGCGGCTTTTTCGTTCGCCGCCAGCTCCGCACTGGCCAAACAGCTGGAGCAGGGTGCCCCGGCAGATATTTTCGCCTCGGCCGATCTCGAGTGGATGGATTTTGCGCAGAAAAACAACTTGATCCTGCTTGCGACGCGCCAATCCCTGCTGGGCAACAGGCTGGTGCTGATTGCGGCACAGGGGGACCAGAGCACGATAAAAATCGAGCCGGGATTCGATCTCGCCGGCGCGTTGGGCGAAGCGCGGCTGGCCACTGGCAACCCGGCCTCCGTCCCCGTCGGCAGATATGCGCAGGCCGCGCTGACGAACCTGGGCGTCTGGGACAGCGTGCGCCCCAAACTTGCCGGAACGGACAACGTGCGCACGGCACTCGTGTTGGTGGCACGCGGCGAGGCCAAGCTTGGCATTGTCTATGCGACAGATGCCAAATCCGAGCCGAAGGTACGCATCGTCGATACCTTCCCGGTCAACACGCATCCGCCCATCATTTATCCCGTGGCGCAGGTGAAAACCTCGCAGAACCCGCTGGCGGCGGCATTTCTGGCTTACTTGCGCTCACCAGCGGCAGTCCGCATCCTCGAAGCGGAAGGATTCTCGGTTCTGCCGTGACAGATTGGTTCGCGCTCACCCCGGATGAATGGGTTGCCATTCGCCTCAGCCTCAAGGTGGCCGGGGTGGCGACCCTTGCCGTTCTGCCCTTGGGCATCGTGCTGGCTTACGCGCTGGCGCGGGGCAGGTTCCGCGGCAAGGCGCTGCTTGATGGCCTCGTCTATCTGCCGCTCGTGCTGCCGCCGGTGGTCACGGGCTATGCGCTGCTGGTGCTGTTCGGGCGCAAGGGCGTCATCGGCGCCTTTCTGGAGGACGCCTTCGGGCTGGTGTTCTCCTTCCGCTGGACCGGGGCGGCGTTGGCCTGCGCAGTGATGGGGCTGCCGCTTCTGGTGCGGGCCGTGCGCCTTTCGATCGAAGCGATTGATACCCGGCTGGAAGAGGCTGCGGGCACCCTGGGGGCTTCGCCCTTACGCGTGTTTTTCACGGTCACGCTGCCGCTGGCGCTGCCCGGCATTCTCGCCGGAGCGGTGCTGTGCTTTGCCAAGGCGCTGGGGGAATTTGGCGCGACCATCACCTTCGTGTCCAACATTCCGGGCGAAACGCAGACAATTCCCGCCGCCATTTACAATTACACGCAGGCGCCGGGCGGCGATGCAGGCGCGCTCCGCCTCTCGCTGGTTTCCATCGCCATCGCGCTCTGCGCGCTCATCGCCTCGGAGGCCTTGGCCCGCCGCACACGACGTTCGGGTGGGCCGGAATGATCACGTTCAACGCCTCCCTCCAGCGTCCCGGCTTCACTCTCGATGCTGGCTTTGAGACCAAAGCCGGTCTTACCGCCCTGTTTGGCCCCTCAGGCTGCGGGAAATCCACTGTCATCCGGCTCATCGCCGGGCTGGAGCGCAAAGGGCGGGGGCGCATCACGGTGGGCGGCCGGGTGCTGATGGACAGCGCGCACCGCCTCATGGTGCCGCCCCACAAACGTCGCCTCGGGCTGGTGTTTCAGGATGCGCAGCTGTTCCCGCACCTCGATGTGAAGGCCAACCTGCTGTTCGGCCATGCCTTGACCCCGCCCGCCGAGCGCAAGGTGGGATTGGACGCAGTGCTGGCGGTGCTGGGGATCGAACATCTGCTTGCGCGCGATGTCGGCTCGCTGTCGGGCGGGGAACGCCAGCGCGTCGCGATCGGGCGCGCCGTGCTGACCTCGCCGCATCTCCTGATGATGGACGAGCCTCTGGCCGCGCTGGATTCCGCCCGCAAGGAGGAAATCCTGCCCTTCATCGAGCGCCTGCGCGATGAGATGGGCATCCCCATCCTTTACGTCAGCCACGCCGTGGAGGAGGTCGCGCGCCTTGCCTCTCAGGTCGTGATGCTGCGCGAGGGCAGGGTGGTGGCCAGCGGTCCGCCTGCAGCAACATTGGGTGTGCTGCACGCTGAACACCAGGGGGACATCATCAGCTTCCTTCAGGGAACGAGCGCCACCCCCAATCCGGATTATGGCGTCACGCGGCTCGGCCACCCTGCAGGCGACATCACGCTGCCGGGCCTGATCGACGCCGGAGCAGGCCTCCGCGTTGTCATCCATGCCCGCAATGTCGCGCTGGCTCGCGAGATTCCACCGCGCACCAGCTTGCGCACAGCGCTGGCCGGCGTGGTGGAGCGAGTGGAAGGCGAGGGGGCCATCGTACTGGTGAGCCTGCGCCTAAAAGGGGGCGAGGTGCTGCGCGCCTCCATCACCCGCCTCGCGCTGGATGACCTCGAACTCTCACCCGGCGTTCCGGCTTATGCGCTGGTCAAAACAGCGGCCATCGACCGCGGCGGCGTTCAGGGCTTGCGCGCTTGAGGCGGGGCAATCGCACCGGAAAAGTCGGAAAACTCCTCGGCGATGGCGCCCTGCGTGCGCGCTTCCAGCCGCCGGAAGGCCGCCACGAGGTTGAGGCCAAAAGGGGTCACCTCTGTGCCGCCGCCATGTGCGCCGCCCGCACTGGTGCTGACCACCGGCGCGGTGAACAGCGTGTTCAGCTCTTCCACCAGCAGCCATGCACGGCGATACGACATGCCGATCTTGCGGCCCGCACCGGAGATGGACCCCGTTTCGATGATCGCTTCCAGCAGATCAATCTTGCCCGGCCCAAGGCGGATACCCTCGCCGAAATCAATGCGCAGGCGCGGCTTGAGGGATGCCAGCCGGTTTTTATCGCCCGCCTCACGCATCATCCTGCCCCGCTGCATTGACCTGATCGCCAAGCATAGCAATGCTCCCCTGATCAGCAAGGAATTCGCATGACACAGCCCTTTGATTGGGATGCCCCGCGCCCCGGCGAGGTTCTCGGCATGCTGCCGCAAACGGCGGATGCCGGGCTCTATTTCATCGGGCAGATCCGCACGCCTTATGCCCGCCGCGAAGATTGCCCGCATCAGGGCGATTTTGACGGTCCCGAATGCCGGATCGAGGTGCTGGCCGCCTATCAGCCCGCGCTGCTGGGGCTGGAAAAGCGCGCCTATGTGCAGGTGCTCTATTTCATGCACAAGGCGCGGCGCGACATTCTGGTGCAGACCAAGCGGGGCTCGGGCGAGGCCTTCGGCACCTTCGCCTTGCGATCGCCCGTGCGGCCCAACCCGATTGCCTCCTCCATCGTGAAATTGGAGCGGATCGAAGGGGCAACGCTGATTGTTCGCGGGCTCGATTGCCTCGACGGCACACCCTTGATCGACCTTAAACCGTGGCGTGGGCCGATCTAGCCAAATCACCGCGCCAGCGAAGCCACCATCAGCGAAACGCCGAACATGGCCAGCACAAGCGCGGAGACACGGCTGGTGGTGCGTTCACCGCCAAGCTTCGCCAATGAGGCGCGCAGCGCAACGCCAAGGCCGAGCCAGAGGGTAGACACGATCAGGATTTCACCCGCAACAATCACCAGCGCGGGCAGGGCGATGCGCAGATCCTGCCCCCATCCGACCGGCATCAGCACCAGCGCGATGATGATGGCTTTGGGGTTGAGCAGGGTGGTCAGAAACACGGCGGAAAGGGGCGGCGCCACAGCTTGTCCAGCAAGCCCCTGCGCGCGCCACAACCTGAAGGCGGAATGCAGCAGATACGCCCCGGCCACCAGCCGCAAACCCAGCGACACCACCGGATACTGCGTGATCACCGGCCCGATCAGTGCGCCGATGATGCCAATGGCGAGGAGATAGCCTGCCAGCGCAGCCACCGGCGCTGCCAAGGCGCGGCGCGGCCCCGCAGCGCCCATGGCAAGCAGCAGGGCATTGGTCGGCCCCGGCACCACCAGCAGCGTGAAAAGCGAG
This sequence comes from Pseudomonadota bacterium, assembly GCA_020161475.1. Classification (GTDB taxonomy): domain Bacteria; phylum Pseudomonadota; class Alphaproteobacteria; order Rhizobiales; family Beijerinckiaceae; genus Rhabdaerophilum. The sequence goes on along the minus strand of JAIUNQ010000079.1, from coordinate 4,080 downwards.
AGAACAAAAGCGTAGGCGTTCATGCCTTCTCTTGCGGTGCAAGCGCCCTTGCTGCCTTAAGTCAAATCAATCAGAGCGTGCTCAAATAACGTAATCCGGCCCATCCGCCGCAAAAACCTGCAGGCGGCGCGGCTGAAGGAACACAGCATCCCCGGCCTGAAGCGCGAGGCTCGCGCGCTCGGCCTGCGGCATTTCCACTTCGTAGGATTGGTTCTCACCCGCAAGCTCAATACGTGAGAGCGCGCCGAACTCGAACACGCGGCGCACGGTGGCGGCAATGGCATCCGGCCCGCCCTGACGCGTCACCATCAGCTCGTGGGGGCGGATATAGGCGAGCGAGCCGGCGTTGCCACCGGGGCGGAACTTGCCGTCGGCCATATCCCCGCGCAGGATGTTGGAGGTGCCGAGGAAGGAATAGACGAAGGGCGTCGCGGGATGGTCATAGACCTCTTGCGGGGTGCCGATCTGCTCGATCTTGCCCTCGTTCATCACCACAATGCGGTCGGCGAGTTCGAGCGCCTCTTCCTGATCGTGGGTCACGAAAATCGAGGTGATGTGGAGTTCATCGTGCAACTGGCGCAGCCAACGGCGCAGCTCCTTGCGCACCTTGGCATCCAGCGCGCCGAAGGGCTCATCCAGCAGCAGCACCTGCGGCTCCACAGCCAGCGCACGCGCCAGCGCCACTCGCTGGCGCTGCCCGCCCGAAAGCTGCGCGGGGAAACGATCCGCCAGACGCGCCAGCTGAACCATATCCAGCAGGGCCATGACCTTTTTGCGGATCTCGGCCTCGCCAAGGCGCTTCGAACGCGGCTTCACGCGCAGGCCAAAGGCCACGTTCTCGAACACGCTCATATGGCGGAAGAGGGCGTAGTGCTGGAAAACGAAGCCCACCTGACGCTCGCGCACATGCTTGTCAGTGGCATCCTCGCCTTCCAGCAGGATGGTGCCGGCATCCGCCTGCTCCAGCCCCGCGATGATACGCAGCAGCGTCGTCTTGCCGCAGCCCGAGGGGCCGAGCAGCGCGGTGAGCTGGCCGTGCGGAAAATCCAGCGACAGCCCATGCAGGGCCGTGAAGCCGCCGAAGGTCTTGGTGATGTTTTCGACGCGGATGCTCACGCTTCGATCTCCTTGTGGGCGCGCTCGGCCTGCCATTCGACAAAGGTTTTCAGGGCCAGCGTCACCAGCGCGAGCAGCGCCAGCAGCGAGGCCACCGCGAAGGCGGCTGCGAACTGGTATTCGTTGTAAAGAATCTCGACATGCAGCGGCATGGTGTTGGTGAAGCCCCTGATGTGGCCCGACACCACCGAAACCGCGCCGAATTCGCCCATGGCGCGGGCATTGGTGAGGATGATGCCATACATCAGCCCCCACTTGATGTTGGGGATGGTGACGCGCCAGAAGGTCTGCCAGCCGGAAGCGCCCAAGACGGTGGCGGCCTCTTCCTCCTCCGTGCCCTGCGCTTCCATCAGCGGGATAAGCTCGCGCGCAACGAAGGGAAAGGTGACGAAAACCGTCGCCAGCACAATGCCCGGCACCGCGAAGATGATCTTGATGTCATTGGCGGCCAGCCACGAGCCGAACCAGCCCTGCGCGCCGAACACCAGCACATAGCAAAGGCCCGCGATGACCGGAGAAACCGAGAAGGGCAGGTCGATCAGCGTCACCAGCAGCGCCTTGCCGCGAAACTCGAACTTGGCGATGGCCCAGGCGGCGGAAACACCGAACACGACATTGAGCGGCACGGCGATCAGCGCCGCCGTCAGCGTGAGTTTGATGGCCGAAAGCGCATCCGGCTCCACCAGCGCGGCAAGGTAGGTGTCCCAGCCCTTGCGCAGCGCCTCGGCAAACACCACCACCAGCGGCAGCAGCAGAAACACCGCGAAAAACACCAGCGAGAGCGTAAGCACGATGCCTTTCACCAGCGCGGAGTCGCGCGTGGCCTCGCGTGCCTCGAAACGCGTCTGCCCGGCCTTTGCCAATCGAGAAGATCCGCCCGCCATATCAGCCCATCCCCGCCGCGCGGCGCCCGGCCCAGGCCTGCAGGGCGTTGATCGCCAGCAGCAGCGCGAAGGACACAATCAGCATCACCGAGGCGATCGCGGTCGCCCCGGCATAATCATATTGCTCGAGCTTGGTGATGATGATCAGCGGGGTGATCTCGGACACCAGCGGCAGATTGCCCGCAATGAAGATCACGGAGCCGTATTCGCCCAGCGCACGCGCAAACGCCAGCGTGAAACCGGTCAGCAGGGCCGGCAGAAGCGTGGGCAGCACCACAAGACGCAGGGTCGTTAAGCGGTCCGCGCCCAGCGACGCAGCGGCTTCCTCATACTCGGCATCAAGGTCTTCCAACACCGGCTGCACGGTGCGCACCACAAACGGCAGACCGATGAAAATGAGCGCCACCAGCACACCCAGCGGCGTAAACGCCACTTTCAGGCCCATCGGCTCCAGCCATGCGCCGAGCCAGCCGTTTTTCGCGTAAATCGCGGTGAGCGCAATGCCCGCAACGGCGGTGGGCAGCGCAAACGGCAGATCAACCATCGCATCGACGATCTTCTTGCCGGGGAAGGAATAGCGCACCAGCGCCCAGGCCAGCAGTGAGCCGAACACCACATTGACCAGCGCCGCCCCGAAAGAGGCCATGAAGGTGAGGCGATAGGAAGCCATGGCGCGCGGTGCGGTGATGGTGTCCCAGAAGGCGGCGCCGCTCAGCGTCGCGCTTTTGAGGAACACCGCCGAGAGCGGCAGCAGCACGATGAGCGAGAGATAAGCCAACGTGAAACCGAGGCTCAGCCCGAACCCCGGCAGCACGTTTCTTCCTTTGGCTATGCCCATGAAACGGATCTCTCTGAAATAAAATCAACCCTACACCGGCTTCCCTGATTTTGGATCAGGCTGCGGCGAGAAGGTGTATGCCCGAGAACCGGCGCGGAGCGTACCCCTTGGTACGTGAGCACCGGAAGCGCCGGGCATGCGCCTTCGCAGCCCGGCCTCATTCAAAACCTCAGCGGCGGGCCGCCATGATCTGGTCATAGGTTCCGCCATCGGCAAAGTGCGTCTTCTGCACCTTATCCCAGCCGCCGAGGAGCGCTTCAACAGTGAAGGTCTCGATTTTGGGGAACTTGGTCGCATTCTTGGCGAGAATGGCCGCATCGCGCGGGCGGAAGTTGTTCTTGGCGATGATTTCCTGCGCCTCGGGCGACCACAGGAAGTTGAGGTAAGCGGTCGCGAGATCGCGCGAGCCCTTCTTGTCCACCACCTTGTCGATCACGGCGACAGGGGCGGGGGCATCAATGGTGATCGAAGGGTAGATCACCTCGAACTTGCCTTCGCCGAACTCCTTGGAAATCGCAGTGGCTTCGTTCTCGAAGGTCACGAGCACATCGCCGATGTCGCGCTGGGCGAAGGTGGTGGTGGCACCGCGCCCGCCGCCGTCGAGCACCGGAACATTGGCGAAGAGGTCCTTCACGAAGCCCTTGGCGGCCTCATCCGACCCCTTGGCCTTCAGCGCATAGCCGTAAGCCGCAAGGAAGGTGTAACGGCCGTTGCCGGTGACCTTCGGGTTGGGAATGATGACCTGCATGCCCGGCTTGGCGAGATCATCCCAGTTCTTGATGCCCTTCGGGTTGCCCTTGCGCACCACGAAGATCGAGATGGAGGAGTAGGGCGCGGCATCATTGGGGAATTTCTTGCGCCAATCGGCCGAAACCAGCGCACCGCGCTCCACCAGAATATCGATATCCGGCGCCTGGTTCATGGTGATAACATCGGCTTCCAGCCCACCGATGATCGCCCCGGCCTGCTTGGAGGAGCCACCATGGCTCTGGTTCACGGCCACAACCTCGCCGCCCTTGTCCTTCGCCCATTTGGCGATGAATGCCGGGTTGATGTCCTTGTAGAGCTCGCGCGCCACGTCATACGAGACGTTGAGCAGCGTTTTCGGCTTCGCATCCTGCGCGAAAGCCGCCACGCCGAGGACCAGCGCGAAAGCGGAGGTGAGGCCGACATAGGAAAGAACGGTCTTGGTGCGCATGGCTTTCTCTCTTTTCGCATCACTGCGAGAAAAACGTTTCGTTC
>JAIUNQ010000078.1 GCA_020161475.1 Pseudomonadota bacterium | reverse complement strand
GCGGCGGCGGGATGGATAATGGATCGTTAAGCGGCTCTCGCTTATGCGGGTAGCTGCTTATTGCAGTTTTGAGTGGCGTTGAGCCGACTCTCACAGGACCTTAACGAATGGCGACCAAACCGATCAAGAAAGACGATGCGGCCAAAGAGGGCACGGATGCCCCCGATGCCCCGTTGATCGATGTTTCCGATGCGGCCGTCAAGCGGCTCATCAAGCTCGCCAAAAAGCGCGGCTACGTCACCATTGACGAGATCAACGCCGTCCTTCCGCAAGAGGAAGTGAACTCGGATCAGATCGAGGACATCTACGCGCTCTTCAACGAGATGGGCGTGAATGTCATCGAGAACGAGGAGGCCGAGGAAGGCGAAGCCGCCGCCAGCACCGAGTCCGATGATTCGGACGAGGATGGCGAGGAAGCCGCGCCGCGTTCCACCGCCGTCGTGAAAACCGAGCGCTCCTCGGAGCCGCTCGACCGCACGGATGATCCGGTGCGCATGTACTTGCGCGAGATGGGCTCGGTGGAGCTGCTCTCGCGTGAGGGCGAAATCGCCATCGCCAAGCGCATCGAGGCCGGTCGCGAGGCCATGATCTCGGGCCTGTGCGAAAGCCCGCTGACCTTCCAGGCCATCATCATCTGGCGCGACGAGCTTGAGGAGGGCAAGACCCTTCTGCGCGACGTGATTGATCTTGAAGCCACCTATGCCGGCCCGGACGGCAAGGGCGCGCCCAAGGTGGAAGGCCCGGTCGATGATTTTGGTGATGAGCCGAAAGCCAAGGTCGTCAACGAGGACGGCGACGAGGTGGAAGCCCCCTCCGAGCCGGAGAGCTTCGATGATGAATTCGAGGGCGGTGTCTCGCTCTCCGCCATGGAAGCTGAGCTGAAGCCGAAGGTGCTGGAAACCTTCGGGCGCGTTGCCTCGAACTACAAGAAGCTGCGCCGCCTTCAGGATCAGGACATCGAGAACAAGCTGCAAAGCACGAAGCTCTCGCCCGCTCAGGAGCGCAAGTACAAGTCGCTCAAGGACGAGATCATCACGGATGTGAAGTCGCTCTCGCTCAACCAGAACCGCATCGATGCGCTGGTGGAGCAGCTTTACGACATCAACAAGCGTCTGATCGGGCTGGAATCCAAGCTGGTTCGCCTTGGCGAAAGCTATGGTGTGGATCGCGGTGAGTTCCTCAAGAACTATCAGGGCTCGGAGCTTGACCCTAAGTGGATCCTGCGTGTCTCGAAGTTCACCACCAAGGGGTGGAAGGATTTCGTGGCCTCCGAACTCGAGCGCATCAAGGATCTGCGCGGCGAGATTCAGGCGCTGGCGTCCGAGACCGGCCTCGAGATCGGCGAATATCGCAAGATCGTGCTGACCGTGCAGAAGGGCGAGCGCGAAGCCCGGCAGGCGAAGAAGGAAATGGTGGAGGCCAACCTGCGCCTCGTCATCTCCATTGCCAAGAAATACACCAATCGCGGCTTGCAGTTCCTCGACCTGATCCAGGAAGGCAACATCGGCCTGATGAAGGCGGTCGACAAGTTCGAATACCGCCGCGGCTACAAGTTCTCGACCTATGCAACGTGGTGGATCCGTCAGGCGATCACGCGTTCCATCGCGGATCAGGCGCGCACCATCCGTATTCCGGTGCATATGATCGAGACGATCAACAAGATCGTGCGCACCTCGCGCCAGATGCTGCACGAGATCGGCCGCGAGCCGACCCCGGAAGAGCTGGCCGAAAAGCTCGCCATGCCGCTCGAAAAAGTGCGCAAGGTGCTGAAAATCGCCAAGGAGCCGATCTCGCTCGAAACGCCGATCGGCGACGAGGAAGATTCGCATCTGGGTGATTTCATCGAGGACAAGAACGCGATCCTGCCCATCGATGCGGCGATCCAGTCCAACCTGCGTGAAACCACCACGCGCGTTCTGGCCTCGCTCACCCCGCGTGAGGAGCGCGTGCTGCGCATGCGCTTCGGCATCGGCATGAACACCGATCACACGCTCGAAGAAGTGGGCCAGCAGTTCAGCGTCACACGTGAACGTATCCGCCAGATCGAGGCGAAGGCGCTGCGCAAGCTCAAGCATCCGAGCCGGAGCCGGAAGCTGCGCAGCTTCTTGGATAACTGAGAATTTAGTCCGCGTTGACAGTGGGTTGAAATCGGGGTGCCTTTGGGTGCCCCTTTTTCATTTGCCCCAAGGAATCCGCATCAGGGGGCGCGGGTTCCGTATGAGGAAAAGCGCCCATGAAGAAGATTGTCGCCTTTGCGCTCGCGCTGGCTTTTGCGGTTGGTTCCTTCGCCTCGTTTTCGCCGGCCTCGGCGGATCCGCACAAGCAGAACTTCCAGAAGCGCTGCCCGCCGAACTCCAACTCCTGCAGCTGAGGAGCGCGTGACGGCATGTGCAAGGCGGGCTTGGCCCGCCTTTTTTGTTGGCTTGATGATGCGTGCCCGCTCACCCTTTACGTATACCCCGCAAAAAAAGGCCGCAGCAGGGGGATGCCGCGGCCTTGATCGCCTCCGGGGGAGGGAGGCGTCGGCCTTGCGAGGGAATCGAGGCCGAGTGTTTGTCTGAGTGTTCCGGTCAGCCCTGACAGCTTCTGTCAGCAGCGTTACTGCTGTGCGGGCAGGTTACCGGTATCGTCCTTCGGCGCTTCCGGGCGGGTGCGGCGCTCCTTCATGAAGTCGTCGAACTCCGCCTTGTCCTTGGCGTGGCGCAGGCGATCCAGGAAATCGCGGAACTCGTTGGCCTCGTCCTCAAGGCGGCGGAGGGTTTCCGAGCGATACTCGTCAAAAGCGCGGTTGCCGGTGGGGGCAAAGCCGAAGGCGGTCTCGGGGCGAACGCCCCAGCGCTGCATCTTCTCCCGGAAACGGGCGATCTTGCGCTCCATGCGGGCCTGGCAGCGCTCGCCCCAGGCCGAAGATCCATTTGCACACATCATGCGGTTGCTCCCGATGCGATAGGCCAGAATGGCAAGGCCAAGCGGCCAGAAAAAGATGAAAGCCAGAACCATCACCACCGTGCCGAAGGCGCGGGAGCCGCAGTCCGGGCGATCCATGTGCACGGACATGTTCATCGACATGTTCGTCTCCGTTGTGATCCATGCCCGCCGTCGGGCATGTGAATGTAAATCACATTTACATAAATGCCGATGACGCCCCATCTCGTCAAGAGAGGGCCGCATTACATTTTCGACAGGTCGGGCGGAGGCGGCTCAGGGCGCGGATTTACGCTGCAAGCCGTCGAGATAGACCAGCACCGAGGCTTCCAGCAGGTCTTCCGGGCTCATGGGCAGGGGGCGGCGCGCGGCATCAGCGCGCACGAAGAGGCTCGCGATGCCATGGCTCATCGACCAGATGTGCAGGGCCACCATCAGGGTGGGCACGCCCTTCAGGTTGAGGCTCGCCAGCGTTGCCTCGCAGTTTTGCGTCAGCACGGCGAAGGCTTCGTCGGAGGCGCGCTGGAGATCCGGTTCGCAGTTCACGGGCACCCCGGATTCGAACATGGCGGCATAGGCCGCAGGTTCCCGCCGCGCGAAATCGAGATAGGCGCGCCCGGTGCGGGCCAGCGCATCGCGCGGGGTGGGGCTGCCGTTTTTCCATGCCGTGGTCAGGGCAGCGGTCAGCGCCTCGTATCCGCGCTTGGCGATATCGGCCATCAGGGCGTCGCGGTCGCGGAAGTGGCGATAGGGGGCGGCGGGCGAAACCCCGGCCGCGCGTGCAGCCTCGGCAAAGGTGAAGCCGCCTGGACCCTTCTCGCCAATCAGGCGCAGGGCCGCCTCCACCAGCGCCTCGCGCAGGTTGCCATGGTGATAGCCGCGCCGCTTGGCGTGGTCGGAGGGATCCCAACTCATAGCGCGAGCTTATCCGCCATTCCTGCCGCCGGTGCAACGGAGCGTGCATCACCCATGCAGATCGATTCATTCATATCCGTGAATTGACGCGGGCGATGAGATTTCCGAGCATGCCATATGCAAAATATGAATCCCGATTCATCCGATCTACGTGCACCCGATCCCTTCGCGCCCGATGGCCCCTATGCCTGGAAGCGCTGCTGGCTGGCGCTGCTGGCGGGTACGCTCGCCGGGGCGGGCATGTGGTGCGTGGTGGTGGTGATGCCCGCTGTGCAGGCCGAGTTCGGTGTGGCGCGCGCGGATGTCTCGCTTCCCTACACCATGATGATGTTGGGGGTGGCCTTTGGCACCATCGTGCTGGGGCGCATGGCGGATAAAACCGGGATCGTCGTGCCCCTCGTCATCGCGGGGGCGGCGGAGGGCGCAGGGTTCGTGCTCGCGGGGCTTTCGCCCAACCTCTGGCTCTTTTCCGGGGCGCATCTGTTTCTGATCGGGGTCGGGGCGGGCACCGGCTTTGCGCCGATGATGGCGGATATTTCGCATTGGTTCGTCAAACGGCGCGGGTTGGCGGTGGTGATGGTCGCTTCCGGCAATTATCTCGCGGGGACGATCTGGCCGCTGTTCATCAAGACCCTGCTGCCGATCTATGGCTGGCGGGCGACTTATATCGCCATTGGCATCATTATCGCGGCGCTGGTTGTGCCGCTGGCCTTCGCCTTCCGGCGTCGCCCCTCCCATGCGGTGATGGCGGCGGCGGAGGTGCAGAGCGGGGCGGCGCGCGGGGAGCTGGGCATTTCCGCCAAGCGCTTGCAGGCGCTGCTGGTGGTGGCGGGCTTTGCGTGTTGCGTTGCCATGTCGATGCCGCAGGTGCATCTGGTGAGCTATTGCGGGGACCTTGGTTACGGCGTCGCGCGCGGGGCCGAAATGCTCTCGCTGATGCTGTTTTTAGGCATCATCAGCCGCCTCGGCTCGGGCTATGTGGCGGACAAGATCGGCGGTGCGGCGGCACTGGCCGTGGGCTCGCTGATGCAGGGTACGGCGCTTGTGCTCTACCTTTTCTTCAACGGGCTCACCTCGCTTTACATCATCTCCGGCATTTTCGGGCTGTTTCAGGGCGGCATCGTGCCGATGTATGCGATCATCTGCCGTGAGTTCCTGCCCGCGCGGGAGGCGGGTTCTCGCATCGGCCTCGTGATTGCGGCCACAATTCTTGGCATGGCGTTCGGGGGGTGGATTTCCGGTTTCATCTATGACCTGACGCAGAGCTATCGCCTCGCCTTCCTCAATGGCGTGGCGTGGAACGCGCTCAACCTTGTCATCGCACTCTGGCTGACCCGAAAGGGGCAGAGCCATGCGCGGGGGCTGCAAGCGGCGTAATGGACGGCCCTCGGAGGAGACCTTGCGGTCTTCCTCGGGCAAGCCCCTCGCAAATGGGCTTAAAAATGTAAGCCCTGCTCGGCGTCGCCTTCGCTCCTAACCACGATCACCCGGATTTACCCCTGCAGGATAGTTCCGGGTGATCGTGGTGCCGAAACTGTCACCCGCGCGGTTGAGCCCTGGCCTCGGAGAGGCTAGAAGCCCGGCACGAAGCGATTTTCCAAAGGGGTGAACCCATGCTGCTCACGATGATGCGCGCGAAACTCCACCGCGCCACGGTCACCCGTGCGGACCTGCACTACGAAGGCTCGATCTCGATCGACCGCGACCTGATGGATGCCGTGGGCTTCCTGCCCAACGAGCAGGTCGATGTGCTCGATATCGACAATGGCGCGCGTTTCACCACCTATGTGATCGAGGCCGAGCGCGGCTCGAAAACGATTGGCGTGAACGGCGCGGCGGCGCGCCTCGTGCAGAGCGGCGACAAGGTCATCATCCTCTCCTATTGCCAGATGGCCAAAGCCGAGGCGGAAAAGCATGTGCCGGTGGTGGCCCTGCTCGATGAGGGCAACCACGTCAAAGAGATCAAGAAATAGGCGCCCTTTCGCATTGCGATATTGGCGGCTAGACTTTCGTCTCATCTGTTTCTGATTCACAAGAGCTTTTCATGCCCCAGCCTCCTTCCCCCGATACGCCGCGCGGCGAACTCACCGTGCGACAGGTGGCCATGCCGATGGATACCAACGCCAATGGCGATATCTTCGGTGGCTGGGTGATGAGCCGTATGGACCAGGCCGGCGGTATCGCGGGTGTGGGCTTGACGCGCGGACGCGTCGTCACCGTGGCGGTGGATGCCATGACCTTCATCCGCCCGGTGAAGGTGGGCGATGTGCTCTGCGTCTATACCGAAGTCGAGAAGGTTGGCCGCACCTCGATCAAGATCCATGTCGAGGCCTGGGCGCAGCGTTTCATGACGCAGCACCGCGAAATGGTGACGGAAGCCAAGTTCACTTTCGTGGCGATTGACGATGGTGGCAAGCCGCGTGTGATCGGCGAGATCGCGTCCTGATCAGCGCGGGACGGTGACCATACGCGGAATGCGCGCGGCGCAATTGTCGTAGCATTGCTCGACATCCACCTGTACCACGGCTCGGGCGCGCGGCCAAAGGGCGCGGGCGGCGTCGTCCGCCTCGATCAATTGCGCGGTGCCGTTAATGCGCACGCGGCGCTGGAACTCGAAATTGATGAAGAGCAGCCCGATATGCGGGTTCTCCAGAATATTGCCAAGGCTGTTGAAGAAGCCATTGCCCGGATAATCCGGGAAGATCAGCCTGCGCGGGTTCACCAGTTTCACCGCCGGGAGCATCGCGCCATCGGCCCCGCGTTCGGTGCCACGGAAGCTCGCGTCGCAATGGCCCTGCGCGTTGGAGGTCGCGATGAAGAAAAACGGCTGGGCCTCGACGAAAATCGCCAGTTTGCCCGCAACAAACGGCTCGATACGATCGCGCAGGGTGAAATCATCAAGGCGGGCATCGCTGCCGTAGCGCTGGCGCAATTCCTTCTCGCCGGGGTGGCCGAGGATGGTGTCAGGCTTCAAATCGCTCAAGATTTTAAACCCAATTATAATTGAAGCTGACCGAGATGCGCTCGGAGGCGGCGCGGTTCATCGGCACATCGTGGCGCAGAAAACTCTCCCACAGCAGCAGGGTGCCCGGCTGGGGGGCGAGGGAAACGAAGGGCTGGTTCTCGCGGCCCGCTTTGGCTTTGCGGGGCGGGGCGGCCATCATCATCTGGTGGCGCGGATCCTCGATGCGCAGGGCCGCAGCCCCCTTGGGGATGGCGACGTAAAAGGTGCCGGAGATCACTGAATTGGGGTGGATATGGGCGGCGTGGAACCCGCCTTCGGGCAGCACATTGACCCAGAAGCTATCCATCTTCAGCTTGCCGCCATTGAGATCGAATTCGAGCACCTTGGCATAGTCCGCCACGTGCCTGTCGAGGATCTTCTGCAGCAGCTTGAACACCGGAAAACGCCACGGCAAATCATCGAGCGAGGCGTAGGAAGTGTAGCCGGGGTAGCCGTTCTTCTCGCACCAGCGGATGCCCGCCTCGTCATCCACCGAGAGCACCTGGGCTGCGGCGGCGAGATCCTCGATCAGCCCCTGATCCTCATGTTCGGCGCGATAGATGCGGGTGGGGAAGAGGGTAATGATCTCGCTCACGGGGACGACCTTCTTGTCCTGTCGATGGTGCGCCTCGCCTAGCACGGCCTTTCGCGCTCCCTCAAGGCGGCACATCAAAGCCGGGGTTGCCGAATGGGGCGGAGCGCCTGTGCGCGGGGCATGAAAAAGCCCGGCAGAACCGGGCTTTTCCGAAGTCTCAACGCAGGCTCAGCTGCGGTTCATCACGTCCTCGCGGTTGCGGGCTGACCAATCGATCTCCGCCTCTTCTTCCGCAGGCGCTTCCGGCAGCCGCTTGGTGGCGGCGCGTGTCACAGGGGTGTCGTTCTGGGCCATCTGGCCCGCGCCGAGATGCTCGATCTGAAGGCGGGCGGTGCCTGCCCCGGTCATGCCGAGCGCACGGGCGGCGCCATGGGAGACATCCAGCACGCGGCCATGCACGAAGGGGCCGCGATCATTGACGCGCACGACGACACTGGCGCCATTGGCGATATTGGTGAGCTTGAGGCGGGTGCCGAAGGGAAGCGAGCGGTGCGCAGCGGTGAGCCCGCCGGGGTTGAAACGCTCGCCCGAGGCGGTCTTCTTGCCGGCAAAACCCGGCCCGTAGTAGCTGGCAACGCCGCTGGCGGCCTGAGCGGGAAGTGCGCAAAGGCCAAAAAACACAGCAGCGCCCAGCGCCGCAGGGGTCAAGGTCTTCATCGATGTGAACCTTTCGTCTCTCATTGCGGGACGCGCGGCCAAAACTGGCTCTCACAGCGCAAAATCCCGTCGGGCGGCCCGAAAAGGGTAAGGGGCGGCCCTGTCTGGCTGGTGGCAATGCTGCAGCGCACCAACCGCGAAGGCGCGGCTTCTGATCCTCGAATGTGGCGGCAATATGATCACGTTTTGGTGACCGGGCGCGCATAAAGCCACGCGCGGCATCTTGCGCGTCGCCGCCGATTTGACCAAAAGGAGCGGCGTCGGGGGTGTCGCCAAGCGGTTAAGGCCGGCTGCTCATAACAGTCTTACCGGGGGTTCGAATCCCTCCACCCCCACCAGAGGTTCCGCGCGCCTTGGGCTGAGACGGTGCCAATTCCTTAAAGATGACAGGAATTTCATGTCCGGGCGGTGTTCTTTTGGACGCCTCCGCCTTAGAACAGTGCCCAAACAAGGCGTGTTTGATCGCGCAATTCATGCGGGAGTGACGGATGCAGGTCTCTAAGCCGGTCGCGGTGGTCGCGGCTCTGGCGCTGGCAGGCGCGGGGTATTTTTTCTGGCCGAAGGCCGGAGGCGCACCGGGGGCCGGGCCGGGTGGACCGGGGACGACACTGGTCGAGGTGGCGCCCATCACCCGTGGCCGCATCGTGGAGACCCGCGAGGCCGTGGGTTCGCTGCGTGCTTATGAATCCGTCTCGCTGACCGCCAAAGGCGCGGGCACGGTCGAGAAGATCAGTTTCGAGGAAGGTGGGCAGGTCAAGGCGGGTGATGAGCTGGTGCGTCTCGATGTCGCTGAGCGCCGCGCTGATCTGGAGGCCGCGCGTGCCGCCATCGCCACGGCCAAGGCGCAGCGCGCGGAACTCGGCATCAAGTTTGATCGCGCCACCGCGCTGCGTCGCTCGGGCACGGTGAGCGAGGCCACGATCTCGGATCTGACCGCCCAGCTCAAGACCATCGAAACCAACATCACCGCGGCTGAGGCGCGTGAGCGTTCCGCCAATGCGCGCCTTGAGGATCTGATTCTGCGGGCGCCCTTCTCGGGCCGTGTGGGTCTGCGTCTCGTTTCGCTGGGCGCTCAGGTGGACAGCAAGACCACGGTCACCACGCTCGACGATCTTTCCAAGATGCGTCTCGATTTCTCCATTCCTGAAACCGATCTGGGCCGTGTGAAGGTGGATGCTCCTGTGAGCGCTACCGCGGCGGCCTTTCCCGGCCGCGTCTTCGGCGGCAGCGTGGGGGTGATCGATACGCGCGTTGACCCTGTCACGCGTGCGGTGAAGGTGACGGCCATTCTGCCCAACCCGGACGAGGCACTGCGCCCCGGCATGTTCCTTTCGGTGCGGCTGGCCACGGCGACGCGTGAGAATGCGCTGCTGGCCCCCGAGGAGGCGATTATCGCGGAAGGGCCGCGTCAGGTCGCTTATGTCGTGAAAGAGGGCAAGATCGACCGCCGCAGCGTTGCCATCGGCCAGCGCACGCAGGGCAAGGTCGAGATTGTGAAGGGGCTGGAAGAGGGTGAGAGTCTCGTGGTGCGCGGGGTGCAGCGTATTCGCCCCGGCATGCCGGTTCAGACCCGACCGGCTTTCCCTGATGCCGTGGCGACGCCCGCTGCTCCGGCTGCGCCGCCTGCCGCACCGAAGGGCTAAGACATGCAGATTTCCGACGTCACCATTCAGCGTCCGGTTTTTGCCAGCGTCATCAGCCTGCTGCTGTGCGTGGCAGGTCTTGCGGGTTTGCTGGCCCTGCCGGTGCGCGAATTTCCGCAGGTGGACCCGCCGGTCGTTTCCGTCAGCACGGTGTACAAGGGCGCCTCTAACGAGGTGATCGAGAGCCGCATCACGGAGGTGATCGAGCGCACTGTGGCGGGGATCGAGGGCATTACCTCGATCTCCTCCTTCTCGCAGAACGAGCGCTCCTCCATCACCATCGAATTCAACGTGACGCGGGACCCGGATGCGGCGGCGGCGGATGTGCGTGATCGCGTGGGCCGCATTCTCTCGCGCCTGCCGGACGGGGTGGATACCCCCGTGGTGCAGCGCATTGATGCGAATGCGCAGGCGATTGTCTGGATCGGCGTGACCTCGACCACGATGGATGCGCTGGAATTGACCGATTTCCTGCGCCGTGTGGTGATTGATCGCCTTTCGACCGTGCCGGGTGTCGCCAGCATCAACATCGGCGGCGAACGCCGCTATGCCATGCGCATTCAGGTGGATCGTTCGGCACTGGCCGCGCGCAACATCACGGTGCAGGAGGTGGAAACCGCCATCAAGCGGCAGAACGTCGATCTGCCCGGCGGGCGACTGACTTCGTCCCAGCGCGAACTGACCGTGAAGACCGACTCCAAGCTCTCGAGCCGCGAGGATTTCGAGCGCATCGTCGTGGGGGTGCGCAACGGCTATCAGGTGCGTCTCGGCGAGGTGGCCAAGGTGGAGCTGGGGGCGGAAGACGAGCGCTTCGAGTTCTTCGCCGGGGGCAAGACCGCCATCGGTCTGGGCATCATCCGCCAGTCGACCGCCAACACCTTGTCCGTGGCGGAAGGCGTGACCAAGGAACTCAATAACCTTCGCGCGGCCTTCCCGGCGGGCGTGGAGGCGGCGGTGCTCTACAACGAGGCCAACTTCATCCGCGGCTCCATCAACGGCGTGCTGAAGACGCTGGTGGAAGGCATCCTTCTCGTCATCCTCGTCATTCTCGTGTTCCTGCGCGACTGGCGCTCGACGCTGGTGGCGGGGCTGGCCATTCCGGT
>JAIUNQ010000077.1 GCA_020161475.1 Pseudomonadota bacterium | reverse complement strand
TGTTCTTCATGAGCGTGGGCATGGGTATCGACGCCAAGGCCGTCATGGCCAACGCCGGGCTGGTGATGGGCGGCACCATGGCGCTTCTGGCCATCAAGTTTGTGCTGGCTTACCTGTTGCTCCGCGCAACGCGCGTGGGTCGCACGGATGCAGCGCGGGCCGCTGTGCTGCTCTCCACCGTGGGCGAATTCGCCTTCGTGATTGTGCCGCTTACCGAGCAGAACGGCATGATCACGCCGGCGCAGGCCACCTTGCTCTCGGCGGTGGCGGCGCTCACCATGTTCTTCGGCCCGCTGCTGGCCAAGGGGCTGGAGCGCCTCATCGCTTGGCAGGCTGCGCGCCGCTCGGCCGATGTGATTGAGGAGGACTTCTCCGATGCCGAAGGGGAGATTCTCGTGGTGGGCTTCGGTCGCTTCGGGCAGGTCGTGAACCAGATGTTTCTCGCCGCCGAGCGCAACGTCACCGTGATTGACCGCAACATTGATCGCATCCGCTCTGCGGGCACCTTTGGCTTCAAGGTCTATTACGGCGACGGGCGGCGGCTCGATGTGCTGCGCGCGGCGGGGGCCGAAAAAGCCGCCATCCTCGCGATCTGCATTGATGATCGCGAGGCCGCCACCCGCATCACCGAAATGGCGCGCCGCGCCTTTCCGCAGGCGCGTCTCTTCGTGCGGGCCTATGACCGCATTCACGCGCTGGAGCTGATGGAGCGGGGTGTGCGCTCCCCCGTGCGCGAAACCTTCGATACGGCGCTGGCCTTCGGGCGCGATGCCTTGATGGGCCTCGGTCTTTCGGGTGATGAGGCGGACGAGATCCGGCAGGATGTGCGCCGCCGCGACATTCAGCGTCTTTTGCGCCAGCGCGACGAGGGCCTCCTCGGTGGGGCCGAATTGCTGCACGGTGCCACCATCCAGCCCACCCCGCTCACGGAGCCCAAGCGCAAGGGCCGTGACATCTCTGCGCCCAAGGGGCAAACAGCGCGCGAAGCCGGAGACGGCACGACAGGAGTTTCATCGTGAGTGCCGACACCGCCCGCTTCACGCAGGGCTCCACCATGCGCCATGTCATCGAAATGACCGTGACAGGCTCGATCGGCGTCATGGCGATCTTCCTCGTGGATTTCCTCTCGCTTTTCTACATTTCGCGCCTCAAGGACGACGCCCTCACCGCAGGCATCGGTTACGCGACCACCGTGTTGTTCATCGCCATCTCCGCCAATATCGGCGCGATGATCGCAGGCACGGCGCTGGTGTCGCGCGCCATCGGCGCGGCCTCGCGCGCACCGGAGGCGGAGCGGGAGGCCCTGCGGGATGAGGCCCGTCGTCTTGCCGGTTCCGGGCTCGTGCTGATCATGCTGTTTTCAGCCGCTGTTTCGGTGGTGCTCTGGATCGCGGTGCCGCATCTGCTGGATATGCTGGGGGCCAGGGAAACCGCGCGCGATGTCGCCACCCGCTTCCTGCACATCTCCCTGCCCGCCAACGTGTTGATGGGGGCTGGGATGATGCTCTCGGGCTATCTGCGAGCGCAGGGCGATGCCCGCCGCGCCATGACGGTGACGCTCTACGGCGGCTTGGTCACCGCCGTAGCCGATCCTTTGCTGATCTTCGTCGCAGGGCTCGGCACCGATGGTGCGGCCTGGGCCACTGTCATCTCGCGCTGCGTCTTCGCGCTCGTCGGCTGGAACGGCGTTGTCTGGGTCCATAAGCTCCTGCGCCCGATTTCCGTGGCCGAGGTGCGGGGTGATTCGCGCCGTATGCTCGCGATCGCGGGGCCGGCCATTCTCACCAATCTGGCCACCCCGATTGGTGGCCTGCTGTTCCTGCGCGTCATCACCCCCTTCGGCCCTTCGGCGGTTGCGGCCAGCGCAATCCTGGATCGCGTGGTGCCGGTGGCCTTCGGTGTGCTCTTCGCGCTCTCCGCCTCGGTGGGTCCCATCCTCGGGCAGAACCTTGGCGCCAACCTGCCACAGCGCCTGCGTCAGGCCATGCGGGACAGCTACATCTTCGCCATCGGCTACGCTGTGGTGGCGGCCACCATCATGGCGCTGGCGCGCGAGCCGATTGCGAATTTCTTTGGTGCAACCGGTGAAACGGCACGCAATCTGATGAATTTCTGCCTTTACGGCGGCATCGCCTGGGTTTTCATCGGATTGGTGCTGGTGTCGAATGCGGCGTTCAACAACCTCGGCTTTCCACTTCAGTCCACGCTGTTCAACTGGACCCGTGCGACTCTGGGCACCTTCCCGCCGGCCTATTTCGGCGCGCAGTGGATGGGGGTCGAAGGGGCGATCATCGCCATTATTTTCGGTAATGCGCTGGTCGGGGTGCTGGCAGTCATCGCCACCTTCGCCGCCATCCGCAAGGTGGAGCAGCGCCTGAAAGACTCGGGGGCGATTGCCGCCCGCCCATGAAGCCGCTAGCCTGCCGGGGATGTTGCATCAAGGAACGGGCAGGGAGGCCCACCGCGCGATGATGAACCTTCTCGAAATCATGCAGGCGGCGCAGGGCGGCAACGCTTACAACAACCTCGCCCAGAAATTCGGTATCGCCCCGGAGCAGGCCCAGCAGGCCGTGCAGTCCGTGCTGCCTGCCATTTCCTTCGGTTTGCAGCAGCAGGCCCAGACGCTCGAAGGCTGGCAGAACATTCTCCAGACGCTGAGCGGCAGCCAGGCCAGCGCCGAGAATTTCGACAAGGACGGCGACGGCATTCCTGATGCCCTGGAAGAGGAAGGGCAGAGCGCGGTCGGCGCCATGTTCGGCTCCCCGCAGGTGAGCGAGGCCGTGGCCCAGCATGCGGCGCAGTTCGCCGGGCTTCCCGCCTCCATCATGCAGCAGATGCTGCCCGTCATCGCCTCCATGGTCATCGGCGGGCTGTTCAAGGGAGCCACCAACAATGGTCTGGGCGGCCTTCTGGGCCAGATGATGCAGGGTGGCCTCGGCGGCGGTCTCGGCGGTATGCTTGGCCAGATGATGGGGGGCGGCCAACAGGCGCAGAGCGGCAACATCTTCGGCAACATCCTGGGTCAGATGATGGGGGGCGGCCAGCAGCCTCAGGCGCAGGGCGGCAATATCTTCGGGAACATTCTGGGCCAGATGATGGGGGCAGGTCAGGCACCCGCCCCGGCACCCCAGCCGCAGGGCATGGACCCGGTCGCCGCCGGGCTGGATGCGCTCAAGAGCATGTTCGGCACGGGCCAGCAGGTGCACGCCCAGCAGATGGATGCACTCACCCAGATCTTCGGCCAGTTCACCAAAAAGAGCTGAGCCTTTTTGAGGAGTTGAAACTGCAGGACGCGCAAGGGGCCATTAACCCTTTGCGCGTTTTGGCATTTCGGGCGAGCGGAATCGCCGGGATGCATAAAATGCAACCTATTGATTTTCCCTCGCCTCAGGGGGGCGCAGGTTAGGCCTTTCCCATCCCGGGCAGAAAGCACTGGGCAAGGGGAAGAGAATGATCCAGTCCGTATCTTCGGCCACCAGCGTGGCCGCATTGAATGTTGCGGCCAATGCGCCGTCCAAGGCCGTTGCCGCCAAAGCTGCCGCCGCGCAGGGCCAGAGTGCCGCGCCGGTCGCCCAGCCTGCCAATCCCAAGGCGGTCGAAGCCCTCAAATCCATGAATGCGCGCGCTTACCTTGAGCGCCAGCAGATCGCCGCTGCCCTTTATGATCGCTCCTTCACCTATGATGAAGGCATCAAGGCGCTCAAGCGGCAGGATGCGATTGCGGCCTATGCGGCCCGCATTCAAGCCAAGGCCGGTGGTCCGACCGAAGCGGATCTCGCCAAGCTGGCCAAGAAGCTCGACAATGCCGCCAAGCAGATCGATCGCCTCTCCAACAATAAGCAGGGGGCAGACCTCGACTCCGTCGCCGCCGTGGACGGCAAGCCGGTCGATGACACGCAGGCGAACCTTGCCGCGCGCATCAAGGCCGGGCTGAACGACGGCTCGCTCACCGAGGCCGAAGCCAAGGTGCTGGTGGAGCAGCAGGACAAGATCGCTGAATTGGAAAAGGGCCTGCGCGAGAGCGGCGGCAAGCTCACCGCCGGCGAGCAGAAGATTGTGCTCGATGAGCTGCGCAAGAGTGCGGATGCGCTCAACAAGGCGCGCAACAACAAGGTGGGCACGCCGGTTTCCAGCCTCACTTACGAGCAGTCCGTCACCAACCGTCAGGCCGCGTTGCAGAAGCAGCTGGAGCAGGGCGTGAAGATCGGCGCGCTCACGGCGGATGAAGCCAAGCAGGTTCAGGCCCAGTTCGAGAAGGTGGCCGCGCTCAAGGGCGAGTCCATGGCCAATGGCTCGATCAACTGGCGGGAGGCTGTGGCCCTTTCTTCGGCCATGAACGAGGCGGAAGCGCAGATCTATGATCTCCAGCGCAATGCCGAGGGCAAGAAGCTCGCCGAGGTCTTCGTCAACGAAAAATACGTGGACGAGCGCCAGACCGGCCAGCTCGAAGGCATCACGCGCGGTCTCGACAATCGCTCGCTCACCAACGAGGAGGCCGAAACGCTGCTCGCCGGGCAGAAGGCTGTTGATGCGAAGCAGGCTGATGCTGCCCAGGGCGGGCTGACCCGTTCGGAATATCTGCGCCTGCAGAGCACGATGAACGACCAGTCGCTTCTGCTCAATGAGCTGGCGACCAACAAGGCGCGCTACACCGGGCTGACCCCGCCGGCCGCCACCGTGCCAGGCGCGCCTGTTCCGGCTGCGCCTGTACCGCCGAAGGTGGCAGCGCCGGCTCCTGCCCCGGCTCCTGCTGCGCCCGCAGCGCCTGCCGCTTCGGCGGCAGAGCCCGCCAAGCCCGAACCCAAGCCCGAGGCGGCCAAGCCCGCAGCACCCCAGCCCGAGCCTGCTTCGCCGGCGGCCCAGCAGCAGGCGGCGCTGAAGGCCGAAACCGCGCCGACTACGCTCCAGATCAATCGCGAGCTGGCGCAGCATGAGGACAAGATGGGCAAACGCCTCGCCTCCATGCTCGCCGACCTCAATGATCGTGTGGGCGATTGGGCAAAGGAAGTGCGCGAACGCGCCGATGCCCACAAGGCGCAGACCGCTGAGCATGGCCGTGTCGAAGCGAAGGACAAGCCGCGTGCCGCGCAGCACGAGGCGCCCGTGTCCGCCGACATCGTGGCCAAGGTCGCAGCCTACGCCAAGGTCGAGGCCGGCCCGGTGGTTCCGGCACAGGCCAAGAAGGTCGCCTGATCAAAGATTTGGCCGGGGGTTCGCCCCCGGCTTTTCTCTCACGTCGCTCCGTAAGCTCGTGACCCCTGTGACTTTCACCGCCCGCGCTTTTGCGCCGGGCGGCTTTTTCATTGGGAAGTCGATCTCGAAGTCGGGGAAAAAGAAAATGAGCAAAAGGCGGTCGTTCAGATCGCCTTTTGCTCAGGCTGATCGCGCGCGCTGGTCAGGGCACCGCCACGGAGCCGGCTGAGGGGAGAGTGCCGGTCCAGAGGGTGTCCCGCTCCCGGGCAGGGGAGGGCGCGCTTTCCCGCGCGGGCAGGCCAGAGCCGCGCCGCGCTGCGATCCGGGAAAGCTGGGGAGTGGGGTCTTCAAAGGGCGAGGTATTGGCGAAAGCGCTTTCAACCGCCCCGCGCGAGAGCCCGATGTCGGCCAGCCCGCGTGCATCCAGATGCATCAGGGCTTTGGCGGCGCGGCGGTTCTCGATGCCGCGGACGACGCGGGCGATCGCGTTCGAAAAGCTGCGGAGAAGGGAACCGGCGGTCGACATGAGCGTGTCCTCGCGTTGGGGCACCGCCATCTGGCGGCGCAACAAGGAATACGTCCGATGCTTGCATAAGAAAAACGAATGTTATTTATTGACACATCACCTTTTGAAATATGTGGTGCCGGAGGCCTCTACCATGCTGCCCGTTCTCGACAACGATCACCTCCGGGCCCTCGTCGCGATCGCTGAAACAGGCTCCTTCACCAAGGCGGCAGACATCGTCCACAAGACGCAGAGCGCGGTTTCCATGCAGATCCGCAGGCTGGAGGAACGGTTGGGCCGTGACATCTTCGTCAAGGATGGCCGCACCGCGCGCCTCACGCCGGATGGCGAGCGCCTGCTTGATTATGCCTATCGCATCCTGCGTCTGTCCGATGAGGCGCTCTCGCATTTTCGCACCGATACGCTGACCGGCTCGGTGAAGCTGGGCGTGCCGGATGACTACGCCGAGCGCTACCTGCCCCAGACCCTGCCGCGCTTCAACGCGCTGCATCCGCAAGCCGAGGTGACGGTGGTCTGCGAGCCGACTTCCCAGCTGATCACGCAGGTGCAGGCGAACGAGATCGATCTCGCCATCATCACCCACACCCCCGAGCATGGCCTTGGCGAAATCATCCGCGAGGAGAAACTGCTCTGGGTGTCGAGCGCGCGCCAATCCATCCACTGCGCGCGCCCGCTCCCCCTGGCGCTGGGGCGCGACACCTGCATCTGGCGTCGCGCGGCGCTGGCCGCGCTGGAGCGGGTGCATATGCCCCACCGCGTGCTTTATACGAGCTGGAGCTCCACCGCTGTAGGCGCCTTGATCCAGTCCGGGCTGGCGGTGAGCGTTTTGGCCGAGAGCGCCTTGCGCACCGGCATGCGCGTGTTGGGGCCGGAGGAGGGATTCCCGCTGCTGGCACCGGTGAAGATCGCGCTGCTGCGTAACCCGCGTTCGCGCACGCATCTGACGCGTGCGCTGGCCGAGCTGATTGTGCAGTGCCTTGATAACCTGAGCGGACCGGAGCGGCTTCAGGTGGCCGAATAATCAGAAAACACAGGTTCGGAACGCGGGCGAAACATCGCCATGCCACTCGCTCTTGAACTGTGCGAGAAGCACTTCCGCACGGCTGTGACGCTGCGAGAGAATATGCGAAAGCGGCGCCAGAAAGCGCGTTTCGTCACGCCCCTGCGCATCCTTGCGAGCGCGGCGCTTGAGCCCCGCCGCCGAGAGCGCGAGTGCGGAACGCGCGATCTCCAGCAGCGAATGCCCGCCCACCTGCGCCTTCAGCCCGGCTTTGGGCACATCATCGCGCAGTTGCTGGCGCATCTGAGCATCCCAGCCCTTCACGAGATCCCACGCTGCATCAAGGCTCACATCATCGTAAAGCAGGCCCACCCAGAAGGCGGAAAGCGCCGGGATCATCTGCGCGTCCCCGACATCCGCACCGCGCATCTCGATGAAGCGCTTGAGGCGCACTTCCGGGAAAATGGTGGTGAGGTGGTTGGCCCAATCGGAGATGGCGGCGCGCTCCCCCGGCATACCCGGCAGTTTGCCCTCCAGCAGTGCGCCAAAGCTCTGCCCGGTGACATCGTGATAGGTATCGCCCCGCTTGACGAAATACATCGGCACCTTGAGCGCGTAATCGACATAGGCCTCAAAACCGAAGCCCTCATCGAACACAAACGGCAGCATGCCGGCGCGCGCGTTGTCGGTGTCGCACCAGATATGCGAGCGATACGAGAGGTAGCCGTTGGCCTTGCCCTCCAGGAAGGGCGAATTGGCAAAAAGCGCTGTTGCGACCGGCTGAAGCGCGAGTGACACCCGCATCTTCTTGACCATATCGGCCTCGGAGGAGAAATCGAGGTTCACCTGCACGGTCGAGGTGCGGAACATCATGTCGAGCCCGCGCGTGCCGACCTTGGGCATATAGGCGGACATGATCGCATAGCGCGATTTCGGCATGACAGGGGTTTGTTCGCGCGTCCACAGCGGGGAGGCGCCCAGTGTCAGGAAGCGGATGCCGAGCGGATCAGCCACCGCTTTGGCATCGGCAAGGTGCTGGTTCAGCTCCGCCTCTGTCTCGTGCAGGGTTTCGAGCGGCGCGCCTGAAAGCTCGAACTGCCCGCCCGGTTCAAGGCTGATCGCCCCGCCGTTTTTCTCATCGAACAGGCCGATGATGCGCCCTTCTTCGAGGATCGGCTCCCAGCTCGTGCGCGCCTGCATGCCTTCGAGCAGCGCACGGATGCCGCGTTCACCCTCGTAAGGCACGGGGCTGTTGTCTGCCGCGTAAAACGGAATTTTCTCGTGTTCGGTGCCGAGGCGGAATTTTGCGGGTGCTTTGCAGCCCACCGCCAGCCACTCGACGAGTTCAGCCCGTGAGCCGATCGGGGTCAGGTCCACTGTGTCCCGCGCCATAAATCCCCCGAAAGTCCAGAACTCACGATGCCCGTCGCACCGTTCGCGAGGGTTATAGGCAAGCGATCCGCTTCCGGCAATCCGGGCGTATCAAATGCCGGTCACTCCCCGGTAAGTGCCGACGGTTCAGGCGAGGTCGCCGAGCGTCGCCTGCACCAGCGCGAGCGCCGTCACCGCCGCCGTGTCCGCGCGCAGGATTCGCGGCCCCAGCGAGAGGCGGCACACGTTGGGATGCCGCGCGATCAGGGCGCGCTCCTCCGGTGTGAAACCGCCTTCCGGCCCCACAAGAACCTCGACCTTTGCTTCCGCCTTGGCGTGCTGGAGCGCCCGGATGGGGCTGGCGATCTCGGCATCCTCATCGGCAAAAACGAGCAGTGTCTCCGGCGCGAGGGCCGTGATGAAGCTCGCGAGTTTGACCTCTTCGCACACCTCCGGCAGGCTTATGACGCCGCATTGCTCGCAAGCCTCAATCGCATTGGCTTCGAGCCGGTCCGCCTTGAGACGCGACACCTGCGTGCGCTGGGTGATGACGGGCGTGAGGCGGCACACGCCCATTTCCACCGCCTTTTGCACCATGTAATCCAGCCGCGCCGCTTTGAGCGGGGCAAAGGCATAGCCGATGCGCCCTTTGGCGGTTTGCGGGCGGGTCTGATGCTCCAGCACGATCACGGCGGTTTTGCGCGTCGGCTGGCGCAGCACACCCTGCCATTCTCCATGGATGCCGTCGAACACCAGCACCCGCGCGCCCTCGCTCATGCGCAGCACGTTGATCAGATAGTTCATCGCCTCGCGCGTCAGCGGCAGCGCCGCATCTGCGGCATAAACCCCCGGTACAAACAGGCGATGGGTGGCAAAATCATAGCGAGCCAAGGCGGTTTTCTTCCGGTTCACGATGAGACAAGGCGGGGTGAAGCTTCGCCTTTATGACGGATTCGCGCAATTTCGCCTTGATTTTTTGCTGCCCATGCTTTTCCCGTTGCCCGGATAAGAATTTCCGAAACAAGGATTTCGCCCGCCATGCTGCTCTTTGCCCGGAACGCCTCTCGCGTGAAGTCGCCTCTTGTGGCGCTTGCGCTCTGCGGTGCTTTTCTTTCGCTTCATGCGCTGCCGGCCTCGGCCATGCCGGAATCCTGCCAGAACGAACTCAACAAGCATGCGCAAGGGCGCCTTGATGCGATCAACCGCATCAACGGCTTCAAGAACAAGCGCCCCACGGCAACGCAGGCCTGTTCGGCCTTCAACAACCTCGTCGCTGTTGAGAGCAAGATGATCAAGTGGATGGATGAGAACAAGGACTGGTGCCAGATCCCTGATCCGCTCATCGACGATCTGAAGAAAGCCTCGGCTCAGGGCCAGAAGGTGCGCGGGCAGGCCTGCTCCGCCGCCAAGAAGGAAGCGCAGATGCGCGCGCAGGGCGGTGGTGGTGGTGCTGCTGCGCCGCGCCCGGCCGTTCGCCTGCCGCAGGGGGCGCTGTAATTGCAACCCGCAGAAGCGACGCCGGATGCGGTGCGGCTCGGCTTCATCGAGCGCCTGCCGCCGCGCTATCGCCCCTACGCCCGTCTTGCCCGGCTGGATCGCCCGATCGGCTGGTGGCTGCTGCTGCTGCCGTGCTGGTGGAGCGAAGCGCTTGCTGCGCGCATGGCCGGAAACACGCCGTCGCTGTTGACCCTCGCGCTGTTCTTTGTCGGGGCCATCGCTATGCGCGGCGCAGGCTCGACCTGGAATGACATCACCGACCGCGATCTCGATGCTCAGGTCGCTCGTACGCGCGCCCGGCCCATCCCCTCGGGGCAGGTGAAGGTCAAGCAGGCGCTGCTGTTTCTGGCGCTTCAGGCGCTGGTGGGGCTGGGTGTGCTGCTCAGCTTCAACCGCTTTGCCATTGCGCTGGGGCTGCTCAGCATCACCCCGGTGATCGTCTATCCCTTCATGAAGCGCTTCACCAATCACCCGCAGCTGGTGCTGGGGCTGGCTTTCGCCTGGGGCGCGCTGATGGGCTTTGCGGTGCATCTCGGCACGATGCCCACAGCCGGTTTCCTGCTCTATGCGGGCACCATCGCCTGGGTCGTCGGCTATGATACGATCTACGCGTTGCAGGACATCGAGGATGACGAGATCGTCGGTATCGGCTCCACCGCGCGCGCTTATGGCGCACATGTGCGCCTGTTTATCGGCGCGATGTACGCGCTTTGCCTGGCTTTGATGGGGGCTGCGCTGGCGCAGGTCGGTGTCGGGGTGCTGGGCTGGCTTGGCTATGCCGGTTTCGCCGCGCATCTCGTCTGGCAAGGGGCACGGGTGGATCGTGAGGACACCAGCACGGCCCTGCGCCTGTTCCGCGCCAATCGGGACGCGGGGCTTATCCTCTTTGCCGGTCTTGCGCTCGATGCGCTGCTGAGGCTTTAAGGCCGGCAGCGCTCGGCCGCGCGCGCCTCGGGTGCCAGATCATGCGGCACCAGCGGCATGCGGCGGCGTGCCAGAAACCTCGGGCGGCGGCTGGAGAGCGGCGAGCCGATGCGGCGCGGATAGGTGGCCGTCCCCAGTTCCGGCGTCACAGCCGTCAGGTGCCCTGCCTCGGAGCGGATGAACAGCGGCAGGTTGAAATCCCGCCCCAGACCGCGCCAGAGCGCAATCACATCCATATCGTGCCGCGCGGTGTGGAAGGCGACACCGATTTCACCATCCGGCAGCAGCAGATGCAGCGAGACGGTCGGCTGATCCTCGTCATCGAAGCCCATGGCGAGGATGACGCCCCGGGCAAAGGGGAGCG
>JAIUNQ010000076.1 GCA_020161475.1 Pseudomonadota bacterium | reverse complement strand
GCGCGCACTGGAGCTGAAGGAATCGAACCCCATGCTCGGCTTCCGGGGCTGCCGCCTTGCGGTCGCCTATCCGGAAATCGCCGAAATGCAGGCGCGCGCGATCTTCGAGGCCGCGATTGAGGCGGGCAAGAAGACCGGCGAGACCGTCACCCCGGAAATCATGGTGCCGCTGGTGATGACCAAGGCGGAGCTGGATCTCGTCAAAGGTCGCATCGACGCCATGGCCGAGAAGGTCGGCGCTGAACAGGGTGTCAAACTCGTCTATCAGGTCGGCACCATGATCGAGCTGCCGCGCGCGGCACTGAAAGCCGGTGAGATCGCCCAGTCGGCGGAGTTCTTCTCCTTCGGCACCAACGATCTCACCCAGACCACGCTCGGCATCTCCCGCGATGACGCCGCCAGCTTCCTCGGCCCCTACAAGGCGCGCGGCATTCTGGCCGATGATCCCTTCGTGACCTTGGATCAGGAAGGCGTGGGCGAACTCGTCAAGCTCGCGGCGGAACGTGGCCGCGCCACGCGCGCCGGCATCAAGCTCGGCGTGTGCGGCGAGCATGGCGGCGATCCCGCCTCGATCGGCTTCTGCGAGGGCGTGGGCCTCGATTACGTCTCCTGCTCGCCCTTCCGCGTGCCGATCGCCCGCTTGGCGGCAGCCCAGGCGGCACTCGGCAAGATCACCAAGGCCGAGGGCTAAATGAGACAGGGCGGGGCAAGGCTCCGCCCTTTTTCTTTTGCGCCTGTCCCTTTCGCTGGCCCGAAGCTTAACGCCGGGCAAGCAAGCCCCTCGCATCTCGGGTTTGCCAGCAAACCCTGCCTCGGCGCCGCGTTGCGGCTAGCCTGCGCTTCGCCCAGGCTTTTTTGTGCTCCCGAGGCTTCGCCGGGAGCGCTTTCCCTCGCATAAGCTCGGCGGCCCATTCGGGCCTAGCTTCGGCTTCGCCTCGCAGGGTGCCTCACGGTGAGGTCATTGCGTGGATCATGTCATTCCCGGCGAAGACCGGGGATCCAGCTTCTGTCTCCCTCCAAATCCGCCCGCTCAGCGTGTGGAAACCAAACGGTTAACCTTTCCGCTTAAAAGCCCATCAACCCAGATGCGAGAGACTGCGCCTCGGGTTGCGATTTCGTGTTGCGTGTTGCCCGCGCGCACGGCATCCGGGGCGGTTTTCGCCCTGCCAGATCGGGGTGTATGTCATGCGTTCCAAAGCCCGCCGTTCCCGCCGCATCCTTGTTCAGGCGATTGCGACGCTTGCCCCCTGGACGCTCGCCAGCGCCGCGCTGGTGTCCTTCACCGCCGCCGCCGGGCAACACAACCTGTCCTCCGATCAGGAATTCCGTCGCTCTTCGATGATCGAGGCGCAGCGCCTGACGCTGATGCCGCCGCGCACCTCCAAGCTCGACGCCGCCATCCGCACCGTCACCGATAGCGAAGACAGCCCCACAGTTATACGGGACAACGCCGCGCTGGCGCTGTTGCCGCACATCCGCAAGGTCAATTTCGCGCGCGAAGTGTTTGCCTCCGGCGGCAATGCTGCGCCTGTCCTGTTTGAGACCGACCCGACCGTGTTGCCCGCACGGCGGCTCGATCCCGCCATCACGCTGCATTACGCCTCGACCGTGCTGCTCGCACGCCTGAGCCGCTTCGAGGGGCGCACGCTGGCACCGGGCATGATGGGTACGACCTCAACGGAAGTCAGCGCGCAGGGGGCTTCCCCGCAATCACTGACCCGCTCGCGCCCGGATGGCGCGACCCCCACCGTCACCCGTGCGGTGCTGCTCTCCTCCGTCACCCCCGCGCCGGTCGAACCTGAAATCGTTGCCGCCGCTGGCATGAAGGTGCCGGCCTTTGCGCGCGTCCATGCCTCGCCCGACGGCAAGCCGGTGGAAACCGCCTCGCTCAGCATTCGTCCGGGGTATCTCGATCTCGTGAACCCCGAGACCATGGCGCAGGAACAGCGCTGCCTTGCCGAAGCGGTCTATTTCGAGGCGCGCTCGGAGCCCGAAGCGGGACAGGCTGGCGTGGCACAGGTGGTGCTCAACCGTGTCAAATCGGGGCTTTATCCCACCAGCATCTGCGGCGTGGTCTATCAGAACCGGCATCGCTACAAGGCCTGCCAGTTCTCCTTCGCCTGTGAAGGCAAGCGGCTTGTGGTGAACGAGCCCGGCCCTTGGGAACTCGCCCAGCGCGTCGCCAAAGCCGTGCTCGAAGGTGAGCGCTATGATGCACGCCTCGGCAGCGCCACCCATTATCACGCTACCTATGTCGCCCCCTTCTGGTCACGCAAACTCAAGCGTAACGAGAAAATCGGTCGCCATATCTTCTATTCCCTGCGGCCGGGGCAGACGTGATCATTTGCCCCGGCAAAGCCGGGGTAGTCCCTCGCAAGGGGGCTTACAGGTAAGCCCCGGCTCGGGCGCCCGTTCGAGCTTGCGCTGCGCGCGCTTTTTCTTTTCGGGCCTGAGGCCCGATGATCCCTCGCAACTGAAGCTGACGCTTCCTGCTCGGCGGCGCGGTCGCGCCTAGCCTCCGCTGCGCTGCGGCGGGTGGCTCTCTTGTTCCCTTCGCCCGAGGCTGCGCAGGGCGAAGAAAACCCTCGCATAAGCTCGGCGGCCCGTTCGGGCCTAGCTCGGCCGATGGCCTCGCGGGGAGGTATACGACGCTTACCCTTCGAAATTTACCCTGACCCATGGTTTTGGCCCGGCTCTTGCCGGTTTGGCTTGAACGCCAGATGGTTTGTGCCATTTTGGTGCAAGTTGCGTAAACCGGAGGTCACCATGCGTAAACTTCTTCTCGCGAGCGCTTTCGCTGCCCTCGCCCCCACTGCGGTTCTCGCGGGCTGCGGCAACAATTGCTATCAGCGCGTGAACCAGCCCGCCCAGTATCAGACCTATGCCGAAACCGTGCAGGTGCGCCCGGCGCAGGTTTATACCCGCCGCGTCGCCCCCACCTATGGCACCGTGCAGGAAACCGTGATTGTCCAGCCGGAGCGCCGGGTCGAGCGTGTCATTCCGGCGCAGTATTCGACCGTTCCGGAAACCGTTGAAGTCGCCCCGGCCCGCAAGGTGTGGCAGGTGACGCGCGATGGCTGGGGCCGCGAGATCGGCTGCTGGGTGACCGTCCCGGCGCAGTTTGCGACCCGCCACCGCACTGTGGAGGTCGCCCCGGCCCGCGTGACCTACGAGATGCTCCCCGCCGTCACCGCCGTGCGCGAGCGCACCGTGATGACCTCGCAGGGCTATGTCACCCACGAAACAATCCCGGCCGAATATGCCACGCGCCACCGCACGGTGCAGGTGGCCCCGGCGCAGTCCTATTGGGCACCGCTGCGCTAAAAAGTTCCGATAGAATCGGAGAGAGCGAGGGTCGCAGAACGCGGCCCTTTTTTATGCGCGGCTTTTTCGCGCGGTTGTTACTGAACCGCGATATCGAGGCCGAGATCGAGCACCGGTGCGGAATGCGTGAGCGCGCCCACCGAAATCAGGTCTACGCCCGCCTTCGCAATGCCCGTGACGGTTTGGAGATTCACCCCGCCCGAGGCCTCGGTGAGCATTGCGGGGCGGCCCGCTTTTACCTTGGCCACCGCCGCTCCAAGCGTTGCCGCGTCCATATTGTCGAGCAGCACGACATCCGCCCCCTCCGCGATCACCTCGTCGAGCTGGGCGAGGCTATCCACCTCGATCTCGATCTTGACGAGATGGCCATTGGCCGCCTTGGCCGCACGCAGCGCGGGGACAATGCCGCCCGCGACGCCGATATGGTTGTCCTTGATCAGCACGGCATCGAACAGGCCGAAGCGATGGTTGCGCCCGCCGCCGCAGAGCACAGCGTGCTTCTCAAAAGCGCGCAGGCCCGGCGTTGTCTTGCGCGTGCAGACGATGGTGGCCTTTGTGCCCGCAACGGCATCGACATAGGCCCGCGTGAGCGTGGCGACCCCCGCCATGCGCCCGGCGAAGTTGAGCGCCGTGCGCTCAGCCGCGAGGATTGCGCGGGCATTGCCCTCGGCGGTGAGCACGACATCCTTGGGGGCGAGCGTATCGCCGTCGGCCTTGTGCAGGCTCACCGTGATCGCCGGGTCCACCTGCCGGAACGCCTCCACCGCGAGCTGGAGGCCCGCGATGACGCCCGGCTTGCGCGACACCATCGCGAGGCGCGCCGTTTTCTCCGCCGGAATGCAGGCCTGAGAGGTGATGTCGCCCGAAAGGCCGAGATCCTCGGCCAAGGTGCGCGTGACAGCCTCAGCCACGAGATGGGCGGGAAGAGGAGCGATCATAATCACCTCGCGGGTCGGAATGCGTCGAGCGCCGCCACGGGCATGGCGGTCGAGGGCTGTGTGGCGGGATCAGCGTTGGGGAAATCGGTACGGAAATGGCCGCCGCGCGATTCATAGCGGGCATAGGCGCTGGTGGCGATCAGCAGGGCGACCAGCGCCATGTCCTCCAGCATGGCCGAGCCACCGCCGAGGCGCAGCGCCTGAAGCGCGCCAATCGCATGCGCCATGCCCTCACCGGTGCGCTGCACCCCGAGATAGCGGGACATCAGGGCGCGCAGCTCGGCAATCCCGGTGGCGCTGTCGGGTTCCTCGGGCGCGGGGCGGAGCGTGCCCATTTCGACCACGCCGCCCGGCCCCATAGCCTTGATGGCTTCAGCGGCGCGCGCGGCAAAGACCACGGCCTCAAGCAATGAGTTGGAGGCCAGACGATTGGCCCCATGAACGCCCGTGCAGGCCACTTCGCCAATGGCAAAAAGGCCGGGCAGCGATGAGCGCCCATCCGCATCCGTCTTCACGCCGCCCATGTGGTAATGCTCGGCGGGGGTGACGGGGATGGGCTGCGTCACCGGATCAATGCCTGCGGCCTTGCAGGCGGCATAAACCGACGGGAAGCGTTCGGGAAAATGCGCGCCCACCGCTTTGGTGGCGTCGAGCGCGGGGCGGCGGCCCGCCACCAGCTCCGCAAACACACCGCGCGCCACCACATCGCGCGGAGCAAGCTCGGCATCCTTGTGCAGCTTGAGCATGAAGCGCTCACCCGCATTGTTCACCAGCGTTGCGCCCTCGCCGCGCAGGGCTTCGGTGGCCAGCGGCGCCGGGTCCTTGCCGATATCGATCGCGGTGGGGTGGAACTGGACGAATTCCGCGTTGGCGATCTCAGCTCCGGCCTTTGCGGCCATGGCGAGGCCATCGCCACGCGATTCCTTGGGGTTGGTAGTGACCGCATAGAGCTGGCCGATGCCGCCCGTCGCCAACACCGTAGCATCGGCGCGCAGCTCGGCAGTGGCCAAGGCCCCGTCCGCGCCCTTGAGGCGCACCCGCGCGCCGGTAACGACGCCGGCTTCCACCAGCAGTTCGCGCGCTTCGGCGCCTTCGATGATGTTGATGGAGGGGGCCGCGCGCGCGGCCTGCACCAGCGCGGCCATGATCGCCTTGCCCGCCTGATCGCCCTTGACCCGTACGATGCGATGCGCCGAATGCGCGGCTTCGCGGCTTTGCACCAGCTTGCCCGCCAGATCCCGATCAAACGGCACGCCGAATTCCAGCAGATCGAGGATCCGATCCGAGGCTTCCGACGCCATCAAGCGCACCATGGCCTCGTCGCACAAGCCCGCACCGGCCACTAATGTGTCAGCCACATGGCTCTCGACGCTGTCGCCCTCGCCGATCGCCGCCGCGATGCCGCCCTGCGCCCAGGCCGAGGAAGCTCCTTCACCCAAGGGGGCCGGCGAGAGCAGCGTGCAGGGATGCGGCGCCAGCTTCAGGGCCGCAAAAAGCCCCGCAAGGCCACCGCCGATGATAAGAATGGAAGGCATGGGGCCAGCCGGAAAACGGAAAAAGCCGACCTTGCGGTCGGCTGATCCTGAAACAGAGGATTTACTGGGTGAGGTTGACCATGCGCTCCACCGAACGGCGGGCGCGCACGGCCAGTTCCTCGGGGATTTCAACCTGATGCTGGAGGTAGAGCAGGCTGTCGAGGATTTTGGGCAGGGTGATGCGCTTCATGTGCGGGCACAGGTTGCAGGGGCGCACGAATTGAACATCCTTGGCCGCACCAGAGATGTTGTCCGCCATCGAGCATTCGGTGACGAGCAGCACCTTGCCGCCATGCTGGGCCTTGGCAAAATCGATCATCCCGGCTGTGGAACCGGTGAAATCGGCTTCGGCAATCACATCCGGCGGACATTCCGGGTGCGCGATGATCTTGATGGAGGGGTCGGCCTCACGATAGGCGCGCAGCTCCTCGCCGGTGAAGCGCTCATGCACCTCGCATGCGCCCTTCCAGGCGATGATCTCGACCTTGGTCTGGCTCTGGACGTATTTGGCAAGGTACTGATCGGGCACGAAAAGCACGCGCGGCACGCCGAGGCTCTCGACCACCTGAACCGCATTGGCCGAGGTGCAGCAGATGTCCACCTCCGCCTTCACATCGGCCGAGGTGTTGACATAGGCCACCACCGGCACGCCGGGGTAGGCTTCGCGCAGACGGCGAACGTCCGCGCCCGTGATGCTCTCGGCCAGCGAGCAGCCCGCCTTGAGATCCGGGATCAGCACCATCTTCTCGGGGCTGAGGAGCTTGGAGGTTTCGGCCATGAAGTGCACGCCGCCCTGCACGATGATGCGGGCCTCGCTTTTCGCGGCCAGCTTGGCGAGCTGGAGGCTGTCCCCCACCACATCGGCGACGCAGTTGTAGATTTCCGGCGTCTGGTAATTATGGGCGAGGATGACGGCGTCGCGCTGCTTCTTCAGGCGATTGATGGCGGCGACATAAGGCGCATGGAACGGCCATTCCACGGGCGGAACGATGTGTTTGACGCGCTCATAGAGGTGCGCGGTTTCCGCTGCCACTTCCGGCGTGTAGGTGAGATCAGGACGCGGCAAGACTTCGTCTTTCGCGATACGGGCGACAGCCTCGCTCTTTTTCACACCCGGCACATCAAAGCCACGCACATCAAAGCCACTCATGGCTCAACTCCTTGCATCCCCACACAAGGGGGAACACTTGTGAGCGCTACCTCGTTCCGCAGAAATAGATATGCTCATTTCGAGTATTTCTATTACACGGTTTTGTCACAAAAATCTAGAGGCTATCCACGCGCCGTTTTGCGTGCTTGACGGAAGGACTGGGGACCGACACCCTTCGGTTGAGTGCAGGGGTACCCATGATCCGCGAGAGTGGCCCAGAAATCGATCGAGAATCCGGTCGTGCCAGTGGCCGCATCAAGGGCACGCGCGAGAGCAGCGCCCTGCTCATGGCGTGCGGGGTAAGTGCCTCGACGCTGGCGGGCCTGCTCAACGAGGCGCGCCGGATCGACGCGCACCCTGTCGATCTGGCCTTGGGCGCTGGGCTGGTTGCAGAGCCGCATTTTCTGGCGGTGCTGGCGCAGGCCATCGGGGCGGAGGTGGCTTCCTCTGTCCCTACGCCGCCGCCGGGGTTGCGGGCGGAAGAGGCCTTTGCCCTTCGCGGCTATGCCCTGCCGGACGGAACGCGCGTGCTCTCGCCCTTGGGCGTGCAGGTCGATCTGCTGCTCAACCGAGTCCGCACGCGGGACGCGCGGATTATGCTGGCGAGCCGACAGTCGTTTCTGGATGCGCTGATTGCGGCAGACGGGCCGCGCCTTGCGCATCGCGCCGCCATGGAATTGCCGGAGGCCCTGAGCGCGCGCCGCTGGGGACCGGTGCTGGCAAGGGTGCGCCGTACGCTCGTCCTGATGGCGCTGGCGGGCTTCGTTGTCTTTGCGATGGGCCTCTGGGTGGCGCCACTGCCGGTGCTGGTGGTGCCGCCGCTGCTGCTCTCGCCCCTGTTTCTGGTGGCGGGTCTTGCCATCCTGACCTCCACGCTGGAAAGCACGCGCCCACCCCGCGCCGCCCCCGTGCCGGGCAAGCTGCCGCGCTATACGCTGCTGGTGCCGCTGCGGCGCGAGGCACGGGTGGTGCCGGATCTCTTCCGTCGCCTCACAGCGCTTGATTACCCGCGTGATCGCCTTGAGGTGTTTTATCTGGTGGAGGCGGATGACGGGGAAACCGAGGCGGCCCTGCGCAGCCTGCCGCTCCCTCCGGGCCACCTTGTCATGCGCCTGCCGGAGGGAGAGCCGCGCACCAAGCCGCGTGCGCTGAATATCGCCTTGCCTTTCGTGCGCGGGGATCTCGTTGTCGCCTATGATGCGGAAGATGCGCCCGAGCCCGATCAGCTCCTGCGCGCAGCGGCGCTGTTCGAAGCCTTGCCCGCCCGCATCGCCTGCCTGCAGGGGCGGCTGGCCATTGCCAACCACCGCGATGGTTTTCTCACGCGGCGCTTCGCGGTCGATTACGCGGCGCTCTTCGATTGTGTGAAAGCGGGCATGGGGCGGGCGGCGTGGCCTGTTCCGCTGGGGGGCACCTCAAACCACTTCCGCACCCCGATCCTGCGCCGTGTTGGCGCTTGGGATGCGTGGAATGTCACGGAGGACGCCGACCTCGGGCTGCGCCTCGCGCGGTGCGGGTATCTGGTCGAAGACCTGCCCTCAACGACATGGGAGGAAGCGCCTAACACCTTGGGAAGCTGGATGAACCAACGCACCCGCTGGATGAAGGGATGGATGCAGACTTTGCTGGTGCATATGAGCACGCCCGCTCAGGCGCTGCGCCAGATCGGCCTGTTTCGGGTGATGATGATCGGCTCGATGGGCCTGAGCGTCATTCTGGGCACCATGCTCTACCCGATCTTTCTGGTGGCGGTGATCGTGCGGCTGGTCAATCCGGTGCCGCTCGGCGGCGCGCCGGGCCTATTGATGCTGGCGGATGCGACCCTCGTGCTGGCGCTTGCGCTCACGCTCATCGTGGAGCTGGTGCCGGCCTGCATTGCCTTGATGCGGCGGCGCGCGCTGCACCTCCTGTGGCTTGTGCCACTGGCCCCCATCACCCATGTCATGATTTCAATCGCGACGTGGCGAGCCCTGATCGAACTGCTGGAGCGACCCTTCTTCTGGCACAAGACGGAGCACGGTCTGGCGCGAACGGCTCAAGGCCTCGGCGCACTCAGAAGCACCAGGCAAACGCCCCCAGCATAGCCTCGCCGAAGGTGCGGGTCCCGTTGGCAAACCAGAACCCAGCGGCGGCACCAAACAAGCCCAGAGCAGCCAGCGTCAGCCAGAGGCGCTCGCGCGGGCGTGTCGTCGGCGGCTCTGATGCAAGGGTTTCGCTGGGAAGCTGCATGGCGTGAACTCCTTGATCTAGTTTAGGCCGTTCCGGACGGGATGTCAGCGGGGGATTGACATTTTTCGTCTCTCATTAATATACCAACTGGTCTGTATTGAAATAGAGCTTGCCCTTGGCCCGCCCGCCCCTTGCCCGCGCGAAACTTCTGGATGCCGCGATCACGCTGGTGCGGCAGCAGGGCTATGCCGCGACCTCGGTGGAGGATGTCTGCCGCGCGGCGGGGGTCAGCAAGGGCGCATTCTTCCATCACTTTGCCGACAAGGACGCCATGGCGCTGGCTGCGGCCGCGCGCTGGACCGAGATCACCGCACCGCTTTTTGCCTCCGCCCCCTATCAGGATGCGCCGCCGGGTCTGCCCCGCCTCATCGCCTATCTCGATTTCCGCAAGGCAATCCTGAAGGGCTCGACCGCTGAATTCACCTGTTTTGCCGGCACCATGGCGCAGGAGATTCATTGTACCAGCGAACCCATCCGCGCGGCAGTGGAGCATTGCATCAGCAGCCACGCCGCCACGCTTGAAGCCGATTTCACCCTTGCGATCCTGACCGCGCGGCGGCCTGAAGCGCTGACAGCGCAGGATCTGGCGCTGCATACGCAGGTGGTGCTGCAAGGCGCTTTCGTACTCGCCAAGGCGCAGGGCGGCCCGGAGATCGCGGCGCAGAGCATCGACCACCTCAAACGCTATCTCACCCTTCTTCTCACCCCGGAGACCCTGCCATGAGCGCTCAGATGACCAAGGACGAAGCCACGATCCGCCAGCTCGTCGAGGATTGGAACAAGGCGCTCGCCGCGCGCGATCTCGACGGTATCGTCGGGCGCTACACCGACACGAGCGTGCTCTATGATCTGTGCTCAGGCGGCAAGGTGGTGGGCAAGGCCGCCATGCGCGCGTTGTGGGAGAAGTGCCTGCCCTATTTCCCCGAAACCTTCGCCTCGCACCACAAGGACATCACGGTGCATGTGGCGGGGGATGCCGCCTTCCTGCATGGGCTGCATTATTTCACCTCGGAGCCGGCAGGCCACCCCTGCACGCAATCCTCGCATCGTGTCACCGCCGGGTATGTGCGCATCGGCGGCGAATGGTACATCCAGCATGAGCATGTCTCCCTGCCCTTCGACCCCATGAGCGGCAAGGTCATGCTGCTGGACGTTGAGGGCGAGGCCCAGAACCCGACGCAGAGCTGCGAAGCCAAGGGCAGCAGCGCTTCACCTGTGCCCGAAGCGCTGCTGATGCAGCCCATTACGCCGCATCTCGTGGTGCAGGGCGGGCACAAGGCGCTGACCTTCTATGCCGCCGCGCTGGGTGCGAAAACGCTGACGCAGCTGGATGGTCCCGGCGGGCTGCTGATGCATGCGACTCTGGAGATCAACGGGGCGCGCGTGATGCTCTCCGATGAGTTCCCCGGTTGCGGCAATCCCTCGCCGCTGGCCCTCAAGGGCACGCCGATTGTCACGCATCTCGTTGTGGCCGATTGCGATGCCGCGCTCCATCGTGCCGCCAGCGCCGGAGCCAAGGTGATCATGCCCGCCGAAGACATGTTCTGGGGCGATCGCTACGGGCAGGTGGAGGACCCCTTCGGCCACCGCTGGTCTTTCGGGCAGCCCAAGAAGGCTGTTAGCCCCGAAGAGATGGCCGAGGCGCTCAAAGGCATGAGCGGGCCGGGATGCGGCTGATCCAAAAACGGCGGCTGATCAGGGCGCCGCTTTGGCGGCGCAGGTGCGGCTGATCTCGC
>JAIUNQ010000075.1 GCA_020161475.1 Pseudomonadota bacterium | reverse complement strand
ACAGGCGGAAGCGGCGTTCGACGACATAACCGGTTTCCGCGCTCAGGCCCGCATGGCCCACCTGCAAGGTGCCGTCCGGCTCATCCTGCGGCTCCAGCCCATCGCCCCCCGTCAGCACCTGAACGCCGGAGTCGAGGATGCCATCCCCCGCGCTCAGGCCCACAACACCCTTGTCGTCGATCAGCACGCTGGAATGAGCCGCTGCCGCGCGGAAGTAGCGCCGTGCCTCTTCATCGCCCGCCTGCGGCATGCCGCAGTTGACGATCAAACGTTCGGCGCGGGTCGAAAACTCGAACGCCAGCGCGCTGGCCCCGGCCCTCGTGGCAAAAGCCGGTTCGGGCAGAGGACCGGTATCGACGATCAGGATGCCGTGCTCATTCTCGCGCCGCTCGAAGCCTGCATCGGGCGCACTGCGCGGGCGCGGTACGGAGGCGCTGGCAAAGCGCGTGACTTCAGCCACGAGATCACGCTCAACGAGACCACCGCCGTTGAAGAGCGCGAGGCCACCTTCGGGCTGCTGCATCAGCCGCACGAAGGCGATGAGCCGTTGCAGGCCATGGGTAACGCTTTCGGGCGCATCCAGCGAGCGCGCGCGATAGAGCGCCAGCAGGGGAATGAGCATAGAGGCCAGCAGAGCGGCGCTGGCGGGGTTCCGGTTGCGCGGGCTGCCATCGTGGTAGAGGCATTCCTCGAGCGCCTCCTTGAAGGCCGCTTCCGCGCGCCAGAGGGATTCGGGCGGGCGATCCATCGCCAGCGCGTAATACAGCAGCGCGACGGCCGCTTCGAGCCGCACCATGCCGATACCGGCGCGCGCTGCCAGCACGCGCAGCTGCGCGACATCCATGGCCATATGCCGCAGCACGCGGGTGTAGGCGGCAAGATCGGGCTGCACGCCGATGAGACCGGAGTGCATGATGAAGGAGACGAGACGCCGCGCCAGCACGCTCGGGCGCTCGGCCATGGGCAACAGCCCCGCTTCGCGCCGTTCCATCCAGCGGGTCAGCAACTCCACGGCGCGCGCCCTCACCAGCGGATCGGCTGAAACCTCGAAGTGACGCAGCCAGGCGAAACCATGCAGGGCATCGGAGAAGGCGCGCGTCGGCGGGGCGATGTCGAAGAGATCAGCCCCCTGCACCAGCACGCTCTTGCCGGCCATCACCACCTGCCCGGCCAGAATATCCTCGGCGATGGAAGGATCAGCCAGAGTGAGTTGCGGCGGCACCAGCACGAAACGCTGGCTGCGGGCGCGCCAGCGGCCCAGCGCGGTGCGGGCAAAGCTCAGGCGTGCAGAGAGCAGCGCTCGCGCAAGCCGAGACGCTCCCTTCGCTTTCCGGGCAGTTTTCCTGTTTCGGCTGCCGGAACCCGCCACGCGCTCTGTCACTCCTTTTTTGTCCCGCGCTTTCAGCCCGGGCGCCGCAACCGGGCGGCGAAAAATCCGTCAACACCGCCGAAGCCGGCGAGAGTCTGGGGCAGACTGCGCAAGCAGCCCTCCCGTATCCATCCTTGTGCCGATCCGTCCATGGGCTCAATGCTCAGGGCGGCTTCATCCACAGGCTCAAGTTGCAATTCGGTGTTGCGCTGGCCCAAAGCCTCGATCTGTCCCTCGCCCTCTTCGATTTCAAGCGAGCAGGTGGAATAGACCAGAACGCCGCCCGGCTTCACAAGGCTTGCGGCATGGTCGAGCAGCTTTCTCTGTTGCGCCGCCAGTTTGAGAATGTCTTCCAGCGTCCGCGTCCAGGCGATTTCCGGGTGGCGACGCAAGGTACCGGTGGCGGAGCAGGGCGCATCGAGCAGCACGGCATCGAAAGGCTCGCTCTCATAAGTATTGGCGTCGGCGATGACGACCTGAACATCCAGCGCAAGGCGCGCCATGTTGGCCTCAAGACGTGCGGCGCGCTCGCGCGAGCGCTCCACCGCCACCACCTGCGCCCCGGCTTTGGCGAGCTGGGCGGTCTTGCCGCCCGGTGCCGCGCAAAGATCAAGAATGCGCATGCCGGGCTTTGCCCCCACGAGCCGCGCCGGCAGGGCGGAGGCGGCATCCTGCACCTGAAAATGTCCCTCAGCGTAGCCCGGCAGGGCATCAACGCGGGCCTCACGCGGCAAGCGCACGGACCCTGTGGGGAGCAGCACGCCGCCCACTTCCTTCGCAAAAGCTGCCGCATCCCCGAAGACCGTCACATCGACCTGCGGCAGAACCAGCAGGGCTTCACCCATCGCCATCGCCGTCTGAGCGCCATAGAATCGCGTCCAGCGGGTGCGCATCCAGTCGGGCAGATCACCCCCCAGGGTCGGCTCGGCGAGGATTGCGGCCTTTTCGCTGGCGATGCGCCGCAGCACGGCATTCACCAGCGGGGCGTAATGCATGGCGAGCTTGTCGCCCTTGGCGAGATCCACCGCCAGATCGACGGCAGCGTGGTCCGCCACCTCCATGAACAGGATCTGCGCCGCGCCAATCAGCAAAATCTCCTGCAACATCCCGGCATCCGGGGTTTCGCCGCTGTTGAGGCGCTCGGCGAGCACCCGCTTCAGGGTTCCCATGCGGCGGAAGGTGACGGTGGCGATGGCGCGCGCCAGCGCGGTATCCTGCGGCTCCAGCGGGCGCGGCGGCCGCGCCAGCACCAGCGCCTCGTCCAGCGTGCGGCGCTCCCGGATCGCGCGGCGCACCGCTTCGACCGCGAGACGACGCGCCGCAAAGCCCGGCGCCAAAGCCGCACCCTTCTTGCCCTTGGACTTGCTCACAACGGTTTCCTTATTCCATGGGTTCGGCGAGGGTCTCAAGCCCTTGCGCGGAAAGGCCCAGCCCGTCGATCAGGCCGCGCATGGCCTCGGGCAAGGGTGCTTTGACCACCAGCGGTGGCTTGTCTCGCCCCTGCGGCAACGCGATGCGCCAGGCATGCAGCTGCACAGCGCGGCATAGCGCCGCCGCGCGATCCCCGCCATAGGTGCGATCCCCCGCAATCGGCCAGCCCATCTCGGCGCAATGCACGCGCAGTTGATGCGTGCGGCCGGTTTCCGGGGCCAATGCCACGAAAGCGATGCCATCGCCGCGCGCGAGCACGCGGTAGCGCGTGAACGAGGGATCGCCCGATGCATCCACCTTCATCCACCACGAGCGCTTGTCGTGCGAGCGGCGTGCAAGCGGAAACTCGATCCGCCCGGCGTCCTGCTTCGGGTTGCCGATCACCAGCGCGCAATAGGTTTTCGAGGCTTCCCCGCGCGCGAACATCTGGCCCAGACGCTTGAGGGCCGCCTTGTCGCGCCCCAGCACGAGGCAGCCGGTGGTATCCTTGTCCAGCCGATGCGCGAGCTGCGGCAGCTCCGGCTTGCCGAACTGGAGCGCAGGCAGGAATTCATCCAGCGTCACGCCGCCCTTGGGCCCCTTATGGACCGCGATTCCCGCGGGCTTGTCGAGCACCATCAGGCGTTCATCCCGATAAAGGATGCGCTCAACGAGGGTTTGGGCGTCCAGGGCCATGGGCTTCCTCTGGCATTGCGGCATGCGGCGCGCTAGATTCGGCAGCAGCCGGTTCAGGCGCTTTAGAGCATGCGACGCGAAAGTGGAAACCGGATTCGTTCTTGGGGCATCCGACGGCCCCGCCCCGCAGGATAACGTGACAACGCCCATGTCCGAGACGACCGAACCATTGCCCGCCGATTCTGCGCCCGCTGGCTCCGTGACCGAAGAGGCCCCGCCCAAGCCGCTGTCGCCCGCCGCCCAGCGCGCATTGGCGGAAGCTGCCGAGCGCCGCGCCGCGCTCGAAGCGCGCGAAGCCGAACTGGCCCGCGTGCGCGAACTGAACGGGCGCGGCGGAAAAGACCCCGTGCGTTACGAGGATTGGGAAGTCAAAGGCATCGCCACCGACTTCTGACGGCTCAGGCGTGCGGGAGACTTTCGTGAGTCAGCGCATCACATGGATGCGCGCGCCGACGCGCACGCGCGGCATCAGATCCATGATGTCCTCGTCCAGCATGCGGATGCAGCCGTAGGAAGCGTTGCTCCCGATGGAGGCGCGCATCGAAGGCGCTGTGCCATGGATGGCATATTGCCCCGGCGCAATGGTGAGCGCACCGGCCCCCATGGGATTGTTGATGGCCCCGCCGGGAATAACATCGGGCAGGGACGGCTTGTCACGCTTCACCTCCGCCGGGGGCGACCACGCCGGGCGAATGTGTTTGCCATCGATGACGCGCGTGCCGAACCATTGCTTGCCCGGCATGCCGACCGCAACCCGGTAGCGGATGGCGGTGCCGTCATCATTGATGAAATAGAGCATGTGCTGACGCGTGGAGACCACGATGCTGCCCGGCTCATAGCCCTGCGGCAAGCTGACAAGCTCGCGCGCGCCAGCCGGTGCGGCGGCCCCGATCATGACAGCCGCCATCATCCCAAGCCCCGCGAGGGGGCTCCATTTACGCGTGTTCATCCTGCAACACTCCGTCGAAACGTGAGGTTGCAGGCTAATCAGGCGTTTTCGCGAAAACGTTAGCAAACCCCGGAAAATACGCGGTTTGGTTAGCGTTTTCTGAAGGATTGCGGGGTGTCCGGGCGAGCTATTGCAACCGCGCAACACCCCCTTCCTAAATTAGCTTGCCTTGATCTAAGTCAACCAAAATGGCAACGCAGAGGAGCAGGGTCCGCTTCGCAAGACGGGCCGTTTCCGTCTCATTTCCTTCCGGGGGTTTATCCATGTCTTTCACCGTTCGCGGCCTTGCGGCTGCTGCCCTTCTCGCCACCACCGCGATGTCCGCTCAGGCGGCTGACCTTGGCTACAAGAAGCCGGGCGTTCTGCCGGCGCTCGCCACCTTCAACCCGTGGATGATCCGCGTGCGCGCCATCGGCGTCATCGGTGGCGGTGCTGACCGCGTGACCCTCGGTGCCCCGGTCAATGCCATCCAGAACGGCCTGAAGGTCGGTGCGTCCTTCGTTCCGGAACTGGACATCACCTACTTCTTCACCAAGAACATCGCGGCTGAGCTCATCCTCGGCACCAGCCACCACAACATCAAGACCAAGAACCAGCTGACCACCACCACCGGCGTTTCCGGCGTTGGCAGCACCTGGGTTCTGCCGCCGACCCTCACCCTGCAGTATCACTTCACGGACTTCGGCGCCTTCAAGCCGTATGTTGGCGTGGGCGTGAACTACACCATCTTCTACGGTGAGAACCCGAAGCAGGCCAACGGCTTCACCAAGCTGCGCATCGAGTCCGCTGCTGGTCTCGCCGCTCAGGTCGGTTTCGACTACATGGTCAACAAGAACTGGGGCTTCAACGTCGACGTGAAGAAGCTCTATCTCCGCCCGATCGCGAAGACCACCTTCGGCGGCGCCGTGCCGGTGAAGGCCAAGGTCAACCTGGATCCGTGGATCCTCGGCGTGGGTGTGACCTACAAGTTCTGATCTCCCACCCTCGAGCGGACGAGCGCAAGTCCGGAGCGAGAGGAAGAAACAAGAAAGCCGCCGGGAAACCGGCGGCTTTTTTTGTTGTTCCGCCTTCACGCGGATTGGCGAGGCGCTCGCGCCCGGTGAGCGCAAACAA
The DNA here is from genome assembly GCA_020161475.1 of Pseudomonadota bacterium. GTDB lineage: Bacteria > Pseudomonadota > Alphaproteobacteria > Rhizobiales > Beijerinckiaceae > Rhabdaerophilum. The sequence goes on along the minus strand of JAIUNQ010000075.1, from coordinate 5,376 downwards.
AAAGGGCGCCTTGCGGCGCCCTTGATGGTTTTGTTGGTGAGCCCGATCAGGCGCGCTTGTTCTGGCGGTTCTCGATCAGATCATCGACCACCGACGGATCGGCCAGCGTCGAGGTATCGCCCAGCGCCGAGAAATCGTCCTCGGCGATCTTGCGCAGGATGCGGCGCATGATCTTGCCCGAGCGGGTCTTGGGCAGGCCCGGCGCGAACTGGATCTTGTCGGGCGTGGCGATCGGGCCGATCTCGTTACGCACGGTGACGATCAGCGCCTTGCGAAGATCCTCGGAGGGCTGGATGCCGTTCATCAGGGTGACATAGGCGTAGATGCCCTGACCCTTGATGTCATGCGGGTAGCCGACGACGGCAGCTTCAGAGACAGCCTCATGCGCCACCAGCGCCGATTCGACTTCCGCCGTGCCCATGCGGTGGCCCGAGACGTTGATGACGTCATCGACGCGGCCCGTGATCCAGTAGAAGCCATCGGCGTCGCGGCGGCAGCCGTCACCGGTGAAGTACTTGTTCGGATAGGTGGAGAAATAGGTCTCCATGAAGCGCTTGTGGTCGCCGTAGACGGTACGCATCTGGCCGGGCCACGAATCAGCGATCACGAGGTTGCCTTCGGTCGCGCCTTCGAGAACCTTGCCCTCGGCATCCACCACTTCGGGCTTGACGCCGAAGAACGGACGGGTCGCCGAACCCGGCTTCAGCTTGGTCGCGCCCGGCAGCGGGGTGATGAGAATGCCGCCGGTTTCGGTCTGCCACCAGGTATCAACGATCGGGCAGCGGCCTTCGCCGACCACATTGTAGTACCATTCCCAGGCTTCCGGGTTGATGGGTTCGCCCACCGAGCCGAGCAGACGCAGGGTCTTGCGGGAATGCTTCTTCACGAGGTCTTCGCCGGCGCCCATCAGCGAGCGGATCGCGGTGGGGGCGGTGTAGAAGATGGTGACCTTGTGCTTGTCCACCACTTCCCAGAAGCGGCCCATGTCCGGGTAGCTCGGCACGCCTTCGAACATCAGCGTGGTCGCGCCGTTCGCGAGCGGGCCATAGACGATGTAGGAGTGGCCGGTCACCCAGCCCACGTCCGCCGTGCACCAGTAAACGTCGCCGTCCTTGTAGTCGAAGATGTACTGGTGGGTGATCGAGGCATAGACGAGATAGCCGCCGGTGCAGTGCAGAACGCCCTTCGGCTTGCCGGTGGAGCCCGAGGTGTAGAGCAGGAACAGCGGATCTTCCGCGTTCATCGGCTCGCAGGGGCAATCGTCCGAAACCTTGGCGGCTTCCTCATGATACCAGAAATCGCGGCCTTCCTGCATGTGGATGGCACCCGAACCGGTGTGCTTGACCACGAGGCAGGTTTCCAGCGCCGGATGGACCTTGTTGGCGGCCACATCGACGTTCTTCTTGAGCGGGACATGCTTGCCACCGCGCAGGCCTTCATCGGCGGTGATGATGATCTTGGAATCGCAATCCTCGATACGGCCCGCGATGGCATCCGGCGAGAAGCCGCCGAAGACGATGGAGTGCACCGCGCCGATGCGGGCGCAGGCCAGCATGGCATAGGCCGCTTCCGGGATCATCGGCAGGTAGATGGTGACGCGGTCACCCTTCTTGACGCCCTTCGCCTTGAGAACGTTGGCCATCTTGCAGACTTCCTTGTGAAGCTGCGCATAGGTGATGGCCTTGGAATCCTTGGGATCATCGCCTTCCCACAGGATCGCGACCTGATTGGCGCGCGTGGGAAGATGGCGGTCAATACAGTTGTAAGAGACGTTCAGTTCGCCGTCTTCGAACCACTTGATCGAGACATTGCCGGGAGCATACGAAGTGTTCTTCACCTTGGTGTAAGGCTTGGACCAGTCCAGGCGCTTGCCATGTTCGCCCCAGAAGGCTTCCGGATTATCAACCGACGCCTTGTACATTTCCAGATACTTGGCGTTGTCGATCAGCGCGTTTTTCGCGATTTCCGCGGGGACTTCGTAGACTTTCTCGGACATTTCACTCTCCCGACTGATCCGGCCCCACGCTGGCGTGAGGACGGAAGCAATGATTTTCTTGCTTGGCCTTTTTCTAGACCAAACATGAGAGGCGCGGAAGAAAGAGTCACTAGCCAATTGGGCGTATGAAGGCGCCCTAAAGTTTACAGCCCGCCCATCTTGAGCACGAGCGCCCATTCGGCGTCTGTCACCGGCTGGACAGAGAGGCGCATGGAAGTGACCAGACTCATCTGGGAGAGTTCAGGTGTCGCCTTGATCTCTTTAAGCGAGACAGGCCGGGGCAGCGGCGCTTTGGCGGCGAAATCCACCACCACCCAAGGCTCGCCAATCTCGGCGGTGGGGTCGGGGTAGGCTTCCCGGATCACCTCGACGATGCCGACGATCTCCAGCCCCTCGTTGGAGTGGTAGAAAAAGGCGGTGTCGCCTAGCTTCATCGCCATCAAGTTCTTCTTGGCCAGGTGGTTGCGCACGCCATCCCAGAAGGTGCCCTTGGCCCCGGCAGCCACCTGCATATCCCACGACCACTTGAACGGTTCGGATTTGATCAGCCAATGCGCCATCTCTTGCCCCTTATTCCCCCTTGAGCGGTCGCGCCATCAGTGCGCTGACCGCCTCGCGCACCGAGAACGTGCCCGCAAGCACCGAGGCAACGGCCTCCGAGATCGGCATCTCAATACCGGCGGCGCGCGCCCGTTCCACCAGAATCGGCGCGGTAAAAGCGCCTTCCGCCAGCTTCGGTGAGGCCAGTGCTTCGGCGGCGGCCTTGCCCTGCCCCAGCACCAACCCCAGCGAAAAGTTGCGCGATTGCGGGGTCGAGGCGGTCAATACCAGATCGCCGAGGCCAGAAAGCCCCATCAGGGTTTCCGCCCGCGCGCCGAAACCTTCGGCAAAACGGCGCAGCTCGGCAAAGCCGCGCGCGATCAAGGCGGCGCGGGCGCTTTCGCCAAAGCCCATGCCGACGACGATGCCGGCGGCAATCGCGAGAACGTTCTTGGCCGCCCCGCCGATTTCCACGCCGCGCAGATCACTGGAATGATAAAGCCGCAGGCTGCTGGAGGAGAGCTTTTTCGCCATGGCCTCCGCGCCGTCTTCCAACGCCAGTACGATGGCCGTGGGCAAGGAGCGCGCAATATCGATGGCGAAGGAAGGGCCGGAGAGCACGCCGTAAGCATGTCCTTCCCCCAGCTCCGCGCGCATCACCTGCGTGACGAACTCACCGCTGCCCTGCTCGATGCCCTTGGCGGCGGACAGAATCGTGTAGCGGCCCAGCAGCGCCGGGGCCAAGGTGCGGCAGGCGGCGCGCAGGTTCTGGGTGGGCACCGCCATCACGATGACGGGGGCATCGGCGGCCTCCGCCATGGTGTTGGTCGGATGGACAGCGGGATCCAGTATGACCCCCGGCAGGATCGCCCCGGCGTGACGCGTGAGTCCCATCGCGGTGATTTCGCCTGCATCGCGGCCATAAAGCGCCACGCGATTGCCGCCGCGCGCGAAACTGATGGCGAGCGCCGTGCCAAAGGCGCCTGCGCCAATGATGCCGATATCCTTCATGCGCGCGCTCCCGGTGCGGCGCGCGCTTCATCGAGCGGCCAGCGCGGGCGGGCGGCGAAATCGAGGCCATCTGTCTTGCCGAGCAGCAGGCGCTCGATGCCGGCATTTGCCACCATCGCCGCATTGTCGGTGCACAGGCGCGGCGGCGGCACAACGAGGCGCAGGCCCGCTTCGGTGGCCGAGCGTTGCAGCGCCTGCCGGATGGCACGATTGGCACCGACACCGCCTGCCACCACCAGCGCAGAGGGGTTTCCGACCTGCTGGCGGAAGGCGCGGATGCCCCGGCGCACGCGGTCGATTACGCAATCGACCACAGCGGCCTGAAACGAGGCACAGAGATCCTCGACATCACGCTCGTGCAGCGGTTGAAGCTCCTCGGCGGCGAGGCGCACGGCGGTTTTCAGGCCCGAGAGCGAGAAGTTCGGCTCCGGCTTGCCCAGCAAGGGGCGTGGAAACGCGAAACGCTCCGAATCGCCGCCCTCGGCGGCGCGCTCCACTGCAGGCCCCCCGGGAAAGCCGAGGGACAGCATTTTCGCGACCTTGTCGAAGGCTTCGCCGATGGCGTCATCGATCGTGGTGCCGAGGCGCACATAATCCCCCACGCCCTTCACCGCCAGCAACTGGGTGTGCCCGCCCGAAGCGAGCAGCAGGAGATAGGGGAAATTGACCTGATCCGTGAGGCGCGGGGTCAGCGCGTGGGCTTCAAGGTGGTTTACGGCAAGGAGCGGCTTGTTCAGCCCCATGGCGAGCGCTTTGGCGGTGGTGAGCCCCACCAGCACGCCGCCGATCAGGCCGGGGCCGGCGGAGGCGGCAATGCCGTCGAGCGCGGAAAGCGGCATCTTGGCTTCCGCCATGGCGTCGCGGATCATGCCGTCGAGCACATCGACATGCGCACGCGCCGCGATTTCCGGCACCACGCCACCAAAACGGCGATGCTCCTCATCCTGCGAGCGGATGCGGTTGGAGAGGATGGTGCGCAACCCGTCGGGCCGCAGCTCCACCACGGCTGCCGCTGTTTCATCACAGGTGGTTTCCAAGCCCAGAACGCGCAACGCCACCACGATTTTTCCGCCTCCCTCCGGCGCAACCGCCGGATTTGATCTCGCTTAAGGCTAGAGCCTTGTTGAACCTCTCCTAGCGCGTTAGAGCCAGCGAAGGAAATAGCTTCGCGTAACGAGACACCATGGCCACTCTTCTTTGCACCATCGGCACCCGCGGCTCGCCCCTCGCGCTGGCACAGGCCCGCATGACGCAGGCCGCCTTGGCCCTGAGCTTCGGGTGCGCGCTTGACGCCATCGCCATCGAGATCATCTCGACCATGGGCGATCGTACGCAGGATCGCCCCTTGTCTGAAATCGGCGGCAAGGGCCTTTTTACGAAAGAGATCGACATTGCCCAGCTTGAAGGCAAGGTCGATGTCGCGGTGCATTCGTCGAAAGATCTGCCGACCGAGCTTCCCGAAGGGCTGGTGATCGCCGGGTTTCTGCCGCGCGAAGACATCCGTGATGCGCTGATCGCGCCGCGCCACAAGACGCTTGATGCGCTCCCCCAGGGCGCGCGCGTCGGCACGGTGTCGCTGCGTCGTCAGGCGCTGCTCAAGCATCTGCGGCCTGATCTGGTGGTCGAGCCCCTGCGCGGCAACGTGGAAACGCGGCTCAACAAGGCGCGTTCGGGCGAGTTTGACGCCGTGCTGCTGGCGGTGGCGGGTTTGAAGCGTCTTGGCCTTGCCGGAGAGATCACCGAGGCGCTCGATGACGCGCGCTTCCTGCCCGCCGTCGGCCAAGGCGCGATCTGCCTCGTGGCGCGGGCGGAGGACACCCGCACGTTGG
>JAIUNQ010000074.1 GCA_020161475.1 Pseudomonadota bacterium | reverse complement strand
TGTCTCCTGCGAGGCGCGAGGTCCCAGTGTCGCCTCCAGAATCTCCGAGGGGCTTTGCGCGCCGGGGGTCGCGCGCCCCAAGGCTGCGGCGAGTTCAAGGCGCACTTTCATCCCCTCCGGATTGGCCCAGGCCACGAGCGTATCGGAAAAACCATTGGGGCCGGCCGGGTTCCAAAGCTGTTGGCCCAGCGCGTTCAACCCCTGAAAATAGGGGCCAAGATCGCCCTTGCGGCCGGTGGCGCGCAGGGAAGCGACCATAAACTCCTGTGGGCTGCGCAATTTCGTGGCCGGGGCGAGCGCTTCGGGGGCGGTAAGCAGCGCGCGCGCCAAAGCGGCGAGATCCCCCTTGGTGTCGGTGAAGACCTGCGCCAGCCGCGCGACAAGAGCCGGGGGCGGCACATCGGCGATGAAGTGCCGTGCGAGTTTGGCCGCGATGAATTTGGCCGTGGCAGGATGCGTGGCGACGGCATCGAGTGCGGCCTCGGCCTGCTTCACACCCTCATCGGGAAAGCTGCGGCCCAGCAGCATCTGGGGTCCGGGTTCGTGGCGGTTCACATTGAAGCGGAACTCGCCGATTTCGCCATCCTCATCAAAGGGGCCGATCACGGTCCAACCGGTGAGCATTTTCGCGAAACTGGTGACGTCCGCTTGGCTGTAACCGCCGTTAACGCCCAGCGTGTGCAGCTCAAGGATCTCGCGGGCCAGATTTTCATTCAGCCCGCGTCCGCGCCGCTCGCCCGCGCGGGAATTGGGGCCGATGGACTGCCGATTGTCGAGGTAAATCAACATGGCGGGATGACGTGCGCTGGCCCGGAGCATCTCCGAGAAGCGCCCGAAGGCATGGGGGCGGATGACCGAGCGCTCGTAATTGCCTGCGAGCACGCGCAGCGGCTGTCCCTTGGCCACCGAAATGCAGAAGTGATTGGACCAGAACCACACCCAGCGCTCCGCAAACCCGAGGGGCGCTGTGAGCGCGAGTTGCAGGCGAGCGGCGGCCTCATCGCGATAAACGCGCGCGGGGTAAGGCTGGGGGGAGCGCGAGGAAGGGGGCGGTATCGGCGAGGAAGGCGGCGAACCCGCCGCCATGCCGGGGCCTTCCATCATGGCCGGCGGGTTGGCCTGTGCGGTGCGGGTGGCCTCGGCCTCGCGCTTCTTGCGCCGCTCGGTGCGGAACTCGTCCAGCTCGGAGAGCGCATGGACCGCCGAGGGAAGATCTCCCGTCGGCTGAGGCGCGGGGGAGGCTGTCTCCTGTGCCATGGCGGCGAGGAGATCTCGGCCTGATGCAGCAAGATCGCCGGGGCGTGGGCCAAGGCCGAAACGGGCGAGAACAAGGGAGGAAGCGGAATCCGCGTTGCCAGCCATGACGGCCTATCCTGTCGTTCGAGTCGCCCTAAGCTCAGAATATCACCAATTCGGGCGTGATGATGACGTTTTTCAAGAGGTGATGATGCTCACCGCCTGCCAACTGAGGGGCGCCGCCCTCTTGGCGTGTCGTTCCAGCGTCAGCCGATCGGAAAAGCCATCGCGAAGGCGGCCCGTCCCGTGATTTTCCGGGGATAGTCGAAGGATTCCAGTGCCTCCTTCCCGATGGACGAGGCGCATCTTGTACCACGCAGACATCGACGGCGTATGCCTTGCGGCACTGTCGGCCATGCTGCGAGGCGGCGCAGGCTTCATGTAGGTTCCCCTATGCAAATGGCCGGGCGGATGCCCGGCCATTCAAGAGGGAGCAGCGCGTTGAAGCGCCGGCAAGGCGCAGCCGCTAATGCGCCGCGCCGAGATAGGCCGCGCGCACGGCCGGGTCGTTCTTGAGTTGGGCGGCGGGGCCGGAGCCCGCGAGCCTGCCGTTTTCGAGCACGTAGCCGAAATCCGCCACATCGAGGGCTGCGGCAGCGAACTGCTCCACCAGCAGCATGGTGATGCTGGCCTGCTTGAGGCGGGCGATGGTGGCGAAAACCTCCTCCACCAGCTTGGGCGCAAGGCCCATGGAGGGCTCGTCCAGCAGCAGCACCTCGGGGTTCAGCATCAGCGCGCGCGCCATGGCCAGCATCTGCTGCTCACCGCCCGAAAGCGTGCCCGCGAGCTGTTCACGGCGTTCCTGCAGGCGAGGGAAGAGTTCGAACATGCGCTGCATGTCCTTTTCTACCTCGCCCTTGGGGCGCTTGCCGGTGAGACGCGGGAAGGCGCCCAGCAGCAGGTTGTCCGTAACGCTGAGCGTGGGGAACACGCGGCGTCCTTCGGGCGAATGCGCAAGGCCAAGGCGCGTGATCTCGTGGCTGGGGAGCCCCGCGATCGAGGTGCCGTTGAGCGTGATCGAGCCGCTGGAGGGTTCGATCATGCCCGAGATGGCGCGCAGCGTGGTGGTTTTGCCGGCGCCATTCGAGCCGATCAGGGTGACGAGCTTGCCCTTGGGCACCTCGATGGTGATTTCGTGCAGAACCTGCACCTTGCCGTAGCCTGCGACGAGTTTTTCGATCTTCAACATCTGTCCAAGCTCCTTCAGGTAGCCGAGCCGCCGAGATAGGCTTCGATGACGCGCGGGTTCGCCTGCACTTCGGCGGGCAGCCCCTCGGCGATCTTCTGGCCGAAATCGAGCACAGTGACGGTGTCGCAGATGCTCATCACCACATCCATGTGATGCTCGATCAGGATCACGGTGATGCCGTGGCTCTTGATCTTGCGGATGATCTCGATCAGCTCCTTGATGTCCGGCGCGGTGAGGCCCGCGGCGGGTTCGTCGAGCAGCAGGAGCTTGGGGTCGAGTGCAAGCGCACGGCCGATCTCGAGCAGGCGCATCTTGCCATAGGGCAGGTTGCGGGCCTCCTCGTTGGCGAGGCCATCCAGACCCACGAAGTGCAGGATCGACATCGCGCGGATGCGGGCCTCGCGCTCCTCGCGGCGGGCCTTGGGGGTGCCCAGCGCCACGCCGAAGAAGCGGCTCTCGTAGGTATGGGTGAGGCCCACCATCACATTCTCGATGCAGGTCAACTCCGAGAAGAGCTGCACGTTCTGGAAGGTGCGGGCGATGCCGGCATCGGCGATCTGCGGGGACTTGTGGCCCACGATCGTCTTACCCTCGAAGCGGATGTCGCCGCTGGTCGGCACGTAAATGCCGGTCAGCACGTTCATCATGGTCGATTTGCCGGAGCCGTTGGGGCCGATGAGGCCATGGATGGTGCCGGGTTTGACGAAGAGGTCGACCTGATTGAGCGCTTTCAAACCGCCGAACTGCATGATGACCTGATCGACCTTGAGCAGAGCCTCATTGGGGCCGACATTCGGCTTGGGCGCATTCCAGACCTTGGAATCGTCGCTGGTGGCCTTGATCACGGGGTGGTTGTTCGCCAGCGCCGGGAAGACGCGGCCCACCAGGGTGCGCACGAAGCCCATGATGCCGTCGGGCAGATAATACACCACAAAGAGGATCATCAGGCCGTAGATCGTCAGCTTGTAGTCGACGATGCGGGTCATCCAGAGCGAGGCGACGAACATCGCGATGCAGAGTGCCACGCCCACGCCGATGGAGCGGAGATTCTCCGGGTGACGGCGCCAGGCCGCAAAGCCCGCGACGACCGCAATCGCCGCGATGATGCCCGCTGTGATGCGGAAGAGTTCAAGATCCGCGAGGATATTCGGCAGGAAGACGATGATGCCTGCGCCGATGATCGGCCCGAGACGCGACTTGCGCCCGCCCATCGCCACTGCCAGCAGGAATTCGACCGACTGGGCGAATTCGAACGCCTGCGGGGCGATGTACTGGCGGAAATAGGCATAGAGCACGCCCGCAAGGCCCGCAAAACCGGCGGAAATCACGAAGGCGAGCACCTTGTGCTTGTAGACGCTCACGCCCATGCAGTCCGAGGCGATCGGGCTGTCACGCAGCGCTTCGAACGCGCGGCCGTAGTGCGAAGCGATGATGCGGTTGATGATGACAATGGTCAGCACCAGCGCGATGGCCGCCACATAGTAATATTCAACTTCCTTGAGGCGCTTCATCGACATGTCGAGCACATCGCGCAGGTCGATGAAGAGAGGCGTGCGCAGCTCGATGCCGAGCGGGCCATTGGTGACGTTGATGTGGCCCCATGGGGTCGGGACTTCGGTCATCTCGTTGATGAGCGTCATCACGATGGTGCCGAAGGCGAGCGTCACCATGGCCAAGTAAGGCCCCGTTACCTTGAGCGCGGGCAGCGCCAGCAGTGCACCGAAAGCGGCGGTGACGATGACCGCGAGCGGCAGCGCCCACCAGAAGCCGAGGCCCGCATGGAAGGACAGCAGGCCCGCCGTATAGGCGCCCACGCCGAAGAGCGCGGCATGGCCGATGGAGACCTCTCCGGTGTAGCCGAAGACGATATCCAGCCCGAGCACGAGGATCGCATAGATGAAGATCATCGTGATGAGCGGCAGGTAATAGGAGGAGGTCACCATCACCGGCATGAGCGCGAGGATGGCGAGCCCGAGAACATTGAACGCGGTCTTCATCGGCTCAAACCTTCTTGATCGCGGTTTTGCCGAAGAGACCGGCGGGTTTGAACGAAAGCACCAGCAGAAGCAGGATCAGGCCCGGCACGTCCTTGTAGCCGGTGTCGACGTAAAAGCCGGTCAGACTCTCCGTGATGCCGAGAATGAGGCCGCCGACGACCACGCCGAGGCCCGAGGAGAGGCCGCCGATGATGGCCACCGCGAAGGCTTTCAGGCCCAGCGCCGCGCCCATCTGCGCGCCGGTGAGCGTCACCGGGGCGACGAGCACGCCCGCCAGAGCCGCCGAGAGCGAGGAGAGCGCATAGGAGAAGGTGATGACGAGCGAGGTGTTGATGCCCATCAGGCCCGCCGCGTCACGGTCGTTCGAGGTGGCGACCACGGCCTTGCCGTAGATGGAGCGGCGGTTGAACAGCTCCACCGCCAGCATCATGGCCAGCGCGCCGAGCACGATGGCGATTTCCATGGGGCGGATGTTGACCCCGCCGAGCGAGATCGGGTTTTCCGGCAGGGGGGAGGGGAACTTCAGCGGGTCCTTGCCCCAGATGTTCTCCGCCATGTTCTTGAAAATGATGCCGAGCGCGATGGTGGACATAATCCAGCCCGCTTCCGACTTGGTTTTCATGGCCTGACGCACGCCGAGCCATTCCACCGCCGAGCCCTGCGCCAGACCAAAGGCCAGCACGAGGGGGAGGGAGAGCAGGTAGGCGAGCAGCGGGCTTGCCCCCATGCCGATCAGCGCGGTGACCACGGAAAAGCCGACCAGCGCCCCGAGCGTGAGCGCCTCACCCTGCCCGAAGTTCAGGGTTTTCGACGTGGCAAAGGTCAATTGATAGCCAAAGGCGATAACGCCGTAGATCATGCCGACAGAGATGCCGGAAACAAGGATCTGAAGAAAATTCTGCATGGAAATGCCCCCTCAGCCCGGGTGCGGACTGCCTTTTCAGGCGTTCAGTCTTGTCATTGGATGCGGGCTGCATGCCCGTCTTCTCGTCTGGTGCCCCGTGTTCTTCAGGCATGCGCGCTGGGACGAAGGGGCGCGTTTTGGCGCGCCCCTTCTGATGAACCCAGAGCGTATCCCTTTGGGGGATCAGGCCACCTCGGGCGTCAGGCCTTCGGCTTCACGCGCAGGGCCTTCTCGCCTTCCAGATCCTTCGGATCGGCCGGGACGACGCGGCCATCCTTCACGGTGCCGAGCACCGGGATATTGGCGGTGATGGCCTCGTGGTCGGTGGCGGAGAAGGGCTTGTCGTAGGTGGTCACGACGCCTTCGATCTTGGTCGAGAGGTTCTCCAGCGCTTCACGGATCTTGCGGCCGTCGGTGGACTTGGCCTGATTGATCGCAGCGGCGAGAATCAGCATCGAGTCATAGCCCTGCGCAGCCGAAACCGGGGAGGGGATGCGCTCGACCTTGTAGGCGGCCTGATAGGCCTCGATGAAGGCCTTGCGCTTGGGGGTCGACGGCATCTGGATGAAGGTCTGCGGCATCAGCACGCCTTCACCGTTCTTGCCTGCGGCGTCGATGAAGCTGGCCATCGAGAGGGTCCAGGAGCCCATGACCGGAACCTTCCAGCCGAGCTTGACGACCGCGTTGACGGTCTGGGCGAGTTCCGGGCCGATGGCGTAGGTGAGCACCACATCCGCGCCGGCTTCCTTGGCGCGCAGGGCCTGAGCGGTCATGTCGGTGTCGCCGATGTTGAACTTTTCCACCGCAACCGGCTTGATGCCGCGTTCGGCGAGGGCCTTTTCGAGGTCAGCACGGCCGAGCTGGCCGTAGTTGGTCGAGTCCGCGATGATGGCGGGCTTGGTGAAGCCCTTGTCCTTCACGGTCTGGGCGATCATCGCCGACTGGATCGAGTCGTTGGCGGCGTTGCGGAACACATAGTTGGCCTTGTGATCCGGGGCCTTGAACTGCTGGGTGACCAGCGTGCCGGTGGCGACGTTGTTCATCACCGGAATTTCCGCTTCCTGATAGAAGCGTTGGGAGGCCAGCGAGACGCCGGTGTTGATGAAGCCGACGGTGGCGACCACATTCTCCTTGTTGATCAGCTCCTGCGCGATCTGCACGCCGAGCTCGTTCTTGGCTTCGTCGTCACGCTCGACGAGGATGATCTGTTTGCCAAGCACGCCGCCCGCCTTGTTGATCTCCTGCACCGCGAGCTTGACGCCGTCGCGCATGGAAACGCCCATGGCGGCCGAGCCGCCGGTGAACGGGCCGGACAGGCCGATCTTGATGCCCTGCTGGGCGAAGGCGGGTGCAGCGAGCGCAAGCGTCGCCACGGCCGCAAAAAGCCATGTCTTCTTCATCTGGTTCCTCCCCTGTGCCGGGTCTCGGTGCGGCTTTTCCGCTTCCGGTCCGGTCTTGGCTGGCGCTTTATTGCCCGCGCTCTTGATGGGCGGCTCCCCTACCTAGGTTCGCCGCCCCCCTTACTTTGGTAAGGGGTTTTGGGTGCAGGCATCATATCCAAGCGGGCTTGCACCCAAGCCACGCCCGCTTTGAAGGTAGCGCCAACAAAGAAACCTGCAATCACGCTGGTATCGATAACTATGCAAAGCAGCTGGGCAAGAATCGAAATGCTGTGCTGAATTTTGCTGCTTGAATCAGATTGTTCCGCCTGAACCTTCAGGTGGTGCGGTGGTAGGTGATTTTAGATTAAAAATTTGATTTTGTTGATTTAATATAGATTTTTGTGCCTCGTTCTGTCAGGCGTGCCAGTTTTCGATCATGGCTGCAAAGGCGCAAAGTGCCTGCCATGTTTGCGTTAACAGAGGGGGCGGAGGCATGGGATTGTGCGCCGCCGCGCGCGGCTGCACCTGCGACTTAGTCGACAATGAACAACTTGGCGCCTTTTTCCGTGCGCGAGCGATGGGCGGCATCGCCGAAATCGGAGACCTGATAGCTCATGCCCGCGACAAGCGTGAAGCTGCGTCCGTCCTTGAGTTCGCTGACCAATTCGCCCTCCAGCACATAGAGCACATGGCCCCGGTCGCACCAGTGATCCGCGAGGTAGCCGGGTGAATAGTCAACCTGCCGGATGCGGATGTCGCCGATATTCAGCGTGCGCCAGAGCGCGAAGCCGCGCTCGCCGGGGTGGCGCGTCGGCTCCACCGCGCTCCAGTCGGTGACGGTGAAAGGCAGGGTGGGGATTTTCAATGCTGGTGTCCTTGCACGATCAGGGGCCGGCCACCAGCATGGTCGATCCTGGTTGCCGAGGTAAGCACCAATCCTCAACGCGCGGCGTTTTGCTGTTGCTCGCGCATCAGTCGGGCGGAATCCCGGACCACCTCGGCGATGCGGATCAGTTGGGGGGTGAGAGGGTTGGTCTTTCGCCACACCATGCCGATGGTGCGACAGGGCTGCGGATCGGCAAAGGCGGTGATCGCGACGGGGGCCGAGCGGGCTTCCACGGCCACCGCCATCTCCGGGATCAGCGTGACGCCGATGCCCGCGCCCACCATCTGCACCAGCGTGGAGAGCGAGGTGCCGTCGAGCACCTCGCGCGGGCGCACGCTGCGCAGATCGCAGAAGGCCAGCGCCTGATCGCGGAAGCAGTGGCCCTCCTCCAGCAGCAGCAAGCGCATTTCCCGCAAGGAGGCGGCATCGGGCACAGGCAGGTCGGCCTGCGCTTGCGGGCGCACGAGCATGAAGTTTTCCTCGAACAGCGCCACCTCGGTCAGCGCCGGTTCCGAGAGGGGCAGGGCAACAATCGCCGCGTCGATCCGCCCTTCCATCACCTCGTCCAGCAGGCGCGGGGTGAGCGTTTCACGCAGGTGCAGGTCAATCCCCGGAAAGCGGTGCGTCAGCTCGCGGATGAAAATCGGCAGCAGATAGGGGGCAATGGTGGGGATGACGCCAAGCCGGAGACGCCCCGCGAGTTCGCGCCGGGCGCTGCGGGAGAAATCCTCAAGGTCTTCCACGCCTTGGAGGATCGCTCGGGCGCGCGGGGCGAAAGCCTCGCCAAAAGCGGTCAGACGCACGTGGCGTGAGGCGCGCTCGAACAGCGGCAGGCCGATCGCTTCTTCCAGATCACGGATCTGTAGCGAAAGGGCAGGCTGGGAAATGGCACAGGCTTCCGCCGCCCGTCCGAAATGCCCATGGCGGGCCAGAGCCTCGAAGTAGCGCAGCTGGCGCAGCGTCAGATTGATCATTTGAAAATCTTATCGAAGTGATCCGAAGTTCAAATTTATCCTGATGGACTTGGCTTGGTATAGAGGGGTCAGGTGCGAAACTTGGCTCTTCGGCCCGCTTTCGACGCAAAGATTTCAGTCAACGGAGAAGAAGAATGAGTGGACAGAACTCGACCGGCAAATGCCCCGTGATGCACGGTGCACGCCCCAATGTGACGAGCGCCGGGCGCTCCAACCGTGACTGGTGGCCGAACCAGCTGAACCTGAAGATCCTGCATCAGCATTCCGCCCTCTCCGACCCCATGGGCAAGGGGTTTGACTATTCGGCGGCCTTCAAGGCGCTCGATTATGCCGCCGTGAAGAAGGACCTTCATGCCCTGATGACCGACAGCCAGTCCTGGTGGCCGGCGGATTGGGGCCATTATGGCCCGCTGTTCATCCGCATGGCGTGGCACTCCGCGGGTACCTATCGCACGGCAGATGGGCGCGGGGGCGCCGGCAACGGCACGCAGCGCTTTGCGCCGCTCAACTCCTGGCCGGATAACGGCAACCTCGACAAGGCGCGTCGCCTGCTCTGGCCGATCAAGCGCAAGTACGGCAAGGCGCTGTCCTGGGCGGACTTGATGATTCTCGCGGGCAATGTCGCGCTCGAATCCATGGGCTTCAAGACCTTCGGTTTTGGCGGCGGTCGCGCGGATGTGTGGGAGCCGGAAGAGGACATCTACTGGGGCAGCGAAACCGAATGGCTCGCCACCTCCGACAAGCCGAACAGCCGTTATTCGGGCGATCGCGAACTGGAAAACCCGCTCGCGGCGGTGCAGATGGGCCTCATCTACGTCAACCCGGAAGGGCCGGACGGCAAGCCGGACCCGATCGCCTCCGGCCGCGATATCCGCGAGACCTTCGCGCGGATGGCGATGAACGACGAGGAGACGGTGGCGCTCACCGCCGGTGGGCACACCTTCGGCAAGGCGCATGGCGCGGGGGATGCAGCCCATGTCGGGGCTGCGCCCGAAGGCGCGCCGATCGAAGCCATGGGCTTTGGCTGGCTCTCCACCTTCGGTTCGGGCAAGGGCGGTGACACCATCACCTCCGGGATTGAGGGCGCCTGGAAGCCCAACCCCACGACCTTTGATATGGGCTACCTCAAGGTGCTCTTTAAATATGAGTGGGAGCTGGTGAAAAGTCCGGCGGGTGCGCACCAGTGGCGCGCCAAGAATGTCGCGCCCGAAGATATGGTCGTTGATGCGCATGATCCCACCAAGAAGCATGCGCCGATGATGACCACGGCGGATATGGCCATGCGCTTCGACCCCATCTACGGGCCGATCTCCAAGCGATTCCTTGAAAATCCGGCGCAGTTCGCGGATGCTTTCGCTCGCGCGTGGTTCAAGCTCACCCATCGCGACATGGGCCCCAAGGTGCGCTACCTCGGCCCGGAGGTACCCGCCGAAGACCTGATCTGGCAGGACCCCATCCCGGCGGTGAATCACCCGTTGGTGGATGCCAAGGACATCGCGGATCTCAAGGCGGGCATTCTCTCGTCGGGCCTGTCGGTGGCTGATCTGGTGTTCGTCGCCTGGGCTTCGGCCTCGTCCTTCCGCGGCTCGGACAAGCGTGGCGGCGCCAATGGCGCGCGTATCCGCCTTGCCCCGCAGCGCGAATGGGCGGCCAACGAGCCGGAACGCCTCAACCGCGTGCTTGGTGTGCTGGAGGGCATTCAGGCGGCCTTCAATGCCTCCGCCAGTGGCGGCAAGAAGGTGTCGCTGGCCGATCTGATCGTGCTGGGCGGTTCGGCGGCGGTGGAAAAGGCTGCGGCGGCCGCTGGCCATGCCGTGAGCGTTCCGTTCACGCCGGGGCGCATGGATGCCTCGCAGGAGCAGACGGATGCCGAGAGCTTCGCGGTGATGGAGCCGGAGGCCGACGGTTTCCGTAACTATGCCAAGGCCCGCTATTCGGTGTCGGTGGAGGAGATGCTGGTGGACAAGGCCCAGCTCCTCACGCTCACCGCGCCGGAAATGACGGTTCTGGTGGGCGGGTTGCGCGTGCTCGGGGCCAATGTCGGCGGGGCCAAGCATGGCGTCTTCACCCATCGCGCCGGCACGCTCACCAACGACTTCTTCGTCAACATTCTCGATATGGGGACGGTGTGGGCACCGGTTTCCGAGGCGGGTGATGTGTTCGAGGGCAAGGATCGCGCGAGCGGTGCCACCAAGTGGACCGGCACGCGGGCTGATCTCATCTTCGGGGCGAACTCGCAGCTTCGGGCGCTCTCGGAGGTGTATGGGGCCGATGATGCGCAGGCCAAGTTCGTCAACGACTTCGTGGCGGCCTGGACCAAGGTGATGAACCTCGACCGCTTCGACGTGAAGTAAAGAGTAGTGCGCGCGGGGGGGAGCCTCCCGCGCGTTTCCCCTGTCAGGGGGTGGTGCCCATCATGTAGGCGATGCCCGCCCATTGGCAGCTTGCGGCGGCCGCCACAAAGCCGTGCCAGATCGCGCTCTGGAACTT
>JAIUNQ010000073.1 GCA_020161475.1 Pseudomonadota bacterium | reverse complement strand
AGAAGTTTTCGGGCTTTCTGGCGAAATCCGCGACGTTCTGACGCCCGGTGGCGAGGAAAATGCGCGCGCCACGTTCGGGCAGGGCTGCAATCGCTTCGGTGATATCGGCGACGGGGCGCCAGTCATCACCCGGTTGGGCCACCCAGGCGGAGCGCTCGAGCGCCACCAGTTTTACCCCGGCGCGGGTGCAGGCCGCCACCGCGTTGCGGCTCATGTTGGCCGCAAAGGAATGCGTGGCATCGACCACATGGGTGATGCGCTCGCATCTGAGGTATACTTCCAGTCCCTCAATGCCGCCGAAACCACCGATGCGCGTGGGAAGGGGCTGGGGCGTGGGCGTGCTCACGCGGCCCGCGTAGGAGAAGATGGCATCACGGCCAGCCGCGCTCAGGCGCGCGGCGAGCTGCGTGGCATCGCTGGTGCCTCCAAGGAGGAGAATGCGCATGGCGGCTGATCCTTCCTGCTGGCTTACGATCATCGGTCTCACGGAAGCGGGGCTTGAGGGGCTGTCCCCGCTTGCCCGCGCGGCATTGGAGCAAGCGGATAGCGTGTTCGGCGCGCCGCGTCACCTCGCGCTCGCGGGTGTCGGCGCGCGCGGTGTTGAATGGCCCATTCCCTTTTCGCTCGAACCGCTGCTGGCACGGCGCGGGCAAAACGTCGTGGCGCTGGTTTCGGGTGATCCGTTCTGGTTCGGGGCGGGCGCGAGCATCGCCTGGGTGCTGCCGCGCGAGGAATATCGCGTCCTTTCGGCCCCCTCATGCTTTTCGCTGGCGGCTGCGCATCTGGGCTGGTCGCTGGAAGACGTGACTTGCCTCGGCCTGCACGCGCGGGTGCTGGAAGAGGCCTTACCGCATCTTCACCCCGGCGCGCGTCTGCTGTGCCTTCTGCGGGATGGGTCTGCCCCGGCAGCTTTTGCGGGTTATCTCGCCCGGCATGGTTTCGGAGAAAGCCAGTTGCACGTCATGGAGTGCTTGGGCGGTCCGCGTGAGCGCCTTCGCAGCGCAACGGCTGAGGGGTTCGCGCTCAACGATGTAGCAGCGCCCGTGCTGGTCGCGGTGGTGGTGAAAGGGGCTACTGGCCTTGCCCGCACGCCGGGACGAGCTGATTCCACCTTTGAGCATGACGGGCAGATCACCAAGGCACCGATCCGTGCGCTGACACTGGCTGCATTGGCTCCGCGCCCCGGAGAACTTTTGTGGGATATCGGCGCGGGTTCCGGCTCCATCGGTCTGGAGTGGTGTCTCGCCGGTGGGCGCGCCCTTGCCATTGAGCCGAATGCCGCGCGCTGCGAGAACATCCGCGCCAACATTGCCCGTTTCGGTCTGGCGCGGTGCTGCACGCTCATTGAGGGCAAAGCCCCTGAAGCGCTCGCGGGCCTGCCCGCGCCCGCTGCGGTCTTCATCGGTGGCGGCGCGGATGCCGCGCTGCTGGAAACGCTCTGGTCCTTTCTGCCCCGAGGCACCCGCATCGTCGCCAATGCGGTGACACTGGAAACCGAGGCGCTGCTGATGCAGGCGCAGGCGGAGAAGGGCGGCGATTTGCTGCGCATCGATATCGCCAGCATGGCCCCTCTGGGCCGTATGCGCGGTTGGCAGCCCGCTCGCCCTATCGTGCAGTGGAGCGCGATACGATGAAAGTCGCCGGGGTGGGCCTGCGCGCAGCGGCGACGCTGGATTCGTTGAGAGATGCGCTCAAAGGGCAGGAGGCGGGTCTTGCCGCGCTGGCCACGCTGGAAGACAAGGCCGGGCACCCGGCGTTGCAGACACTTGCCCGCGAGATGAGCCTTCCCATCCGCGCCATTCCGCGGGCATCGCTGGCAGGGCTCGTCACCCTCACCCGCTCCTGCCGTATCGAGCAGGGTTTCGGTACCGGCAGCGTGGCGGAAGCCTGCGCGCTGGCGGCTTGCGGCCCCGGCGCCCGAATCATCACCCCCCGCATCACCGCACCCGATGGTCTGGCCACCATTGCACTCGCATCCGACCCGGAAGTGGAGGCCGGTTCCGGGGAAAAGTGGATGCGAAAAGAGACAGCGAAACCTCAGTCATGAGCATTCATTTCATCGGTGCCGGTCCCGGCGCGGCAGACCTGATTACCCTGCGCGGGCGAGACCTCATCGCGCGTTGCCCCGTGTGCCTTTACGCGGGATCACTGGTGCCCGAGGCGCTGCTTTCCTATTGCCCGCCGGGGGCGAGGATCATCAATACCGCGCCGCTCAGCCTTGATGAGATCATCGAGGAATGCCGCGCCGCCCATGAGGCGGGGCTGGAGGTGGCGCGCCTGCACTCGGGCGATCTTTCGGTCTGGTCGGCCATGGGCGAGCAGATCCGGCGGTTGAAGGCGCTTGGCATTCCCTTTGATGTGACGCCCGGCGTGCCCGCTTTTGCTGCTGCCGCCGCCGCGCTGCAATCCGAGTTGACCCTGCCGGGCCTCGCGCAATCAGTTGTGCTGACGCGAACCTCGGGCCGGGCCTCGGCCATGCCGGAAACCGAGACACTGGAAGCTTTCGCCGCGACACGCGCCACGCTGTGCATTCACCTCTCGATCCATGTGCTGGATCGGCTCAAGCGGGAGCTGACTCCGCATTATGGCGAGGATTGCCCGGTGGCGCTGGTGTTTCGGGCCTCTTGGCCGGAAGAGCGTGTGATCCGCACGACGCTTGGTGCGCTGGACCCTGCCATCGGTGAAGGGGAACGCACGGCCCTCGTGCTGGTCGGGCCTGCGCTGGGGGCGGAGGATTTCATCGAGAGCCGCCTTTACGCCGGGGATTATGACCGGCGTTATCGCCCCGTGGGCACCAACCCGCGCTTTCCGGAAGAGACCTGAGCCATGGTGCCCGGCCTCGTCATCTCTGCACCGGCTTCCGGCACCGGCAAGACCACGCTGACGCTCGGGCTGCTCGCGGCATGGCGCGCGGCGGGTGTAAGGGTGCATCCTTTCAAGAACGGGCCGGATTACATTGACCCGGCCTTCCACAAGGCTGCCAGCGGGGTGGCTTCCGTCAATCTCGACAGCTGGGCGATGCCACCTGCCCTGCTCGAAGCGCTGGCGGGTGAGGCCCAAGGCGCTGACTTGATCCTTAGCGAAGGCTCGATGGGTTTGTTTGACGGTGTGGTGCGCCCCGGTGCTTCGGGCATGGGCGCCAGCGCCGAACTGTCAAAGCGCTTCGGCTGGCCGGTGGTGCTGGTACTGGATGTCTCGGGGCAGGCGCAATCGGCGGCTGCCATCGCGCATGGCTTCAAAACGCTCGATCCGGCTCTGCCTTTCGCCGGGGTGATCCTCAACAAGGTTGCGAGCCCCCGCCACGAGGCCTTGGTACGCGCCGGTATGGAGGGGGCTGGTATCCGGGTGTTCGGTGCGCTGCCCAAGCGCGAGGCGATTGCGCTGCCGAGCCGGCATCTGGGGTTGGTTCAGGCCGAGGAGCGGACGGATTTGCCCGAGCTGCTGGAGGATCTAGCCGCTTTTGTTGTGTCTCACGTCGATCTGCCCGCTTTGCGCCACGCTGCCGGTGGTTGCGCGCGCCCAGACGCCAAGGCCTATCCGATCATCCCGCCGGGACAGCGCATCGCTCTGGCGCGGGACGCTGCCTTTTCCTTCGTTTATCCGCATCTGATGCAGGGCTGGCGCGCGGCTGGCGCCGAGATTCTCCCCTTTTCGGCCCTTAACGACGAAGCACCCGATGCTTCCGCCGATGTGTGCTGGTTGCCCGGCGGTTACCCTGAGCTGCACGCAGGGCGGCTCGCCGGAAACGCGCGCTTTCTGGGCGGTTTGCGCCGCTTTGCCGAGGCGCACCCGGTGCATGGCGAGTGCGGTGGCTACATGGCGCTGGGGGAAGCGCTGATTGATGCCTCGGGTGCGCGCCATGCCATGGCCGGACTTCTCGGGCTCGTGACCAGTTTTGCCAAGCGCAAGATGCATCTGGGGTATCGACGCGCCACGCTGGCGGTGCCCATGCCGGGATTTGGCGCGGGAACCCGCCTGCGCGGCCATGAATTTCACTATGCGAGCATCCTTGAAGCGCCTGATTCACCCCTCGCCGAGGTGGTGGATGCCTCAGGCGAGTTGTTGAGCGAATGCGGTTCCGTGCGGGGCAAGGTCACCGGGACGTTCTTTCATCTGGTGGCGGTGGATTGACCCCGGCAGCGCTGTGTGACAACGCTTCTGGTGACGGTTCCCGGCGGCCAAAGGCCAATGGGTGAAAAGGGAATACGGTGTGGTGTAGCCATCAGGCGCCAAATCCGTGACTGCCCCCGCAACTGTGAGCGGCGAGCCACCCCTCAAACAGCCACTGGCCTTCGGGCCGGGAAGGCGAGGGACAGGCGAAGACCCGCGAAGTCAGGAGACCTGCCGTCAGGCACGAGGAGTGCCTTCGACCAACCCCTTGATACGCCGTCGGGGATGACGGCGCGGAGGATACGACATGCATATCGAACCCGGTCTCGTCGATGCGACCAAGATCACCCTGAGCTATGCCACTGCCGCCGGTGCGCTCGGCTGGCTCGGCAAGCTCGCCGCCACAAGCGTCAGGGAACAGGGCGTCGTTTCGCTCGTCCAGCGCTCGCTGATGGCCACGCTCGCGGTTTTCACCTTCTTTCAGGTGTTTCCGCATTACCCCGTCGGGGTTTCCGAGGTGCATTTCATCCTCGGCTCCACGCTGTTCCTGCTGTTCGGGGCGGCACCGGCCGGCGCGGGCCTCGCGCTGGGCCTGCTGCTTCAGGGCGTTCTCTTCGAGCCGAAGGACCTGCCGCAATACGGCATGAACGTCACGACCCTGCTGGTGCCGCTGTTCGGCCTTGAGGCGCTCGCGCGCCGCATCATCGCGCGCGGTACGGCCTATGTGGACATCACCTATGCGCAGGCGCTCAAGCTCTCTACCGCGTTTCAGGCCGGTGTTGTCGGCTGGGTGGCCTTCTGGGTGCTCTATGGCTCGGGTTTTTCGGTCGAGACCTTCCAGAATCTGGCCAGCTTCGGCGGTGCCTATATGGCGGTCATCCTCGGTGAGCCGCTGGTCGATCTCGCCGTGCTGGCGGGTGCCAAGGCGCTTCATGGCCTCAAGGGCTCGCGCCTTGTGACCGCGCGCCTTTACGCCGGGGCGTAACCGGAAAAGGTGCCGATGTGATCGAGCTTCTTCTCGTCGGCATCGGCACCGGCAACCCGGAACACATCACGCTTTCCGCCATCCGCGCGCTCAACCGCGCGGATGTGATCCTTATCCCCCGCAAAGGGGAATCGAAGGCCGATCTCGCCGAGCTTCGCCGCGCGATCTGCGCCGAGGTGGTGACCAACTCCGCCACCCGCCTTGTTGAGTTTGACCTCCCCACCCGCGATCCCGGAACGCCCGATTACCTGACGCGGGTTGATGATTGGCACGACGCGATTGCCACGGTCTGGCAGGACACTTTGGCTCAGGCGCTGCCGCACGGTGGCACAGCGGCCTTGCTGGTGTGGGGTGACCCCTCGCTTTATGATTCCACCCTGCGCATCGCGGGTCGCCTCGGCGATGCCGTGAAGGTCACGGTCATTCCCGGCATCACGGCGCTCGCGGCACTCACAGCCGCCCATGCCATTCCGATCAACACCATCGGCGCGCCTTTCACTGTCACCACCGGGCGGCAGCTGCGCGATCACGGCTGGCCGGAGGGTGTTGAAACGCTGGCCGTGATGCTGGATGCCGGCGGGGCTTTTACGGCCATCGACCCCACGGGCGTTACCATCTGGTGGGGTGCCTATGTCGGCATGAAGGAGGAGATCATCCTCTCTGGGCCTCTGGCGGAGGTTTCGGCCCAAATCCTCGCCACGCGCGAAAAAGCGCGCGCCGCGCACGGCTGGATCATGGATATCTATATCCTGAGGCGTGATTAAAGGCATGGATGGCCGGGCCTAGCCCGGCCATCAGGTTTCAAGGCAGGGAAATCGCCCCGATCAGCTCAAGATCAGGATGAGATCCTTGGCTTCGAGCGCGGCACCGGGGGTGACGCACAGCTCGGTGACGGTGCCATCGCGCGGGGCGTGGAGCGCGGTTTCCATCTTCATGGCTTCCAGCGTCACCAGAATATCGCCCGCCTTCACCTTGGTGCCCTCGCGCACGGCGATGGAGGCTACCGAACCCGGCATCGGCGCGCCGACATGGGTTTCATTCGTTTCATCCGCCTTGCGGCGCGTGAGCGAGGAGGCCGCGACATTGCGGTTGGGCACAACAATCACGCGCGGCTGGCCGTTGAGTTCGAAGAACACCTCGACCGTGCCGTCCTCGCGTGTCTCGCCGATGGCGGTGAGGCTGATGTTGAGCGCCTTGCCCGCCTCGATCGCCACCGCCATCTCGTCGCCTGCCTTCATGCCGTAGAAGAAGGCCGGGGTGGGCAGCGTGGCGAGCGGGCCATATTTGCGCAGGGTCGCGGCGAAATCGGTGAAGACCTTGGGATACATGAGGTAAGAGGCGAACTCATCCTCGCTCAGCGCACGGCCCACCTTCTTCTCGGCCTCGGCCTTGAGAGCAGGAAGGTCCGCGTCCTTCAGGAGCGAGCCGGGACGCGCGGTGATCGGGGCGGTATCTTTCAGCACCTTCTTCTGGAGGCTAGCGGGCCAGCCACCCGGCGGCTGGCCGAGATCGCCGTGGAGCATCTCGACCACCGAGGCCGGGAATGCGATGTCGCGTTCCGGGTCCGCCACGTCAGCGGCGGTCAGGTTCTGCGCCACCATCATCAGCGCCATATCGCCCACCACCTTGGAGGAGGGGGTGACCTTCACGATGTCCCCAAAGAGCATGTTGGCATCGGCATAGGCTTTCGCCACCTCATGCCAGCGCGTCTCCAGCCCCAGCGAGCGGGCCTGCTCCTTCAGATTCGTGAACTGCCCACCCGGCATCTCGTGCAAGTAAACCTCCGAGGCACCGGACTTGTTGTCGGTCTCGAAGGCCGCGTATTGCGTGCGGATCGCCTCCCAGGCGAAGGACATGCGGCGGATGGCCTCGGTATCGAGGCCGGTATCGCGCTCCGTGCCCTTGAGGGCTTCCACGATGGAGCCAAGGCAGGGCTGCGAGGTGGTGCCGCTCATAGCGTCCATTGCTGCGTCCACGGCATCCACCCCGGCATCAATCGCGGCCAGCACTGAGGCCGCCGCGATACCCGAGGTGTCATGGGTGTGGAAATGGATCGGCAGGCCGACGGCTTCTTTGAGCGCTTTGACCAACACGCGCGCAGCGGCCGGTTTCAAGAGCCCCGCCATATCCTTGATGGCGAGGATATGCACGCCTGCCGCCTCAAGCTCTTTTGCCAGCCCGACGTAGTAGTTGAGCGAATACTTGGCGCGGTTCGGGTCCAGAATGTCGCCGGTGTAACACAGCGCACCCTCGGCGAGCTTGCCGCTTTCCAGCACGGCATCGATCGAGACACGCATGTTCTCGACCCAGTTGAGGCAATCGAAGATGCGGAAGAGATCCATGCCCGCCTTCGCCGCACGCTCGACGAAGAGGCGCACCACATTGTCGGGATAATTGGTGTAGCCGACGCCGTTGGCGCCGCGCAGCAGCATCTGCGTCAGCAGGTTGGGCGCGCGCTCGCGGATCATGCGCAGACGATCCCACGGATCTTCCGAGAGGAATCGCATGGAGACGTCAAAGGTCGCACCGCCCCAGCATTCCAGCGAGAGAAGCTGCGGCATGGCGCGCGCATAGGCCGGGGCCATCATCACCAGATCATAGGTGCGCATGCGGGTGGCGAGCAGCGACTGATGCGCATCGCGCATCGTCGTGTCGGTGATCAGTACGCGCTTCTCTTTGCGCATCCATTCGGCAAAGCCCTTGGGGCCGAGCTTTTCGAGCAGCTGGCGGGTGCCGGGCGCGGGTTCGACATTGAAAACGGGCTTGGAGGGGGTGCGCGCCTCCGCCGGGGGCTTGGGGCGCCCGCGCGTTTCGGGATGGCCGTTGACCGAGACATCCGCGAGCCAGGTCAAGAGCTTGGTCGCGCGGTCGCGGCGCTTCTTGAAGTCGAAGAGGGCAGGCGTCTCGTCGATGAAGCGCGTGGTGTAGGTGTTGGACACGAAGGCCGGATGCGTGACCACGTTGTGGAGGAATGCGAGGTTGGTCGCGACACCGCGGATGCGATATTCCATCAGCGCGCGGTCCATGCGGCGTATGGCCTCGGCCGGGGTCGAGGCCCAGGCGGTGACCTTTTCCAACAGCGGATCATAAAAGCGCGTCACCACCGCGCCCGAATAGGCCGTGCCGCCATCGACGCGGATGCCGAAGCCGAAGGCCCCGCGATAGGCGGTGATGCGCCCGTAATCCGGGATGAAGTTGTTTTCCGGATTTTCGGTGGTGATGCGGCACTGAAGCGCATGGCCCGAGAGCACAACGCCTGCCTGATCCGGCACGCCGACTTCCCAGTCCCCGTTCGCATCCTTGACGCCGATGCGCCCGCCTTCCGCAATGCGGATCTGGGCTTTGACGATATCAAGATCGGTGACGACCTCGGTGACGGTGTGTTCCACCTGAATGCGCGGGTTGACCTCGATAAAGTAGAAAGCCCCGGTGTCGGCATCCATCAGGAACTCGACCGTGCCGGCGCCAATGTAGTTGGTCGCCTTGCCGATGCGGATGGCAGCTTCACACAGGCCCGCGCGCTGCTCGGGCTTCAGATACGGCGCGGGGGCGCGCTCGATGACCTTCTGGTTGCGGCGCTGGATCGAGCAATCGCGCTCGAAGAGATGGTTGAGCGTGCCATGGGCATCGCCCAGAAGCTGCACTTCCACATGGCGCGCGCGGCGCACCAGCTTCTCCAAGTACACCTCGTCCTTGCCGAAAGCGCTCTTCGCCTCGCGCTTGGCGGTCAGCACGGCATTGATGAGCTGATCCTCGCTTTCCAGCGGGCGCATGCCGCGACCGCCACCGCCCCAGCTGGCTTTCAGCATCACCGGATAACCGATGGCGCGCGCCGCGGCCTTGATCGCCTCCGGATCATCGGGCAGCGGATCGGAGGCGGGCATCACCGGCACATCGACCGAAATCGCAAGGTTGCGCGCGGCCACCTTGTTGCCGAGCATGCGCATGGTATCGGGCTTGGGACCGATGAACTGGATGCCGTTGGCAGCGCAGGCCTCGGCGAATTCCGGGCTTTCCGAGAGGAAGCCATAGCCGGGGTGGATCGCATCGATCTTGCGCTCCACCGCCACGCGGATGATCTCGTCGATCGAGAGATAGGCCTCCAGCGGCCCCATGGGTTTGTCGAGGTGCGGCCCGCGCCCGATCAGATAGGCCTCATCCGCCTTGAAGCGATGCAGGGAGAGTTTGTCCTCCTCCGCATAAACCGCGACGGTGCGTATTCCGAGTTCGGTCGCGGCGCGGAACACGCGGATCGCGATTTCCGAACGGTTGGCAACCAGAAGGCGTTCGATCTTGCGAAAGGCAGCAGCCATGAGGTCTCACTCGAGTTGGAGCGTCGCACCCCCTGCGCGACGGTCTGGGAGCGCTCCCATGCAAGAGAAGCGCCACGCCTCCGCCTTATACTTTTGTTGAGCGATTTCAACTGGCCAATTTTCTTTACCGCTATTTCGCGCTGCAAAAAGGACGATTTTTCTGCATCTCTTGGGGGCCATGGATTTCTGTCGTAAGCAGGTCGCATCGTTCCCCTGCCTCTGGAGCCGTCATGAAAGTCGCCGCAGCCTTGCCCGAAACCATGCGCCAGATCCGTTTTGACGGGGCCGGCGGGCCGGAGGTTGTTGTGGTGGAGCAAGCCGCCGTGCCGCGCCCTGCTGCCGGGCAGGTGCTGCTCAAGCTGGCTGCGGCGGGCGTCAACCGGCCCGACTGCCTCCAGCGCGCGGGGCTTTATCCGCCGCCCCCCGGCACGACGCCGGTTCCGGGGCTTGAGGGCGCGGGAGAAATTGTCGCTACAGGGGACGGCGTTCCGGCCAGCCTTCTGGGCGAGCGGGTCTGCGCGCTGCTCAACGGGGGCGGCTATGCCGAATATGCGCTGGCGGAAGAGGCCTTGTGCCTGCCCATTCCGCATACCTGCTCGGATATCGAGGCGGCGGCGATCCCGGAGACGTTTTTCACGGTCTATGACAATGTTTTCACACGCGGAAAGCTGAGACCCGGCGAGAGTTTTCTCGTCCATGGCGGTGCGAGCGGCATTGGCTCCACGGCGATCCAGCTGGCGGCGCGTGCGGGCGCAACAGTGTTTGCTACGGCGGGCGGGCCGGAGAAGGTTGCCTTCTGCAAGAAGCTCGGCGCACATCATGTGATCGACCATCGCGCGAGCGATTTTGTGGAGGAGATCAAGCGCATCCAGGGCAAGCGGGGCCTTGATGTCATCCTCGATATGGTGGGCGGGGATTACATCGCCAAAAATATCTCGCTGCTCGCGGTGGAGGGGCGTCTGGTGCAGATTGCCTTTCTGGAAGGCAGCAAGGCCGCCATCGACTTCATGCCGGTGATGATGAAGCGCCTGACGGTGACCGGCTCGACGCTGCGCGCGCGTTCGAACGAGCTGAAGGGCGAGGTTGCCGACAAGGTGCGCCAGCATGTCTGGCCGCTGATTGAGGCGGGTAAGGTCAAACCCGTCATCGACAAGGTCTTCCCGCTGAGCGAAGCGCGCGCGGCCCATGCGCTGATGGAATCGGGTGCGCACAAGGGCAAGATCGTGCTCAGCATGGGCTGATGCGCCTGCACCCGCCCTAGTGCTTGAATTCCAGCGACTGGATGATGTGTCCCGCGAGACGATCACAGGCAGGGGCCACGTTGGTCTGGCGCATCAGTGCGATTTCCGCCTCCGGCAGGCCCGGCATGCCGCTGCCGGGCGGTGCGACCGCCAGACCCTGCGGCACCATGCCGGCGGGCAGGGGGCAGATGCCCAGCCCCGCGCGCACCGCCGCCTGAAGGCCCGCCAGCGAGGTGGAGGTATAGGCGATACGCCAGCTGCGCGCGCCCTCATCCAGCGCCTTGAGCGCGCGCTTGCGATAGACGCAAGGATGCGGGGAGACCACCAGCGGAATGGTGCGCTCATGGTCGTCCAGAAGGTCGATCTGCTCATCTGTGCCGACCCAGACCAGCTTTTCGCGCCATACCTTGACGCCCTCGCTGGGGCCCATCGGCTCGCGCTTGATCAGCACGAGATCGAACTCGCCCTGCCCGAAGCGCTCCAGCAGGTTCATCGTCAGGT
>JAIUNQ010000072.1 GCA_020161475.1 Pseudomonadota bacterium | reverse complement strand
CCGATATCGCGGATGAGGAATCCTTCGAGCGCCGCCTGTTCATTCTGCGCAAGGTCGTCTCGCATACGCTCTATCTGGGTCAGGATCGCTCCAAGGCGTCCTATTACCCGGTGTCGGTGTCGTGCCGCACGATCACCTACAAGGGCATGCTGCTCTCCAACCAGCTCGGTGCCTACTTCAAGGATCTGACGGATCCGCGCTTTGAATCCGCGCTGGCGCTGGTGCATCAGCGCTTCTCGACCAACACCTTCCCGACCTGGCAGCTCTCGCACCCCTATCGCATGGTCGCGCACAACGGTGAGATCAACACCGTGCGCGGCAATGTGAACTGGATGGCGGCGCGACAGGCGAGCGTGGACTCCGAGCTTTACGGCTCGGAAATCGGCAAGCTCTGGCCGATCTCCTACGAGGGGCAGTCGGATACCGCCTGCTTCGACAACGCGCTCGAGTTCCTCGTGCGTGGCGGCTACTCACTCGCCCATGCGGTGATGATGCTGATCCCGGAAGCCTGGGCCGGCAACCCGCTGATGAGCGAGGAGCGCCGCGCGTTCTACGAGTATCATGCGGCTCTGATGGAGCCGTGGGATGGCCCGGCGGCGGTGGCCTTCACCGATGGCCGCCAGATCGGTGCGACGCTCGACCGTAACGGTCTGCGCCCGGCCCGCTATTTCGTGACCAAGGACGACCTCGTTGTCATGGCGTCCGAGATGGGCGTGCTGACCTTCCCGGAAAGCGAGATCGTCACCAAGTGGCGCCTCCAGCCGGGCAAGATGCTGCTGATCGACCTTGAGGAAGGGCGCATCATCTCCGATGAGGAGGTCAAGGCCAGCCTCGCCAAGGCCAACCCCTACAAGGAATGGCTGGAGCGTTCGCAGCTCGTGCTCGAGGAGCTCAAGCCCGTCGAGCCACGCTCGATGCGCAACGATGTCTCGCTGCTCGATCGCCAGCAGGCCTTCGGCTATACGCAGGAAGACACCAAGCTCCTGATGGTGCCGATGGCCACCACCGGGCAGGAAGCTGTCGGCTCGATGGGCACCGATACGCCCCCGAGCGTGCTCTCCAACAAGTCGAAGCTGCTTTACACCTACTTCAAGCAGAACTTCGCGCAGGTCACCAACCCGCCGATCGATCCGATCCGCGAGGAGCTGGTGATGAGCCTCGTCAGCTTCATTGGCCCGCGCCCGAACCTCTTCGACCTTGAGGGCCATGCGCGCCGCAAGCGTCTGGAAATCCGCCAGCCGATCCTCACCAACGAGGATCTGGAGAAGATCCGCTGCATCTCGCATTTCGAGCATCAGTTCGACACCAAGACGCTCGACTTCACCTATCCGGTGCAGCAGGGCGCCAAGGGCATGGGTCCGGCGATCCAGCTGCTGTGCGAGCGTGCGGAAGCGGCGGTGCACGGCGGCTACAACATCATCATCCTGTCCGATCGCCAGGTTGGCCCGGATCGCATTCCGGTGCCGGCGCTGCTGGCGACGGCGGCGGTGCATCATCACCTCATCCGCAAGGGGCTTCGCACCTCGGTGGGCCTTGTGGTGGAAACCGGAGAGGCGCGCGAAGTGCATCACTTCGCCTGCCTTGCCGGCTATGGCGCGGAAGCCATCAACCCCTACCTCGCCTTCGAGACGCTCTGCGCGATGAAGAACGACCTCGAATTCCCCGATGAGGTGGATGAGGCTGAAATCGTCAAGCGCTTCATCAAGGCGGTGGACAAGGGGCTGCTCAAGGTCATGTCCAAGATGGGCATCTCGACCTATCAGTCCTACTGCGGCGCGCAGATTTTCGACGCCGTGGGCCTGTCGGACGAGTTTGTGAACCAGTTCTTCTTCGGCACCGCCACCACCATCGGCGGCGCGGGGCTGAACGAGATCGCGGAAGAGACCGTGCGTCGTCATGCCGAGGCCTTCGGGGCCTCGCCGGTGCTGCGCAAGTTCCTGGATGTGGGCGGCGATTACGCCATCCGCCAGCGCGGTGAGGACCATATCTGGACCTCGGATGCCGTGGCGGAGCTTCAGCACGCTGTGCGCATGAACGCGAAGGATCGCTATGATGCCTTCGCCCGCCAGATCAACGAGCAGGACAACAAGTTCACCACCATCCGTGGCCTGTTCAAGATCAAGACGGCGGCGGAGAGCGGTCGCGCCCCGGTGTCCATCGATCAGGTGGAGCCGGCCAGCGAGATCGTGAAGCGTTTCGCCACGGGTGCGATGTCCTTCGGCTCGATCTCGCGCGAGGCGCATGAAACCATGGCGCGCGCCATGAACCAGATCGGCGGCAAGTCGAACACCGGCGAAGGCGGCGAGGAGCCCGCGCGCTTTGCGCCGATGCCGGATGGTTCGATCAACCCGCGTCGTTCGGCCATCAAGCAGGTGGCTTCGGGGCGCTTTGGTGTCACCACCGAGTATCTCGTCAACTCGGATGTCATGCAGATCAAGGTCGCGCAGGGTGCCAAGCCCGGCGAAGGCGGTCAGCTGCCGGGTCACAAGGTTGATGCCACCATCGCCAAGACCCGCCATTCGACGCCGGGCGTGGGCCTCATCTCGCCCCCGCCGCACCATGACATCTACTCGATCGAGGATCTGGCGCAGCTGATCTTCGACCTGAAGAACGTCAACCCCGGGGCCGATGTCTCGGTGAAGCTGGTGTCCGAAGTCGGTGTGGGGACGGTTGCGGCGGGCGTTGCCAAGGCGCGTGCCGACCATATCACCATCTCGGGCTTCGAAGGCGGCACGGGCGCTTCCCCGCTCACCTCGATCAAGCACGCGGGCTCGCCCTGGGAGATGGGCCTTGCCGAGACGCAGCAGGTTCTCGTGCGTAACCGCCTGCGTGGCCGCGTGGCCCTGCAGGTGGACGGTGGTCTGCGTACGGGCCGCGATGTTGTCATCGGCGCGCTTCTCGGCGCGGATGAGTTCGGCTTCTCGACCGCCCCGCTGATTGCGGCGGGCTGCATCATGATGCGCAAGTGCCATCTGAACACCTGCCCGGTCGGGGTTGCGACGCAGGACCCCGTCCTGCGCAAGCGCTTCAAGGGGGCGCCAGAGCATGTCGTGAACTACTTCTTCTTCGTGGCGGAGGAGATCCGCGCGCTGCTCGCCGAGATGGGCTACACCAAGCTCGACGAGATCATCGGCCGCGCTGACCTGCTCGATACCCGCGAGGGCATCGACCACTGGAAGGCCAAGGGGCTCGACTTCTCCAAGATGTTCGCGCTGCCGGACGTGCCGGCCAGCGTCGCCAAGAAGCATGCCGAGCGTCAGGTGCATCCGATTTCGGATGTGCTCGATCTCAAGCTGATCGCGGGCGCCAAGGATGCCATCGCCAATGGCACGCCGGTGAACCTCTCGTTCCCGATCCGCTCGGTGGATCGTTCGACCGGTGCGATGCTCTCGGGCGCGATTGCCCGCGTGCATGGCCATGCCGGCCTGCCGGACGGCACCATCAACGTCACCCTGACCGGCACTGCCGGCCAGAGCTTCGGCGCCTGGGTGGCCTCGGGCGTGACGCTGACCCTGATCGGCGTTGCCAACGATTATGTCGGCAAGGGTCTTTCGGGTGGCCGCCTCGTCATCCGCCCGGCGGAGGACGCTGCTATCGTGCCGGAGAAGTCGATCATCGTCGGCAACACGGTGCTCTACGGCGCGATCTCGGGCGAATGCTACTTCCGCGGTGTCGCGGGTGAGCGCTTCGCGGTGCGTAACTCGGGTGCCATCGCGGTGGTCGAGGGGACGGGCGATCACGGCTGCGAATACATGACCGGCGGTGTCGTTGTGGTGATCGGCGAGACCGGTCGCAACTTCGCGGCGGGCATGTCGGGCGGTGTTGCCTATGTGCTCGACGAGGACGGCACGTTCCGTTCGCGCTGCAACCTCTCCATGGTGGAGCTGGAGCCGGTGGAGGAAGAGGAAGACCTGCTGGAACGCGAGTTCCACCATGGTGGCGACCTCGAGTTCAAGGGCCGCATCGACATCATGGGCGACATGTCGCGCCATGACGAGGAGCGCCTGCACCAGCTCATCGCCAACCACCTGCGCTACACCGGCTCCGGCCGCGCCAAGCACATCCTCGAACATTGGGCGGAGTTCCGCACCAAATTCGTCAAGGTGATGCCTGTCGAGTATCGCCGCGCCATCCGCGAGATGGATGCCGCCCGCCTGCAGGCTGCCGAATAAGCGTGGATCATGTGAGGCGCGCT
Source organism: Pseudomonadota bacterium (assembly GCA_020161475.1). Lineage (GTDB taxonomy): Bacteria > Pseudomonadota > Alphaproteobacteria > Rhizobiales > Beijerinckiaceae > Rhabdaerophilum. The sequence continues at coordinate 6,956 of JAIUNQ010000072.1, read as the reverse complement.
TGAAGCGCGCCTCTGGTTGGAACAGTTCAGATGAGGGCGCTCGCCACAGCGAGCCGGGCGCCGCAAAGAGGTCCGAGATGGGCAAGGTTACGGGTTTTCTTGAGATCGACCGGCGCGAGGCGAAGTACCAGCCCGCCTCCGACCGCATTCGCCACTACCGCGAATTCACCATCCCCATGGATGAAAAGGACGTACGCGAGCAGGCGTCGCGCTGCATGGATTGCGGCGTGCCCTATTGCCATGGTCCCTCGGGCTGCCCGGTGCACAACCAGATCCCGGACTGGAACGACCTCGTCTATAACGACGACTGGCAGTCCGCGCTGGAGAACCTGCACTCCACCAACAACTTCCCGGAGTTTACCGGCCGCATCTGCCCCGCGCCCTGCGAGGAAGCCTGCACGCTGAACCTTGAGAATGCGCCGGTGGCGATCAAAACCGTGGAACAGGCGATTGCCGATACCGGCTGGAAGAACGGCTGGATCAAGCCTGAGGTGGCCGAAACCAAGACCGGCAAGCGTGTGGCCATCATTGGCTCCGGCCCGGCGGGTCTGGCGGCGGCCCAGCAGCTGGCCCGTGCGGGCCATACGGCGGAAGTCTTCGAGCGTGAGCCCAAGGCTGGTGGCCTGCTGCGCTATGGCATCCCGGACTTCAAGATGGAGAAGCACCACATCGACCGCCGCGTGGCGCAGATGAGCGCCGAGGGCGTGGTGTTCCATTACGGCGTCAACATCGGCGTGGACCGCACGCTCGACAGCCTGATGGCCGAGTACGACGCCGTGCTGATGACGGGCGGCGCGGAAGCTCCGCGCGATCCGCAGCTGCCGGGGCAGGATCTGGAGGGTGTCCATTTCGCGATGGATTACCTCGTTCAGTCCAACCGCCGCGTTGGCGGTGAGCCGGAAGCCGAAACGCCGATCCTTGCCGGTGGCAAGGATGTCGTGGTGATCGGTGGTGGCGATACCGCTTCCGACTGCGTGGGCACCGCGTTCCGTCAGGGTGCCATGGCCGTCACCCAGCTTGACATCCGCCCGCGCGCGCCGGAAGTCGAGGACAAGCTGGTGATCTGGCCTTATTGGCCGACCAAGTTCCGCACCTCCTCCTCTCAGGCAGAGGGTGCGGAGCGTGAGTTCCAGGCTGCCACGCTGGGTGTCGAGGGCAAGAATGGTCGTGTCACCGGCGTCAAGTGCGCCCGTGTCGATGCCAAGCGCGTGCCCATCCCCGGCACTGAGTTCATTATCAAAGCGGATCTCGTGTTCATCGCGCTCGGCTTCACCGGTCCGCTCAAGGCGGGCATGGTCGAGAGCTGCGGTGCTGCGCTCGACAAGCGCGGCAATGTGGCGGCCAATGAGCAGGATTACCGCACCAGCCGCGACAAGCTCTTTGCCGCCGGCGACATGCGCCGTGGCCAGAGCCTCGTCGTCTGGGCGATCCGTGAGGGTCGTCAGGCGGCGCGCGCGATTGATGAGTATCTGATGGGCTCGTCCGTGCTGCCGCGGTGATCAGGAAATCCGTCCCGCTGGGCTGCGACGGGCGTTTTGCTTCGCTTCCGGTGTTCACGTACCAAAGTACGCTCCGCTCCGGCTCTCGCAAAATACCCGTCTCGCCTCAGCGCTACGAATTTCGGGGCCGTTGATCAGGTGCAATCAACAAAAAGGCCGGACTCCGTTGGAGGCCGGCCTTTCCGCTTTCGGGGGAAGCAGGATTACGCGCTGACCTTGAGCACCAGCGAGGTCTTGGCCGGCACATCAATCATGTTGCCGGTGCGCGGGTTGCGGGCCTTGCGGGCCGGGCGCGTGACGGACTTGAAGCGGCCGAGATCCGGAAGCGCGGCAAAGCCAGACTTGCCCTGTTCGAGTGCGACCTTCGCGTAGGCGCGCGCAATACGGTCCGCGTCAGCCTTGGTGATGTCGGCAGCTTTGGCGAGCGCATCAATGAATTCAGCCTGAGTGGCCATTGTTTCCTCTCCTTAAGGTCTTGATCCCCGTTTTTACGGGGTAATTCAGTGGGTACATTTCGCGGCCCACCCGCAAAAATGTGGCAAGACAATAGCCATCACGCGCCACTTCGCTAGGGGCGCGGGCTCGATTCATGCAGAAAAATCAGAAAATTTATGCCGCAAACGAAAAAATGCTGCACCGCAAACCGAAAAAATCGCCTTCTGGTTGCGTTTGGGGCAGCGATGACGGACTGCATACCCCTCCCAATGGTCTAAATTCCACAGAATGGGCGTGAAAACCGCGTGTTTGTGACTACAGCACGGGGTGATGCCCTGATTTTGTGCGAATCACAATCGGTTTTCGTGCAGCAAGGGTTCGCATCCATGCCCGGAATACAGGCAAAAAAAAGCCGGCCTGCAGGCCGGCTTGAATACGCTTCGATTGCTGGGCTCAGCCGGCCTTGGGCTTGAAACCACGATTGATCAGGCTTTCCGCGATCTGCACCGCGTTCAGCGCCGCGCCCTTGCGCAGGTTGTCCGAGACGCACCAGAAGGCGAGGCCGTTCTCGACGGTCGCATCCTCGCGGATACGCGAAACGTAGGTCGTATCTTCACCAGCTGCTTCGTGCGGGGTGATGTAGCCACCGTTCTCGCGCTTGTCGATGACGAGCACGCCCGGTGCCGAACGCAGCACCTCACGCGCGGCATCGGCGGTGATCGGCTTTTCGCATTCGATGTTGACCGATTCCGAGTGGCCGATGAACACCGGCACGCGCACGGCGGTGCAGGTGAGCTTGATCTTCGGATCGAGGATCTTCTTGGTCTCGGCCATCACCTTCCATTCTTCCTTGGTGAAGCCGTCTTCCATGAAGACATCGATGTGCGGAATGACGTTGAAGGCGATGCGCTTGGTGAACTTCTTCTGCTTCACATCCGCCGCCGAGAAGATGGCGCGGGTCTGATCGAAGAGCTCATCCATGCCTTCCTTGCCGGCACCGGAGACCGACTGGTAGGTCGAGACCACGACGCGCTTGATGCCGAAAGCATCGTGCAGGGGCTTGAGCGCCACAACAAGCTGTGCAGTCGAGCAGTTGGGGTTGGCGATGATGTACTTCTTGGTGAAGCCGGAGATCGCATCGGCGTTCACTTCCGGCACGATCAGCGGCACATCCTGATCATAGCGCCAGGCCGAGGAGTTATCGATCACGACGCACTTCTGCGCGCCGATCTTGGGCGACATGGCCTTGGAGACATCGCCACCCGCCGACATCAGGCAGATGTCGGTGTCGGAGAAGTCGTAATTGTCGAGCACCTTCACCTTCAGCGTCTTGTCGCCGAAGGAGATTTCCTGCCCATTGGAGCGGGAGGAGGCGAGGGGAACGACCTCCGACACCGGAAACCCGCGCTCGGACAGAATGTTGAGCATTTCCCGGCCCACATTGCCCGTGGCACCCGCGATAGCGACCTTGTAACCCATGATCATGATTCCTGTTTGATCTTCTCCCCCGGATGGCCCCGCCCCTGAGTTGGGGCTTGCCTTGTCCCCCGCCGGGGGAGGACCCGAGAGCGAGGATAAGCGTCAGCGCGCGAAAGCTTTGGTGGCTTTCACGGTTTTGGTGGTCGTCGGTTTGGTGGTCCGTACGAACATGGAACGCTTTTCCCCGGCTGGAGTGCCGTTGAGGGCAAAAACACGCGTTACGCTCAAATGTCAAGAAAAGCCGCCGTGATCGCCAATCGCAAAAAAGTCTCAGGACGGGCGGAATGGTTACTGCTTTTTAAGACCCTGCGGGCTAGGGTTAAGAAAGTACCAATGCGGGAGATTCTGATGCGCAGCCTTGCCCTTTCTGTCCTTTTCGGAGCCTCCCTGCTCGCCGGCGGCGTCGCGCAGGCGCAGGACCGCGAACTTACCCTGCGCGTCAAGCCGCGCAGCTGGCTCGATGCCGGCACGCAGGTCGAGGTGGGCTCCAAGCAGTCCTATGTCTATGACCAGATGGGATCGTCCGATCTCGGCCGCTTCGGTGCACGCGGTTCGCAGGCCAGCTTCCTCCCCTCGCGCCCCGGCTCGGGCATCACCTTCATGAGCCCGCAGTGGTGGGAAGTGCGGTAACACCGCCGACAAACAAAAAAGAGGCCGCCGGAAGGCGGCCTTTTTGTTTGTGCGGGTCTTTTTGTGTTCCCGAAGCTCTCGCCGGGCACACAGCCCCTCGCATATCCGGGCTTATTCCATAAGCCCTGCAACGGCGTCCGGTTTTCTTCGCATCAGCTTGCCCCAAAACCGGTTCCCACTTTTGGGGCTGATGCGTTGCTCCTAGCCCTCGCCTAGGCGAGGGCAGGGTGCGCCCCGGTGAGGCCTGCTGTCTTGCTCAGCCCACGCGCTTCTTGAGCGCGGCGATGATCGCGTTGCCCATGTCCGTGGTGCTGACTGCATTGGCGCCCTTGGCGGCGATGTCACGCGTGCGCAGGCCCGAGGCGAGCACATCGGCGATCGCGCCTTCGACGAAATCCGCCGCCTGACCCAGACCGAAGGAATAGCGCAGGGCCATGCCGAAAGAGCCGATCATCGCGATCGGGTTGGCGAGGCCCTGACCGGCGATATCCGGGGCGGAGCCATGCACGGGCTCATAGAGCGCCTTGCGCTTGCCGGTCTTTTCGTCCTCGGCGCCCAGCGAAGCCGAGGGGAGCATCCCGAGCGAGCCGGTGAGCATCGCCGCGATATCGGAGAGGATGTCGCCGAAAAGGTTGTCGGTGACGATGACGTCATACTGCTTGGGCCAGCGCACGAGCTGCATGGCCAAGCTGTCGGCGAGGTGGTGATCGAGTTCCACATCCGCATACTCAGCCGCGCCGACCTTGGTGACGACCTCTTTCCACAGCACGCCCGAGCGCATGACGTTGTGCTTCTCGGAAGAGGTGACCTTGTTGCGGCGGACCTTGGCGAGTTCAAACGCCACGCGGGCGATGCGCTCGATCTCGTGGGTGGTGTAGACCTGCGTGTCCACAGCGCGCTTTTCGCCGTTTTCCAGCGTCACGATTTCCTTCGGCTCACCGAAATAGACGCCGCCGGTCAGCTCGCGCACGATCATGATGTCGAGGCCTTCGATCACCTCACGCTTGAGCGAGGAGGCATCCGCCAAGGCCGGATAGCAAACGGCGGGGCGCAGGTTCGCAAACAGCTTCAGATCCTTGCGCAGGCGCAGCAGACCCGCTTCCGGGCGCGCCTCATAGGGCACCTTCGCCCACTTCGGCCCGCCCACCGCGCCGAAGAGCACGGCATCGGCTTCGAGCGCGGTCTTCATCGCGGCATCGGTGATGGCGACGCCATGAGCATCATAGGCCGCACCACCCACGAGGTCGGTCTCGGTCTCGAACTTGGCGATGCCCGCCGTCCCGAGGAAATCGGCGACCTTCTTCACCTCGCTCATCACTTCGGGGCCGATGCCGTCGCCGGGGAGGAGGAGGAGGTTATGGGAAGCCATGGGGATGTGCCTTTTCATGCGGGAAATTCGATGCGTTTCCCTACAAAACACAGGCACGCGCGGCAAGCCTTCTTGCTGGGCTGATGCTTCCGATACGGAAAACCACTATTTCAGTGCGTCGAACACCTTGCCGCCGGGGCGACCGGTCTGGGGCAAACCGAGTTTGGCTTCCACATCCTTGATCGCTGCGCGGGTCATGGCGCCGATGGCGCCATCGGGCTTGCCGACATCGTAGCCACGGCGAATGAGGCGCTCCTGAAGCTCCTTGCGCTCGGCGCGGGAAAGGCCCCGATCATCGGTCGGCCAGTCACCTTGCACGCCGGGGCGCCCGCGCAGACGGTCGGAGAGGACGGAAATGGCCAGCGCGTAGCTCTCGGCGGCGTTGTAGGCGTAAGCGGCGTCGAAATTCTTCGTCACAAGGAAAGCCGGGCCATTGCGCCCGGCGGGCAGCAGCAGGCCCGCGTTGGGAAGCTCGGAGAGGGCCGAGCCATCGACCTTGGTGATGCCCTTGGCGGACCAGAAGCCGATGGACTGCTTGGCCCCGCGCCCGGAGGGGCCGGAGTAACCGTCCGGAATCGAAACCTCGTAGCCCCAGCGCGCGCCGGTGATCCAACCGCTCTTTTTCAGATAATTGGCGGTGGAAGCCAGCGCATCGGGGATGGAATCGACGAGATCGCGGCGGCCATCGCCATCGAAATCCACCGCAAGGCGCAGGTAGGTGGTGGGCATGAACTGGGTATGCCCGAAAGCGCCCGCCCAGGAGCCGCGCAGCTTCTCCGGCTCCAGATCACCGCGCTCGATGATCTTCATGGTGGCCATGAACTCGCCCTTGAAGAAGTCGCGGCGACGCGAGCCGAGGCAGGCCACCGTGGACAGCGCCTGCGGCAGGAAGCGCCCGCCCTTCACCAGCGCACCGAAATCGCTCTCCACGCCCCAGACCGCGACAACGGCGTGGCGATCCACGCCATAGGCCTGCTCGATGCGGGCGAGGGTGGAGGCATGGCGCGAGAGCATGGCGCGGCCCTCGGCGACCTTCTGGTCATCGACGAGCGTGGCGAGATAGTCCCAGACCGGGGTCTTGAACTCGGGTTGATTGTTCATCAGCTCCAAGATCTTCATGTCGGGTTCGACCCCGCTCATGGTGCGGTCGAAGGTCGAGGCGGAAATGCCTTGCGCGATCGCCGCCGAGCGTAGGGAGGACACGCAGGAGCCAAAGTCAGCTCGGGCAGCGCTGCTCAGCGTGAGCAAGGCGAGAAGCGGAGCGGTAAGGCGCATGGCGGGTTCTCCCGAAACAAGATGGCCCCGCAAAGTAGAACGGGATGGTTAACCAAGGTCAACCATCCCGCCAAATCGTCAGATTGTGCGCCGGGGCGCTTACAGCCAAGGGCGATCCGCCTTCGACTTTGCCTCGTAAGAGTCGATCTTCGGGGCTTTCGCCATGGTCAGGCCGATATCGTCGAGGCCTTCGATCAGGCACTTCTTGCGGAAGGGATCGATGTCGAACTTCACAGTGCCGCCATCCGGGCCGGAGATGGTCTGGGCTT
>JAIUNQ010000071.1 GCA_020161475.1 Pseudomonadota bacterium | reverse complement strand
GTGGCCTCGCGCATCACGATTTCCAGCGCGGCCTTGAGGCGGCGCGTCAGGGCTTCGAAATCCGGCTCCACCGCCATGGCGGCGAGCACGCCCGCCAAGGCCAGAAAGATGACAACAAGAACGGCAATGCCGCCCATTTCCTTGCCATCGCGCTGCGGACGCTGCGAAAACATCGAAAAACGGTTCAGTGCCAGCGCGGTGATGCCGTAGGACGGCACAGCCAGCATACCGGCGATCACATAAGCCGCGACATTCGAGGTCGCGAGCTGGCCGATGAGCGCGGCCACAATGCCGCCGAGCGCCGCTGCCAGCGGATGCCAGCCGAAGCCCGCGATCATCAGCGGCGCGGGCGCGAGCATGGTCAGCATGAGGGTGGGGGCCGAGGAGCGCACGACAAGCCCGGACATCAGCGCGGTGGCAACACCGGCGATGATCGCAACGAGCAGAGCTTGGGCAAACGGCGACTTCATTGTGCGTCGAGCTGTCCCGAGACTGGCAAGCCTGCCAGCGGTTAGAAGCGGCATCCCGTGGGGCGGGTGGGTGTTCGCTTCAGCTTCACCCCCGACGGTTTCCCGGCAGCGGCGACGATTTTAACCCCAGCAAGACGTTGGTGCAGAGCGAACCCGTCTTGCCTGAAAAGACGGGGCCGGATGAACCGGCCCCGGCAAAATTACTTAATCACATACGGCAGGAGGCCGAGGAAGCGGGCGCGCTTGATCGCCTGGGCGAGTTCGCGCTGCTTCTTGGCCGAGACGGCCGTGATGCGGGACGGGACGATCTTGCCACGCTCGGAAATGTAGCGCGACAGGAGCTTGGTGTCCTTGTAGTCGATCTTCGGAGCGCCGTTACCCGAGAACGGGCAGGTCTTGCGGCGGCGGAAGAAGGGGCGGCGAGCGGCCTGCGACATCAGACTTCCTCCTCGGTGCCTTCAACGGCATCATCTTCGCGCGAGCGGCGCGGACCACGGTCCGGACGGTCACCACGCTCCGGGCGATCGTCACGGTCACGGCGCTGAAGCATCGCGGACGGACCTTCCTCGAGCTCCTCGACGCGAACGGTCATGAAGCGCAGAACGTCTTCGTTGATGGCCATCTGGCGCTCCATCTCGGCGACGGCAGCAGCCGGCGCATCGAGATTGAAGAGCGCATAATGCGCCTTGCGGTTCTTCTTGATGCGGTAAGCCAGGGTCTTCACACCCCAGTACTCAACCTTGGTCACGGCGCCGCCGTTCGCTTCGATCACGGACTTATAGGTTTCCGTCATCGCCTCGACCTGCTGCGCGGACACATCCTGGCGAGCCAGGAAAACGTGTTCATACAGAGCCATAACAAGCCTTCTTAAAGAAGTGGTTCAACATCCACCGGCGCGAAGCCCTTCGAGCCCAGGAAGGCTCGACCAGAAATCACGAAGGCGTTGACACGGGAGAACGAGCCAAAGACCCTATCGTGCAAGCACGACTCTCCGTTCAGCCACCGGCCAAGTGGAAGCGGGGTGCATAACTCATCACACACTATAGGACAAGCGGTTTTTGCCATGCAGCACGCTCTTGGGCCGCTTCTTGCCCGCATCCGAAGCTGCACAGCCTGCGCGGGCCTGCCGCTGGGGCCAAACCCCATCATTCAGGCGGGCGAGGACGCGCGCATTCTCATCGTCGGGCAGGCGCCGGGGCGCATCACCCATGCCAAGGGGCGGCCCTTCGACGATCCCTCCGGCAACCGCCTGCGCGACTGGCTGGGGGTGGACCGGGATACCTTCTATCACCCGGCGCGCTTCAACATCATCCCCATGGGGTTCTGCTTTCCGGGTACGGGGCAGGGTGGGGACCTGCCACCCCGGCCCGAATGCGCGCCCCTGTGGCGCAAGCCGCTCATGGAGGCGCTGCCGGAGATCGAGATGACAATCCTGCTGGGGCAATACGCGCAGGATTGGCACTTGGGCAAAGCCAAGGGGTCACTCTCGACGCGCGTCGAGAACTGGCGCGACACCTTTCCCCACCTTGTGCCGCTGCCGCACCCATCGCCGCGCAACATGGCGTGGTTCAAGGCCCGGCCATGGTTCGAGGCCGAGGTGATCCCGGCGCTGCGGGCAGAGGTGAAGCGGCTTCTGGCGCGCGATTAACCGGCAGGAAGGCGAAACCGCTTACACTGCGCGCGTGCCGGGGCAGGAAGCCCGGCCTGCCTTGAGGTTTCATGTCGCGTCTTACGTCCCTGCAGATCCTGCGTGCGCTGGCCGCTCTGGCCATTGCCTTGCTGCATTTTCAGGGGGATGCCCTGAAGATCCCCAACGCCGAGGCGCTGGGCTTCCGGCTGTTCTTTGATCAGCCCTTGGGCGCGGGCGTTGATCTCTTCTTCGCGATTTCCGGCTTCGTAATGCTTTATGCCAGCCGTTCGCTGTTCGGCACGCCGGGGGCTGCTGGCGAATTTCTGGGTCGGCGCATCGCACGCATCGTTCCGCTCTACTGGATGCTGACGCTGCTGCTGCTGGCGATTTATCTCGCCGCGCCCAACCTGCTCTCCAGCGGCAACATCACGGTGCCGGAGATCGTCAAATCCTTCCTGTTCATTCCCTATGCCGCGGGCGGCACGGGGCTGATGCAGCCGGTGTACAAGCTTGGCTGGACCCTCAACTACGAGATGACCTTCTACGTCGTCTTCGCGCTGTTCCTTGCGCTGCCCATGCGCAAGGCAGTGGCTGCCGTGGCGGTGACGCTGGTTGTGGCGGTGATCGCGGGGCGGGTGCTTCAACCCGCGCCGGGTGCCATCGCCTTCTGGACCGATCCGATCATGCTCGAGTTCATCTTCGGCATGTTGATCGGTCTGGCTTACCTCAACGGTAGGCGTTTTCCCCGACCGCTCTGCATTATCGCCGGGCTTGTCGGCGTGGCAGGGGTGGCGGTCAGCCCGCATTGGGGCGTGCCGCTCGATGGCCTGACCCGCCCCCTGCACTGGGGCGTGCCGACGGCCCTCATCCTCGGCGCGACGGTGCTGTGCGAGCCGGGTGCAAAGGCCGCACGCGAGCCGGGGCGCTTCGCGCTGTTTCTCGGCAAGCTGGGCGATGCCTCCTACGCCATTTATCTCGTGCATCCGCTCGCAATCCGCGCGTTTCGTCTGGTGTGGGAGAAGTCGGGCCTCGGAGCGCATGTCTCGCCGTGGCTCTATGTCGCCGCGGGCATGGCGCTGCTGATCCCGCTCTCGATTCTCATCTATGAGCGCTTCGAAAAGCCGGTGACACAGGCGGCCCAAAGCTATCTCGCCAAGCGCAAGCGTCCCCAGCCGAGCATCACCCCCGCCTGAGCAAGACTTGACTTGAGCGTCGCACCGCCCCATTCGAGCGCGTCAAACTCGAATTTTGAGCGGGAGAACACCATGGCGCGCGCATTTCTGTTTCCGGGGCAGGGGTCTCAGGCTGTCGGCATGGGCAAGGCCCTGGCGGAGAACTTCGCCGTGGCGAAAGCCGTGTTCGATGAGGTCGATGCCGCGCTGAGCCAGAAACTCTCGACCCTGATGTTCGAGGGGCCGGAAGGCGATCTCACCCTCACCGCCAACGCGCAGCCCGCGCTGATGGCGCATAGCCTCGCCGTCATCCGCGTGCTGGAGGCCGAGAAGGGCCTCGATCTGGCCAAATCAGCTTCTTATGTCGCGGGCCATTCGCTCGGCGAATATTCCGCGCTCTGTGCTGCGGGCGCGCTGACCATTGCCGACACCGCCAGGCTGCTGCGCATCCGCGGTGATGCGATGCAGGCCGCCGTGCCGGTGGGGCAGGGCGCCATGGCCGCCCTTCTCGGCGCGGAATGGGATCTGGCGGTGGAAATCGCCAAAGAGGCAGCTCAGGGCGAATGCTGCGATGTGGCCAATGACAACGGCGGCGGTCAGGTCGTGTTGTCGGGCGCGAAAGCCGCCATTGATCGCGCCTGCGTCATCGCCAAGGAAAAGGGCGTCAAGCGCGCCGTGCTGCTGCCCGTCTCCGCACCCTTCCACAGCGCGCTGATGAAGCCCGCCGCCGAGAAGATGGCCGAGGCGCTCGCGGGTGCCACCATCAAGGCGCCGGTGGTGCCGGTGATCGCGAACGTCGTCGCCGGCCCTGTGTCTGACCCCGAAGCCATCCGCAAGAACCTTGTCGATCAGGTCTGCGGTTCGGTGCGCTGGCGCGAAAGCATGATCTGGCTGGGCGAGAACGGCGTCACAAACTTCGTGGAATCCGGTTCGGGCAAGGTGCTCACCGGCATCGCCAAGCGTCTTGTGGCGGGTTCCGAAGCCGTCGCGCTGGGCACCCCGGACGATATCGCCGCGTTTGCTGGCTGAACGAAGTGGTGGATGCTCGGCCAATCCCAAGCACGACGCTGGCGTAATTTTGCCGCAAGCGGTAGAAGCCGCTTCAAAAGCAGGAGTTTTCCCATGTTCTCACTCACCGGCAAATTTGCCCTCGTCACCGGCGCCTCGGGCGGCATCGGCGGCGCCATTGCTGAGGCGCTGCACGCGCAGGGCGCGACCGTGTGCCTCTCCGGCACCCGCCGCGAGGCGCTAGAAGCTATGGCCGCCAAACTGGGCGAGCGCACCCACATCGTCACCGCCAACCTCTCGGATCGCGCCTCGGTGGAAGCGCTCGTGCCGGAAGCGGAGAAGGCGATGGGCGGGCTCGACATTCTCGTCAACAACGCCGGCATCACCCGCGACAACCTCTTCATGCGCATGAAGGATGAGGAGTGGGATCAGGTTCTGGCCGTCAACCTCACCTCCAGCTTCATTCTGGCGCGCGCCGCCGTGAAGGGCATGATGAAGCGCCGCTTCGGCCGCATCATCGGCATCACCTCGGTGGTTGGCGTCACCGGCAATCCGGGGCAGGCGAATTATTGCGCCGCCAAGGCCGGCATGATCGGCATGACGAAATCGCTGGCCGCTGAGGTCGCCTCGCGCGGCATCACGGTCAATTGCGTGGCCCCCGGCTTCATTGAATCGGCCATGACCGACGCCCTGAACGAGAAGCAGCGTGAGGGCATCATGAGCTCGATTCCCGCTGGCCGCATGGGCACGGGCGCGGAAATCGCTTCTGCCGTCGCTTTTCTTGCCACCACGGAAGCCGCCTACGTGAACGGGCAGACCCTGCACGTCAACGGCGGCATGGCGCGCATTTAACCCAGCGTTGCAAAGCACTTGCGCCGGACAGGGATTCGCCTCCCCGCCCGGCGATGAAACGTTAACACTGTGTAAAAATTGCCGTCCGCTTGATGCTGATGCGTTGACTTTCGCTTCCAGCTTTGGAAGGGAAAACGCGGGTCGAGCGCGCCACGCCCAAATCTGGCGGCGTGGCTTTGCCTCCCGATAGGTCGGCCTTGCTGGCCGCCACAACCTGCCGGATAAAACCGGTAACACGAGTTTTGAGAGAGAAGGGTTCACCATGAGCGATGTCGCTGAGCGCGTGAAGAAGATTGTCATCGAGCATCTCAGCGTCGATGCCGACAAGGTGATCGACAGCGCCAACTTCATTGACGATCTGGGCGCCGACAGCCTCGACACCGTCGAGCTCGTCATGGCGTTCGAGGAAGAGTTCGGCGTGGAAATCCCGGATGATGCCGCCGAAACCATCGTCACCGTTGGCGATGCCGTGAAGTTCCTCGAGAAGAACGCGGCCTAAGGGCCGCCCCTCCAGTCATCGGCAAGGATATGCTGCGTCGGGTTGTCGTCACCGGTCTGGGAATGGTCACGCCGCTGGGTTGCGGGGTGGAAACCACCTGGAACGGGATTCTCGCCGGGAAGTCTGGCGCTCGTCGGATCGACACCTTTGAGGTGTCCGATCTTCCGGCCCAGATCGCCTGCTACATTCCGCGCGGTGAAGGCGAAGGCGCCTACCGCCCCGATGACTGGATGGATGCCAAGGACCAGCGCAAGGTCGATGAATTCATCGTCTTTGCGATGGCTGCGGCCAAGCAAGCGCTGGACGACGCCGGTTGGCACCCCTCATCCCATGAGGATCAGTGCCGCACCGGCGTTATCGTCGGCTCCGGTATCGGCGGGCTCACCGGCATCGCCGAAACCTCGATCACGCTGAACGAAAAGGGCCCGCGTCGTGTCTCGCCCTTCTTCATTCCGGGTCGGCTGATCAATCTGGCCTCCGGCTACATCTCCATCGCACATGGGCTGAAAGGACCGAACCATTCGGTCGTTACCGCCTGCTCCACCGGTGCCCACGCCATTGGCGATGGTGCCCGCATGATTGCGCTGGGCGATGCGGATGTGATGGTCGCGGGGGGCACGGAATCGCCCATCTCGCGCATTTCCATTGCTGGCTTTTCGGCCTGCAAGGCGCTGTCCACGAAATTCAACGACACCCCCGAGCGGGCCTCGCGCCCCTATGATACCGACCGTGACGGCTTCGTTATGGGCGAGGGGGCAGGCGTCGTCATCCTCGAAGAGCTTGAGCACGCCAAGGCGCGCGGTGCCAAGATCTACGCTGAGGTCGTCGGCTACGGCATGTCCGGGGACGCCTACCACATCACCTCGCCGAGCGAGGATGGTGACGGCGCTTTCCGCTGCATGTCCGCCGCCCTCAAGCGCGCGGGCGTCACTGCGGCTGATATCGATTACATCAACGCGCATGGCACCTCGACGCCGCTGGGCGACGAGATCGAGCTGAACGCGGCGCTGCGCCTTCTGGGTGACAACGCCGCCAAGGTCTCGATGTCTTCGACCAAATCCATGACCGGGCATCTGCTCGGCGCGGCCGGCGCCATCGAGGCCATCTTCACCACGCTCGCCATACGCGATCAGGTGGCCCCGCCCACCATCAATCTCGACAACCCGAGCGTGAGCGTCGATGTCGATCTGGTGCCCAAGGTCGCCCGCAAGCGTCCGATCGAAGTGGCGCTTTCGAACTCCTTCGGCTTCGGTGGCACCAACGCTTCGCTCGTGCTCAAGCGCTATCACGCATAAGGCCACTGGCCGTTTCGCCACAATTCTGAGAGAAGAGGGGCGGATTCGTCAGTTGGGGCGGTACTACCGGCCCGGTGTCCCCGGAGATACGCATGGAAAACCCGTCCGAAACCCCGAATCCCGCGCGTCCGGAGGAAACCGCGACGCAAGGAACGGAGCGCAAGGGTTGGTTCTCTGCCCGCAAACGCGTGGGCAGCAGCGATTCCGTCTCCGCTGAAGCCGCGCCGCCGCCGCCCGCCCCGAAAAAGAAAAAGCGCCGCGCCGGGCTCATCGCCCTGTTTTCCGGCATGATGACGCTGATGATGGTGCTCGCGCTCGCCATTGCCGGCAGCTACGCATACATGTCGCGTGAATTCCGCGTACCGGGCCCGCTGGCCGCCGACAAGACCGTGATCATCGAACGCGGCGCCTCGACCGAGGATATTGCCGACCTGCTGGAAAAAGAGGGCGTGATCTCGCGTCCCGGCCTTTTCTACGCCGCCATGATCATGACCGAGATCCAGTCGAAGTTCTCCTTCGATGAAGGTGGAAAGAAGCGCGCCAAGGCCGGTGAATACCTGTTCCAGCGCCAGGCCAGCATGAGCGATGTGCTCGACACCATCGCCTCGGGCCGCTCGATCGAGCATACCCTGACCTTCCCGGAAGGGCTGACCAGCGAGCAGATCATCGAACGCCTGCGGGAAAACCCGCTGCTGACCGGTGATGTCGGTGAAGTTCCGCCGGAAGGCTCGCTCCTGCCCGATACCTACAAGATCAATCGTGGCACACCGCGCACGGCGCTCATTGCCCGCATGCAGGCCGCCCAGCGCAAGGTGCTTCAGGACGTCTGGAACCGTCGCGCCAAGGATCTGCCCCTCAAGAACCCGCGCGAACTCGTGATTCTCGCCTCGATTGTCGAGAAGGAAACCGGGCGCGCCGATGAGCGTACGCGGGTGGCGGGCGTGTTCTACAACCGCCTTGGCAAGAACATGCGCCTCCAGTCCGACCCGACGATTGTCTATGGCATCGTCGGCGGCAAGGGCACGCTAGGCCGTGCCATCTCCCGCGCGGATATCGACAAGCCGACGCCGTACAACACCTACACCATCAATGGCCTGCCGCCCGGCCCCATCGCCAACCCCGGCAAGGCCGCGCTGGAAGCCACCGCCAACCCCTCGCGCACGAAGGAAATCTTCTTCGTGGCCGATGGCACCGGCGGCCATGTCTTCGCTGAAACGCTTGAGCAGCATAACCGCAACGTCGCCCGCTGGCGGCAGATCGAGGCGCAGCGCGCGGCCTCCGGCGCAACCGACCCGGCCGCCACAACGCCGGGCACCGATGGGCCGCGCGGCTTTGAATCCGGCTTTCAGCAGCTTCAGCGCGCCCCGGAGAGCAAGACGCCGGACGCTGGCACCGGCAACCCCGCTGCGCCGCCCTCGGGCGCTGCCCCGGCAACGCCCCCTCGGGGCGCGATCCCGGCGGTGCCGCCGCGCTCGGGGCTGTCGCTGGACCGCTCGACCTACGACCTCAACGCGCCCAAGACGGTGCCGAATTTCTGACCCGAGATGCCGGGGGAGACCATGCCGCAGCCTTCGAACCCGCTTGCCTCGGACCGCCGCGGCGTGATGTTTGTGATTTCTTCGCCCTCCGGGGCGGGTAAATCGGCGCTTTCGCGGCTGCTGCTCCAGTCCGACAAGGATATCAGCCTCTCTGTCTCGGTGACAACGCGACCGCGCCGCCCCTCCGAGGTTGACGGCGTGCACTATCACTTCCTCTCGGTCAAAGCCTTCGAGGCGCTGCGGGACCGCGGTGATCTGCTCGAGTGGGCGGAGGTTCACGGCAATTTCTACGGCACGCCGCGCGGACCGGTGGAACTGGCGCTCGCTGAAGGGCGTGATGTGCTCTTCGATATCGACGTGCAGGGCACCTTGCAGCTCTACACGAAGATGCGCTCCGATGTGGTCAGCGTCTTCATCCTGCCGCCGTCGATCCCGGAGCTGGAGCGCCGTCTGCGCCGCCGCGCCGAGGATACCGATGCGGTCATCGCGCGCCGCCTCAAGAATGCCGAGGGCGAAATCGCCCATTGGGGAGATTACGACTATGTTCTCGTCAACGCGGACATCGAAAAGTGCTTCGGCGAGCTGAAGCAGATCCTTGCCGTGGAGCGCATGAAACGCCACCGCCAGACCCAGTTGGGCGAGGAGATTGCGCGCCTGAATGCCGAGCTGGCCGCAGAAGCTGCACGCCTGAGCTGATTACAGCGCGCGCGCCATGGCCAGAAACGCCTGAACGGGCAGGGTCTCCGGGCGCTCGGAGCCGTCGAGCCCCGCAGCATCCAATAGCGCGGCGAGGTCACCCACGCCCTTCAGGCTCTGACGCAGCATCTTGCGGCGCTGCGCGAAGGCGGCGGCCGTGATGCGCTCAACGGCGTCCAGCGGCGCATCCTCCGGGTCAGGACGCGGCACCAGATGCACCACCGAAGACGTGACCTTGGGCGGCGGCGTGAAAGCGGCACCGGGCAGATCGAACAGGATTCTCGTGGTACAGCGCCAGTTGGACAGGATGCCGAGGCGACCCCAATCGTCTTTCTCTGCCGGCGTCGCGGTAATGCGCTTGGCGACCTCCTTCTGGAACATCAGCGTCAGGCTGTCCCAGAACGGCGGCCAGGGGTTCTGGCGCAGCCAGCCGATCAAAAGCTGCGTGCCGATGTTGTAGGGCAGGTTCGCGACAATCTTGGCGCGGCGCCCGGCCAGCAGCGGCACCGGGTCAAAAGCCAGCGCATCGGCCTCGATCAGGGTGAGGCGGCCGGGGTAGGCGGATCCAACCTCTTCCAGCGCGGCGATGCAGCGCGAATCGCGTTCAATCGCAATGACATGGGCGGCATTGTTGGAAAGCAGCGCCCGCGTCAAACCACCGGGACCGGGGCCGACCTCAATCACAACATGGCTATCGAGCGGCCCGGCAAGCCGCGCGATCTTGTTGGTGATGTTCAGGTCCAGCAGGAAGTTCTGACCCAGCGATTTCTTGGCATCCAGCCCATGGGCGCGGATAACCTCACGCAGCGGCGGCAGCTCGTCGCTCATCCTCAGCGATGATACCGGATCGTCACCTTCTTGCGGAGTTCCGCGAGATAGGCCTTGGTCGAGGACTGGATTTTCTTTTCGCCGAGTTCATCGGCCACAGCGGCCAGGTCCGTCGCCTCGGAGTTGCTCATATCGCGCTTGCCGCACACGGCGATGATCTCGATGCCCTGCTCGCCTGCCGCCGGGGGCGTCATGCGGCCCACCGGGGTCTTCTCGAAGACGGCCTGCAACGGCTTGGACAGATCCGTCGAGCGGCGGATCGTGGAGGGGCGGATCACGACATCGGGGATCGAGCGCATGGCATCAAAGCCATCATCGCAGCCGGTGAAGCGCGAGCGAGCCGCATTGGCCGCCGCAGCGCGCGCACCGGGCGAGGAGCCCGGCGGCACAATGAAGACGACCGGAATGAGGGTATATTCAATCACTTTTTCCGTGCGGCGACGCTCGGCAGAGGCGCTTTCAAGCTCCGAGCGGGACACATTGGTGCCCAGCTTCGCGCGGTCACGCAGCAGCGCCTGCCAGGCGATATTGGCCCGCAGCTTGTCGCGCACGGCGGTCGGCTCAAGCCCGGAGCGGCGCAGCGTATCCTCGAACTGGCGCAGGCTCTGCCCGTTGGACTTGGCGATCTTCAGCAGCTCGGCTTCAACGCCTTCCTCGGTGACGCGGTAGCCCACGCGGGAGGCCTCCACCACCTTGGCCTGATCATCGATCAGTTCCTCAAGAGCCTCCTTGGTGCCAATGCGGCGACGCTCGATCATGGCGGCGATTCGCACGCGCTGGGCGACATCCAGCGAGGTGATGGCGCGGTTGTTGACCTGCGCGACAATGCCCTGCGCCTGTGCGGCGGGCGCCGAAAGCGCAAGCGCACCGGCCAGAGCCAGAGCCGAACAGGCAAGACGGAAAGAAAGGCTGGAAACAGGGCGCATCACTGGCTCGTCAAACGCTTGGAAAGATTGGCCTCGCCGAGGTCCTTGAGCTGCAGGCGCACCATGTAGGTCGAGCTGCTCTGGTTCGTGCCGCTCAGGTAATCATAGTTGGTGCGCGTGTAGGTGAGCGAGAGATCCGTGCACTCATCCTTGTAGCCAAGGCCGAGCATGGTGCCGGACACGTTCCAGATGCCGGAATCGCGGCCCTTGGTCACGCGCTGGGTGAGGTAGTAGTCCATATCGAACAGCACGCCGCCGGTGACGTAGAAGTTCTG
>JAIUNQ010000070.1 GCA_020161475.1 Pseudomonadota bacterium | reverse complement strand
ACAACCCCCGCAGCGCGATTCCGCTCGCCAATCAGGCCATCGTCGCCCAGCCCAACAACATCGGTGGCTGGCGCTTGCTGGCCCGCGCGGCGCGCAAGCTGGAGCCGAAGGACTGGCGCGAGCGCTATGACATGCAGGAGCGCGCAACGGCTGCCGCCTACATCGCCTATACCCGCGCGCGCACCAAGCCGGAGGAAGCCACCACCCTCGCTCTGCTGGGCGAGATCTTCGAATGGCGCGAGATGTGGCGCCCCGCGCTGACGGCCTATCGCCTGAGCCTTGAGAATGAGGACAAGCCGGAGGTTCGCAAGACCTATGAAGCCCTGCGTGAGCAGCGCGGCTTCCGCCTCACCGGCAACAATACGGATGCGGATTCCGCGACCCCGCGCGCCTGCTTCACGTTCTCCGAGCCGCTGGGGCGCGGCAAGGTCGATTTCGCGCCCTATGTCGCCATCACCGGGCAAGGTGATTTCGCTGTCACGGCCGAGGAGAGCCAGCTCTGCGTGGAAGGCCTGCGCCACGGCGAGCGCTATGGCATCGTCTTGCGGCAGGGCATTCCCTCTGCCATTCTCGGCGAGAGCCTGCTAAAAAACGCCGATTACGACATTTATGTGCGTGATCGCACGCCCTCCGTGCGCGCTTCGGGCAAAACCTATGTGCTGCCGCGCACGGCCCAGCAGGGCATACCGCTCACCTCCGTCAACACTGAGAGCGTCGCCATCCGCATCATGCGCGTGGGGGATCGCAACCTGATCAACACGGTGCGGAGCTCGGATTTCCTCGGCCAGATGGAAAACGAGGCGATCAACAAGGTGATGAATGAAACCGGCGCCAAGGTGTGGGAAGGCACTATGGCGGTGAAAACCCAGCTCAACCGCGATGTCACCACGGCCTTTCCGGTGGGGGAAGCGGTCGGCAAGCTGGAGCCGGGCGTCTACCTGCTCGCCGCCAAGGCGGGCGATTTCAAGAAGCGCAGCGAGAGCGGTGAGGGCGATTATGACCCCGATCCCGTCTCCACCCAGTGGTTTGTCGTCTCCGATCTGGGCATCACGGCCTTCAACGGGCCGGATGGCGTGCATGTCATCGTCAAGAATCTGGCTGATGCGAAGCCGGTCTCCGGCAGCGAAATTCGCCTGCTGGCGAAGAACAACGAAATCCTCGGCACCGCCAAGACCAATGGCGAGGGCTATGCCCGCTTCGATGCCGGGCTCTCGCGCGGGGAGGGGGGCCTTGCGCCGGGCCTCGTGACCGCAACGCTGGGCGAGGATTACGGCTTCCTCGATGTGCAGCAGACCGCCTTCGACCTGTCCGATCGCGGCGTTTCCGGGCGCATCGCCCCCAAGGGGCTGGACGCTTTCATCTATGCCGAGCGGGGTGTCTATCGCCCCGGCGAAACCGTGCATCTCGCCGCCGTGCTGCGCGACGCCAAGGGTGCGGCGGTGACGGGGATGCCGCTCACACTCATCGTCAAGCGGCCTGACGGCATGGAATATCGCCGCTCCGTTGTGGAAGATCAGGGCGCGGGCGGGCGCGCGCTCTCCGTGCCGCTGCTGGGCGGGGCGCCGGTCGGCACATGGCGCGCGCAGGTCTTCACCGACCCCAAGCGCCCCGCCATCGGCGAGGCCACCTTCCTCGTGGATGATTACGTGCCCGAACGGCTGGAGGTGAACCTTGTCCCCAAGGCGAAAGCTGTCAAATCGGGCCAAGCAGCGGAACTCGATGTCGCCGTGCGCTATCTCTATGGCGCGCCGGGGGCAGGGCTGACCGTTTCCGCCGATGCCACCGTGCGCGTGGCGAAACAAAGCGGCATTCCGGGGCTGGAGGGCTATCGCATTGGCCTGACGGATGAGCCCATCGAGGCGATCAAGACGGAAGCCGAGGAGCGCCCCACCACCAACGACAAGGGGCAGACCACCCTCGCGATCGAACTGAAAGAGCCGGAAACCAACCTGCCGCTGGAAGCGGAAATCGCGGTGACGGCCTCGGAGGCGGGCGGGCGCGGTGTGACCCGCATGGTGACGCTGCCCATTCTGCCCAAGGGCGCGGTGATCGGCGTCAAGCCGCTCTTCAAGGACGATGAGCTGGCCGAAGGCTCCATGGCGAAGTTCGGCGTGGTGATGGCCACGGGGGACGGCAAGCGCCTCGCCAAAAAGGGGCTGAAATGGCAGCTCTCGCGCATCTCCAAGAATTATCAGTGGTATTTCAAGGATGGCCGCTGGGCATACGAGGGCATCAAATCTACCCGGCGCGTGGCGGACGGCGAAATCGCGACGGTGGAGAACGCCGAGGCCGAGATCGCCGCCAAGGTGGGCTGGGGCACCTACCGCATCGAGGTGCGCGGCGAGGATGCCGAAACCGCCTTTGAATTCACGGCCGGTTATGTGGCAGATAGCCGCGCTGATACGCCGGATATGGCCGATCTTGTGCTGGACAAGAAGGCCTATGCCGCAGGCGACACCATGCAGGTGCGTCTGAACGCCCGCTTTGCCGGAACCGCGACCCTCGCCGTGGTCTCCGACCGCTTGGTCGAGATCAAGACCGTGACCATCGCCGAAGGCGGCAGCACCGTTTCGCTTCCCGTGGGCAAGGATTGGGGCGCGGGGGCCTATCTCGTCGCGCTGGCGCATCGCCCGCTCGATGCTTCCGCCAAGCGCATGCCGGGGCGGGCCATCGGTCTGTCGTGGTTCGGCATTGACCGCGAGGCGCGCAAGCTCTCCGTGTCGCTCAATGCGCCGCAGATGGTGCGCCCGCGGGGGCAACTGGAGGTGCCGCTCAAGATCGCCAACCTGAAATCGGGTGAAGAGGCTTTCGTCACGCTTGCGGCGGTCGATGTCGGCATCTTGAACCTGACGCGCTACCAAAGCCCGGATGCCTCCGGCTATCTCTTTGGCCAGCGCCAGATGTCCGGCGAATGGCGCGACCTTTACGGCTACCTGATTGACGGCATGCAGGGCACCAAGGGCGCGATACGCTCGGGCGGTGACGCAGCCCCGGAGATGAAGGGCGAAAAGCCGACGCAGGAGCCCCTCGCGCGCTTCTCCGGCGTTGTGAAGGTAGGCGCGGATGGCGTGGCGAAGATCAGCTTCGATCTGCCCGCCTTCAACGGCACCGTGCGCCTCATGGCGGTGGCATGGTCCAAGGATCGTGTCGGCGAAGCCAATAGTGATGTCATCGTGCGTGATCCCATCGTGGTGCAGGCCACAACCCCGCGCTTCCTCAGCTTGGGCGACCGCTCGCGCCTCTTTGTCGAGATCAACAATGTGGAAGGCGAGACGGGCGAATATGCCCTCGATGTGGACCTGAAAGGCCCGCTTTCTGCCGAGCTTGACCCCGCGCTGCGCAAGATCAAGCTGGAGAAG
Source organism: Pseudomonadota bacterium (assembly GCA_020161475.1). Taxonomy (GTDB): domain Bacteria; phylum Pseudomonadota; class Alphaproteobacteria; order Rhizobiales; family Beijerinckiaceae; genus Rhabdaerophilum. Next base: position 7,956 of record JAIUNQ010000070.1, on the reverse strand, counting down.
GGCAGGAAGACCGAGGCGCATCTGCCGATCCTCGGCGCAGGGTTGGGCGTCGCGGAAATCACGCTGACCCTCAAAGGGCCGAACACATCGCTGGCGCAGACGCTCAAAGTGCCGGTCAAATCCTCCGCGCCCACGCTGGTCAGCCGCATTGTGCGCCCGCTGCCCGGCGGGCAGAGCCTTGAAATCTCGAAGGATCTGCTGGGCGATCTCGTGCCGCGTTCCGGCGCTGTTTCGGTGGCGGCATCCCCCTTTGCGGGGCTGGATGCGGCGGCCTTGCTCGCCTCGCTCGATCGCTATCCCTATGGCTGCACCGAGCAGACCGTGAGCCGCGCGCTGCCGCTGCTTTATGCCAACCGCCTCGCCAGCCTCGAGGCCTTGGGGCTGGATGACAATCTTGATGATCGCATCAAGGGCGCCATCGAGCGTGTGCTGGCGCGGCAAGGCTCCAACGGCGGTTTCGGCCTCTGGGGCATCGGCGGGGATGACCTTTGGCTCGATGCCTTCGTGACCGATTTCCTCACCCGAGCGCGGGAGAGGAACTTCGCGGTGCCGCAGGTGGGCTTCACGCTGGCGCTCGATAACCTGCGCAACAAGGTGGTGAACGCGGGCGATGTACGGGCCGAGGAAGCCTCGGGCCTTGCCTATGCCATTTATGTTCTGGCCCGCAATGGCCGCCCCATCATGGGCGATCTGCGCTACCTCTCGGACAACAAGATGGGCGATTTCGCCTCGCCCTTGGCCAAGGGGCAGCTCGGCGCGGCGCTCGCGCTGCTGGGGGATCGCACCCGCGCGAAAGCGGCCTTCGATGCCGCCATTTCCGGCTACTCGGCAGAGAAGGAAACCCAGAGCTGGCGCGCGGACTACGGCTCCAAACTGCGTGACGGCGCGGGCCTGCTGGCCCTGATGGCGGAAGCAAACACGGAGCGCACGCAGCTCGTGCGTCTCTCTGGTGAGGTGGACCGCTTGCGCGCCTCCTCCCGTTACACCTCCACGCAGGAGCAGACCTGGATGGTGCTGGCCGCGCAGGCGCTCGCCAAAGAGGCCGAGGGCTTCACGCTGGCGGTCAACGGCCAGCCGATGAAGGGCGCGTTCAACCGCACGCTGTCTGAGGCCAAGCTGGAGGCCAACCCGCTCACCCTGAAAAACGAGGGCACGACCGACGCGCGCGTTACGCTCTCTATCTCGGGCATTCCGCTCAAACCGGAAGGCCCGGCCAAAGAGGGCTACATGGTTGAGCGCGACATCTTCACGATGAAGGGCGAGAAGGCGAACCTTGGTGCGCTCAAGCAGAACGAGCGCTACGTCGTGCGCCTCACCATTGCCCGCACGGCGCCCCAGCGTGCGCGCCTCCTGGTGGTGGACCCGCTGCCGGCGGGGCTGGAAATCGAAAACGCGAGCCTTGGCGGTGCGGCCTCCACGGAGGGGCTGAGCTTCCTCGGTGAACTCGATACCCCCGCCAGCACTGAAGCGCGCGATGATCGCTTCGTGGCGGCTTTCGAGGATGAGCCGGGCCAGAAGAACGCGCCGTTGGTCGTCGCCTACATCTTGCGCGCTGTCACGCCGGGCACCTACACCTACCCGGCGGCGATTGCGGAAGACATGTACCGGCCTGAGCGCTTCGGTCGCACCGCCTTCGGCGCGGCTACCATTGAGCGCGTGCGGTAGCATTTTGCGCAAAAGTGGGAACCGGTTTTGCGAAACAAAATGCGTGAAAAAGGGAGTGCGCTGATGGGCGTGTCTCGGCCTTTGCGTGTGCTCGCGGCGGGGCTTGCCCTGCCGGTGCTCGCGCTTGGGCTGATCTGGGGCGGCTTTCGGCTCTATGCCGCGAGCCTGCCCCCGCTCGATCTGGCCGCGCTGGAGGAGCGCTCCGCCGTGGTGCTGGACCGCAACGGCAAGCTCTTACGACCCTTTGCCATGGCGAGCGGGCGCTGGCGTCTGCCGATCACGGCGGAAGAGGTGGACCCGCGCTATCTCGCCATGCTGATCGCCTATGAGGACCGCCGCTTCTGGCAGCATTCGGGCGTGGACCCCGTGGCACTCGTGCGCGCGGGCTGGCAGATGCTGCGCTCCGGCCGCATCGTCTCTGGCGGCTCCACGCTTTCCATGCAGGTGGCGCGTCTGGCGGAGCCGCGCGAGGCCCGCTCGCTGGGCGCGAAACTGCGCCAGATGGCCCGCGCCGTGGAGCTGGAAAACCGCCTCGGTAAGAAGGCGATCCTCGATCTTTATCTGAGCCTTGCCCCCTTCGGCGGCAATCTTGAGGGCCTGCGGGCGGCGTCCTTGGCCTATTTCGGGCGCGAGCCCCATCGCTTGTCCACAGCACAGGCGGCGCTTCTCGTCGCCATTCCCCAATCGCCGGAAACACGCCGTCCGGATCGTCACCCGCGCGCCGCCGAGCGCGCCCGCGCCATGGTGCTCGCGCGGATCGAAGCGGCGGGCACGCTGCCCGCGCCGGAAGTTGCCCGCGCGCGGGATGAGAGCCTCCCGGAGGCACGCCATGCCTTCCCCCAGCACGCGGCCCACCGCGCCGAGGCGTTGATGGCGGAAAACCCTGCTGCGCGGCGCATCGCGACCACGCTGGATCGGGATTGGCAGGCCAATCTCGCGCATCTCGCGCGTGAGCGCGCGGAGGCACTGGGACCGAAGCTTTCGGTTGCGATTGTGGTGATCGAGCACGCGACCGGCGCCGTGCGCGCCTCGATCGGCGGGGCGGAATACCTCGCCTCGGATCGCGCCGGCGGTATGGATCTGACGCGGGCGATACGCTCGCCCGGCTCCGCGCTCAAGCCCTTCATCTACGCCTTGGCCTTTGAGGATGGCCTCGCCCACCCCGAAACCATGCTGGAAGACCGCCCCATGCGCTTCTCCGGCTATGCGCCGGAGAATTTTGACCCCGGTTTTCAGGGCATGGTGAGCGCCCGGCAGGCGCTGCAAATGTCGCTCAATCTGCCGGTTGTCGATCTTCTCTCGGCCTATGGCCCGCAGCGCTTCATCACCCGCCTCAAGGAAAGCGGCGCGGATATCCAGATGCCGCGCACCACCGCGAGTGGTGATCTGGCGGCGCCCGGTCTCGCTGTGGCGCTCGGTGGGTTGGGCATAACCCTTCAGGATCTCACCACCCTGTTTGCGGGCCTCGCGCGAGGCGGCGAGATGATTCCCGCGCAGGAGCGCCCGCAGGCTGTGGCATCCGGCATCCGCCTCTTCGGGAGCGTTCCGGCTTGGTATGTCGCGGATATCCTGCGCTTTGCTCCCCCGCCCGATAATGGTGCCAGCGGGCGCATCGCCTTCAAAACCGGCACATCCTATGGCTATCGCGATGCTTTTGCAGTGGGGTTCGATCGCCGCCACACCATTGGTGTCTGGGTGGGTCGCGCAGACAATGCCGCTGTGCCGGGGCTGGTGGGCCGCAAGGTGGCCGCGCCCATCCTCTTCGATGCCTTCGCTCGCATCGGCCTTCAGCCCGGAATCGGCCCGCGCCCGCCGGATGCGCTCGTGGCGAGCAATGCGCAACTACCGCCCCCCTTGCGTCATCTGCGCAAGGATCAGCCCAAGACACTGTCTGCGCTGGCCGATCAGCCGCTCAGCATCGCGTTTCCGCCGGATGGCGCGAGCATTGATCTGGCGGCCTCGGAAGTGGAGGGGCGGACGGCACTGGCGATCAAGCTTCAGGGCGGCGTCGGGCCTTACACCTGCCTGCTGGACGGCACCCCTGTCGCGGAAGCTGTGTCACGCCGTCATTTTGATCTGGAGCCGAAGGGAAAAGGCTTTTCGCAGATCAGTGTGGTGGATTCCCGCGGTCAAACCGCAATTGTGCGCGTGCGCTTTCAATAAAGCGCCCGGCTTCAATTTCGCGGCAAATTCGGAAATTGTTGCCCGAAAACGCCCACTGCGGGTGATTGATCTTCCGCAAAATATTTGAATTGCAACCCCTAGTATAATCTGTGTCCAATCGGCTGCATAATTCAGATACCAAGCTCCATGCAGTTGGCGGTGCAACGAAAATCTGAAGGTGCAAGTCATTGGCAATTAACCCGGGATGGTTATATGCACTAGTGAACACTGTCGCCTGAATCCCCAGGATGAGGAATGCAGATTAAAGTGGACACCGGCGACACCGAACTGATTCGGGCGATCAATCGCTACCGGATCGTCGATACCGTGCGTCGCCTTGAACCGGTCTCCCGGCAGGTGATCTGCGAGAAAACGGGCCTCAGTCGTTCCACTGTTTCCATCGCTGTCAATGCTCTCATGGCCGAGGGCGTTTTGCGCGATGACGACATCGCCGAGAGCGTCGTTTCGGCCCGCGGTCGTCCCACCAGCCTGCTGCGCATCAATCCCAATGCCGCCTATGTCGTGGGCATGAAGCTTTCCGCGCAAGACGTGACGGTTGTTGCCACCAATCTGCGGGCGGATACGCTCGCCACGCTCACCCTGCCGATCCGGCCTTGGCGTCTGGGCACCGAGAGCCTGTGCCATATGCTGGAGGATGGCCTTGGTGCCGTTGTCGCGCAGGCGGGAATCCAGCGGGAGGAGATTGCCGGTGTTGGCATCGGCCTGCCGGTCATCGAAGACCTGACGCAGGGCGGCACCACGCGCAGCCCCTTGCTGAGCGGAGAAACCACGCAGAGCTTTGCTGCCATGCTTCAGGCGCGTCTCGACCTACCCGTCACCGTGGATAGCGATGCCAATCTCCTCGCATTGGCGGAACGCTGGTTCGGGCAAGGGCGGGATGTCGATAATTTCGCCGTCGTTCTGGTCGGTTACGGCATTGGCATGGGCATATTCGTCAACGGTGTCCTGCATCGGGGGGCGCATCGGCTGGGCGCGGAATTCGGTCACATGAAGATCGACTGGCACGGCCCGCAGTGCCACTGCGGCCAGCACGGCTGCGTGGAGGCTTATGCGGCGGAGTCTGCCATTGTCGCCAAGGCCAGAGAGCATATGACCCTGCCGCCGGACGATGAGATTCACGGCACCGGCAAGGCCTTGCAGGCGGCAGCGGCGGAGGCCCGGGCAGGGCATGCCGGCCTGCGCACCGTGTTCGCGCAGGCAGGCGAGGCCTTGGGGGTTGGCATTGCCAACGTCATCAACCTGATGGACCCCTCGCGCATCATCGTGGCGGGGCCGGGGGTGCGCGCATATGATCTGTTCGGCGAGGCCATGATCGAGGCGGTTCGGCACCATTCGATCAAGCGAGGCGACGAAGCCTGCGAGATCGTGGTGCACGACTGGCCGGTGGAGGCCTGGGTGCGGGGCGCGGTTTCGCTGATCCTGGAAAAGCTCTACGCCCGCCCCATCCTCAAGCTGAAAAGCTGATGTGGCGGCGCGCCAGCAGGTGATCGAGCGAGATCGCCCCGGCACCGAAACGAACCAGAACCAGCAACACCGCCGCCCATGTTCCATGCGTCGGCCAGGCATCGGGATAGACGAAGATCTGGATCACCAGCGTCATCCCCAGCAGCGCCAGCGCCGAGGCGCGGGTGGCAAGGCCCAGCACCAGCAGCATCGGAAACACGTGCTCGGCCAGCGTCGCGAGCGTTGCTGCCACCTCGGGGGACAGCAGCGGAACGCGATATTCATCCCGGAACAGATCAATCGCGCTGTCGGAAAAGCGTGGCCAGCCCAGTTCGAACCGCCCGGCAAGGGGATCGAGCGCAAAACCGGCCACCTTGGTCTGGCCCGATCGCCAGAACACGCCGGCAATCCCCAATCGGGCGATGAGCAGGGTCAACCCCAGCGGCACCTGTGCGCAGAGCGCGTTGAAGCGTTCGACAAGCCGCATCATGGGCCGGTATCCTTCTGAATGGCATAGGAAATGGTGACGCCGGATTGGACCAGCGTGTTGATGAGCAGGGGCAGGTGCGCCGCCGCTTCAGGCGCGAGCCGCGTAGCGGCCTCGCCCAAGGGGTAGCCCGCGCGCAGATCATCAAAAAACGATGCGCCGCCGAGGGGCAGCGGAACGATATCCACCTCGTAGATCGGGCGCAGGATCAAGGCTTCTTCGGGCACATGCGGGTCCACCGCCTCCAGCGCACCTTGTCCCTGATGCGCCGCCCAGAGCGAGACGGCCGCATGGCGTGCTGAAAAAACCTGAAGGCTGGGATGTAGGGTGACGACAAGACCGGGGAGGGCGGCCGGATCGAGCGAGGCAAAATCCTCCGGGGACAGCGAGGCGGCATCCGCCGCGTGGAAAGCGCGGCGCCGTGCGGCCTCCAGCCGGGCAAGATCGGGCAGGTAAGCCAAGGTGGCAACAGGGGCGAAGCCAGCCAGAAAATCCGGAAAACTCTCGCCAAACCGCACCATCATGGGGGAGGAAGGCGGGTGCGCGCGCAGATAGACCCGCGCCATGTCGCGGAAGAAGTCCTCCCCCACCATGGCCTTGACGGTGGGGAAGGTCGCCCCCAGCGCCTCGATCAGCGAGACCGTGACATTGTTGCGATAGACCGCGAAGCGCTGAGCCGGGTCCGAGCCGTTCCAGCTCGTCACCTCCGGCGGCACGGCGGTCTCAGGATCGAGCAGCGCCTGCCGGAAGCGGCTTTGCAGGCTTGCATTCAGGCTCATGCTGCCGCTCCCGACGCAATGGCGCGCATCTCGGCCTCAGCGCGGGCAGCTTCCGTCGCCAGCACGGCGAAATCGGGCACATCATTGTCCCATTCGATCAGCGTCGCCACCGGTCCGGTGCGGGCGAGTGTGGCGCGATAAAGCGGCCAGACATCCTCTGCCACGGCGCTGTCATGCGCATCGATCAGCAGGCGCGCGCCGAGGCTATCCTGTGCTTCGGCATAGCCGCCGAGGTGAATCTCTTTCACAAGCTCCACCGGGAAGTCCTTGATATACTGGAAGGGATTGCGCCCGTGGTTGGTGGCGCTCACCATGACGTTGTTCACATCCAGCAGCAGTCCGCAGCCCGAACGCCGCGCGACCTCGCGGATGAAGTCGATCTCGTCATAGCTGCTCTGGCGGAACGCCACATAGGTCGAGGGATTTTCCAGCAGCATCTGGCGCTTCAGGCGGCTTTGCACCCGGTCCACATGCTCCACCACCCGCGCCAGCGTCGGTGCGTCATAGGCCACGGGCAGCAGATCGTTGAGATAGGCATCGTCGTGCGTGGACCACGCGAGATGCTCCGAGAAGCTCTGGGGCGCAAAGCGCTCCACCAGCCGGGCAAGGCGGGCGAGATGCTCCTCATTCAGCGGCGCCTCCCCGCCGATCGACAGGCCCACACCGTGCAGGGAGAGCGGGAAACGCTCCCTGAGCGCGCTCAACCGGGCGAGCGGCAGGCCGCCGTCCCCCATGTAATTCTCGGCATGCACTTCGATGAAGCCGATGCGATGCGCCTGAGCGATCAGCTCGTCGAAATGCTGGGGTTTGAAGCCGATTCCGGCGCGGGCGGGAAGCTCCGGGGGGAACCTGCCCGCGCCGAACCCTTCGGCGCCAAAAGACGAAAGATGGCGGGGGACTGTCATCATCGCCTCCTTGGGGCGCCGAAGGACCACTTTGAAATCAGCGGCGGAAGATCACATCTTCTCTTTGAACGCTGCCATCTGGCCGAAGCCGGTCGGCGAGGTCTTCGAGGCGGTCTTCATGCAGGTGCCCGAGGGAACCGACTTCCAGGCATTGCCCTGATAATCGACCTTCGAGGTGCCCGCGCAGGTGGTGCCGGCACCGGCGGCGCAATCGTTCTGGCCCTTCAGCGCCACGCCGTAGCACTTCTCCTTGCCGGCCATCTTGTCCTGCGCGGCGGCGGGTGCGGAGAGGGCGAGGGCAGAGGTGAGCGAGGCGGCAAGGGCGAGGCCAAGAGTACGACGGTCCATGGGGGGTCTCCGTAAATGTTCGAGACCGACCACCGGCCTCGTATCCACCCTTTCGGAGGCAGGGGGGCTTGCGTTACGCCCTTCACGCTTCTGTGATCCCGCGTGATTTATTTTCCGAAGCCTGTAACAAAGCGGCTCATGCGCG
>JAIUNQ010000069.1 GCA_020161475.1 Pseudomonadota bacterium | reverse complement strand
GACGCGGCGGTTGAACTGGAGCCAGCTCAGCTCCCGGTTGACGAAGCGCGAGGGGTGCCGGGCCAGCGCTTCGGCACTCATTCCGCTGACATCCTGGGAGATGGGCATATTCTGGCGTTCCTGTCCGGTGGCAATGCTGCGGGGATTCCGGCCAGCAGACTATGACATCCGGATGACAGAGGAAGGTGTTTTGTCACATTTTGCGGGCTGAAGGCGCGGCAGGGTGAAAAAAGAACGAGCAAACGCGCCTATTCCGGCTGATCGTCATTCTCCGCGCTGGCACCCTCGCCCAGCACTTCGGCCACCAGCGCCCGCGTGACCGGCTTCTTGCGGATGAGGGATTCGCGATCGAGGGCGGCAACGAGGTTCTGCACCCCGGCATAGGAGCGCTCGATGCGCGCCAGGGCATAGCGGGCGACAGCGGCCTCCAGCGCGATCTGGCGATCGGCAAAATGTTTGAGAAACAGTGCGCCGAGCAGCGCATCATCCGGTTCGTGCAGCTCAAGGCGCGGTTCGCGGCGCAGGCGCGAGAGAAGGTCCGGGGTTTTCACGCCCCAGTTCTCCGGCACATCGCGCGCGGTGAGGATCACGAAAACACCGGTTTCGCGCGCCAGATTCAGCAGGTGAAACAGCGCCGCCTCCTCTGGCGGGAAGCGATCGGCATCCTCCAACACGAGCGCCCTCGCCTGCGCGAGCAGCGGAACGGTTTCGCGGGTCAGGCGATCGGCGCGCATCACCTGCGCTTCGGATTGCTCGGCGAAGATGGCGGCCAGATGCGTCTTGCCAGAGCCTTCCGGGCCGATCAGCAGCGCGGCCGGTGCCAGCCAGCGCGGCCAGCGTTCAAGATAGGCGAAGGCGGCCTCGTTCGGCTTGCCGACAAGGAAATCCTCGCGGCCATAGCGCGGCAGGCTGTCCAGCGGCAGCGGGAGCTGAAGGCTCACGCGTCCGTCTCCGGGCTGGCGGGGCGCACCGGCGCACCGGTGCCGCTGTAAAGCGGGCTGGCGAGATACTGGCGCAGCGCAAAGCGCACCAACACCCCGATGATGGCCGCAAGCGGCACTGCCAGCATGACGCCGACAAAGCCGAAGAGCGAGCCGAAGGCCAGCAGCGCGAACATCAGCCAGACCGGGTGAACCCCCAGCGCATGGCCCAGCAGACGCGGCTGAAGCACATTGCCTTCCAGAAACTGGCCCACGCCGAAAATGACCGCGATGACGATGATCATCATCCAATCCGGCCAGAACTGCGCCACCGCAACGCCCATGGAGAGCATGAAGCCGGTGAGCGAGCCGACATAGGGGATGAAGCTGAGGATGCCGGTGAGAATGCCGATAATGAAGCCGAAATGCAGCCCGGCGACCGAGAGCGCGATGGCGTAGAACAGACCGAGCAGGAAGCATAGCAGCGCCTGTCCGCGCAGGAAGTCGGCCACGGACTGGTCCATCTCGCGGGCGAGCTGGCGGATGGTGGGCGCCTGACGACGCGGCAGCCAGCCATCGACCTTGGCGATCATATGGTCCCAGTCAATGACGAGATAGAAGGCGATCACCGGGGTCAGCACGAGCAGCGAGAGGATCGAGACCAGAACCTGCCCGCCCGAGAGCAGCGAGGTGACAAAGCCACCCGCGAGCTTGGCCGCCTCCCCCGCCGATGCGCCGAGCTGCGTGCGGATCTCCTGCAGGCGCTCCGGCCCGCCGATGCGCTCGATGATCCAGCCGCCATTCTCCGCCAGCAGGGTTTGCAGGCGCTGCACGTATTCAGGTGCCTTGGCAATGAAAGCCGAGAGCTGGTTGAACAGCAGCGGGGCCACCGCCAGCACGGCCAGCACGAAAACAATCAGGAAGATCACCAGGCCGCCTGCTGTCGCCATGGTGCGCGACAGGCCCAGCTTTTCCAGCCGGTCCACCAGCGGGTCCATCAGATAGGCGAGGATCAGCGCGGCGACAAAGGGCGTCAGAATCGTGTGGAACAGCCAGACGAAGCCGATGAAGCCGGAAAGGCAGGCGAGCCAGAAGAGAATCTGCCGTTGCAGCGTCATGCGTCTCTCCTCCGGGATCACGACATGTGGCGGAACCAGACCGCGAAATAGGCGGCGACGGAAAGCGTCGTCAAGGCCGCGACCATGATCTGGAACAGCGGCAGCAATTGTTCGAGCGCGGGCATCGGTATGCCCGGTACCGCCAGCGTGGCCGCCACCAGCCCGATCTGAAGGGCGGTATTGGCTTTCGAAACCCGCAAGGGATCAATGGGAATGGGGTTATCCATCAGCCAGGCGATGGCCACCGCCCCCACGATCATCGCATCCCGAAAGAGCACCAGCACAAGCAGCCACAGCGGCACCAGCCCCACCACCTCCAGCGTGATGAGGCTGGCCGCAATGAGGGATTTGTCGGCCAGCGCATCGAGATAGGCGCCGACCTCGCTCTTCATGTCGAAGCGGCGGGCCACCCAGCCATCCAGCGCATCGGTGATGCCGGCCAGCACGAACAGGATGAAAGCCGCACCGAAGCGCTGTCCATGGATCAGCAGCAGAATGGCCGGAATGGAACAGAGCCGAGCGAAGGTCAGGGCATTGGGCAACGTCATGCCGGTGATTGTGCCTCAAGCCCCGCCCAAGGCAAGGCTGTGGCGCGCCCCTGCCGGAAAGTCGCGTGAAAAGCCTGTCTCCACGGTTGCTTTTTGAGGCGCAATGGGCTTGTTCCAGAAGACGAATGACGTTGCGCCGGAGTTGACATGTCTGACGAGAAGAAGGGTCTGACCTATGCCGATGCGGGTGTCGATATCGACGCCGGCAATGCCATGGTCGAGGACATCAAGCCGCTGGTGCGCGCTACGCGCCGCCCCGGCGCGGATGCCGAGATCGGCGGGTTCGGTGGGCTGTTCGACCTCAAGGCCGCCGGTTTCAAGGACCCGATCCTCGTGGCCGCCAATGACGGCGTCGGCACCAAGGTGAAAATCGCCATCGAGAGCGGCAAGCATGACACCATCGGTATCGATCTGGTGGCGATGTGCGTGAATGATCTCGTGGTGCAGGGAGCAGAGCCCCTGTTCTTCCTCGACTACTTCGCCACCGGCAAGCTGACGCCGGAGTTGGGCGTTGCCATCGTCAAGGGCATCGCGGCGGGCTGCCAGCTCTCGGGCGCGGCGCTGATCGGCGGGGAAACCGCCGAAATGCCGGGCCTTTATGCGCGCGGTGATTATGACCTTGCGGGTTTTGCCGTCGGCGCGGCGGAGCGTGGCCAGCTGCTGCCCAAGCTCGATGCGATCAACGAGGGCGACGTCCTTCTCGGCCTCGCCTCTTCCGGTGTGCATTCCAACGGCTATTCGCTGGTGCGCAAGATTGTCGAGCGCGCGGGCCTTGGCTGGGACGCCCCTGCCCCCTTCGCGCCGGGCAAGAGCTTGGGCGAAGCGCTGCTGGAGCCCACCCGTATCTATGTGAAGTCTCTGCTTGCCGCGATCCGCGCGCCTTCCGGCGAGGGGATCAAGGCGCTGGCGCATATCACGGGCGGCGGCTTTATCGACAACATTCCCCGCGTGCTGCCGGAAGGCTTCGGCGTTTCGCTGGATCTCGCCAAGATCACGCCGCCGCCTGTGTTCGGCTGGCTGGCCAAAACAGGCGGTGTCGCCGAGGCCGAGATGCTGCGCACCTTCAACTGCGGCATCGGCATGGTGATCGTGGTGGAGCCTGCCAAGGCTGCGGCCATTGCCGAGACGCTGCGTGCGGCCGGCGAGGCGGTGAGCGAGGTCGGCACCATCATCCGGGCCGAAGGCGAGCCGCTGGTTCGTCCTTTTGGCGAGCTTTCCCTCTGATATTTTTCTAATATACTGTTCCTGAAGTTATTTTCCGGGGTTCTTTATGGCCAAGAAGCGCGTCGCCATCCTGATTTCAGGGCGTGGTTCCAACATGGTTGCGCTTCATGAAGCCACCAAGGCCCCCGGATTTCCTGCCGAGGTCGTGCTGGTCCTCTCCAACAAGGCGGATGCCGGGGGGCTGGCCTATGCCCGCGAGGCCGGCATCGCCACGGCAGTGATCGAGCATAAGACCTATGGCAAGGATCGCGCCGCGTTCGATGCCGCAATGCAGGCCGAACTTGAGGCACACAAGGTCGAAATCGTGTGCCTTGCGGGCTTCATGCGGCTGCTGACACCCGGTTTCTGCGAGGCTTGGATGGGGCGGATGATCAATATCCACCCTGCCCTGTTGCCGAGCTTCAAGGGGCTTGATACCCATGCCCGCGCGCTGGAAGCGGGGGTGAAGCTGCATGGCTGCACCACCCATTTCGTGACCCCCGGCATGGATGAAGGGCCGATCATCCTTCAGGCCGCTGTGCCGGTGTTGGAGAGCGACACCGAGGAAACGCTGGGGGCGCGCGTGCTCAAGGAAGAGCATCGCATCTACCCGCTCACCCTGCGCCTGCTTGCCGCCGGAGCGCTGGAAATTCAGGGCAACCGCGTTCTGGGCGCCGGTTAAGCGCGGCTAAATCGGCTTCGTGGGTCGTTGCTTCCCTTGGGGGGCAGTCTCGCAGGATCCTCCCGAACATTGCTGCCGGTAGTGCTCCATGGAGCGCTCCCACTCCTTGAGCAGCACGGCGCGGCGGCGTGGGGGATGCGCATCGAGCACTTCAAGCGCCAGCATCCTGTCCGTGCGGAAATGGCGGAAATCACCGCGCAGCTCGCACCACGCCATCAGGCCGCGCGTGCGCTCGAAATAACCCAGAAGCACGGGCCAGATCGTGCGGTTTGTCTCGCGTTCTGAGAGATCGCGGTAGTGAAGGCGCACCTTCCTGTTCTCACGAATGGCGCGGCGCAGGGCTTCTTCCGAGATCGTCACGGCAGGGTGCGCCCCGAAGGCCGGCGCGAAGAGCGAGCTTTCGCGCAGGGCGAGCCGGATCTCGTCCGGCAGCACCGCCTCGATCTTGGCCATCGCATCGTCGATGACACGGACAAGGCCCTCGTCGCCGCGTTCGCGCACAAAGCGCGCACCCAGCATCAGCGCCTCACATTCCTCCGCGGTCAGCATCAGGGGCGGCAGATCGAAGCCCGCCTCCAGCACATAGCCCACGCCCGCCTCCCCGCGAACCGGTACGCCCGAGGCTTCCAACGAAGCGATATCGCGGTAGATTGTGCGTTCGGAAACGCTCATCTCCTGTGCCAGCGTCGCCGCCGTGACGGGAAAGCGGTGCCGTCGCAGGGCTTGTGTCAGGGCGATCAGCCTGTCAGACCGGGCCATGGCCATCCTCCTTGCGGGCACTGTGGTTCATTATGCTGACAATAACTGTCAGTAGGCTACCGGCATATCGCAAACGATGTTTTTCGATGCAGGAGTTTCTCGATGATCCGTCTTCACGGCTTTGGCGCCGCTTTTGGCCTGCCCGACCCCAGCCCCTTCGTGACCAAGGTGGAGGTTCTGCTCAAGATGGCGGGGCTGCCGTATGAGAAGGTTCGCGGGGATTTCCGCAAGGCGCCCAAGGGCAAGCTGCCGATGATCGAGGACAAGGGCAAACTCATTGCGGATTCGACGCTGATCCGGTTTTACCTCGAGCGCGAGCATGGCGTTGATTTCAACAAGGGTGTGAGCGCAACCGATGCCGCCGCGGCCTGGGCCTTCGAGAAGATGTGCGAGGATCACCTTTACTGGATCGTCGTGAAGCAGCGCTGGCTGGATGACGCCAATTTCGAGCGTGGTCCTGCCATCTTCTTCAAAAGCATTCCCGCTCTCCTGCGGCCCCTGATCGTCGGCATGATCCGCCGGAAGGTGAAGCGCAACCTGTTCGGTCAGGGGTTCGGACGCATGAGCGATGAGGAAGGCCGCGCCATTTTATCGCGCGCCTACATAGAACTCGCTGCCTATCTTGAGGGGCGCGCGTATCTTGGTGGTGCGCAGCCTTGCGGCTCGGATGCCACGGTGTTCGCATTTCTGATGAGCACGCTCGTGCCGACGATCTTCGAGGGTTACCCCACCGAGGAAGCGAAAAAGCATCCGGCGCTGGCAGCATATGTCGAGCGGATGAAGGCGCTCTATTACCCCGGCGGCCTCGCCGCCTGACGGGTGCGGCCTATCGCCTCAGCCGCGCGACCAGCCTGTCGCCGAAGACGTTGAGCGCGAGCCCGCCCATGACCACGGCGGAGCCGATGAGAATGCCGGGCGTGATCTTCTCCTGAAACAGGATCACGCCCGAGGCCATGCCGACAATGGGGATGAGCAGCGAGAATGGCGCGACGCTGTTGATGGGGTGGCGCGAGAGCAGCAAACCCCACAAGGCAAAGCCGATGTTGGTGGCAAAAAAGGCGATGTAAGCCACCGACAGCGCCAGCGTGAGGCTGGGCCAATGCAGGCTGGCCGCTACCGCCTTCGGGCCATCCAGCACCAGCGAAGCCAGCACCAGCGGCACGGGCGACACCAGGCTCGCCCAGGCGATGAAGGACGGCATGTTGCCGGGGGCTGCGCGCTTGCCGATGATATTGGCAATGCCCCAGCAGAACGCACCGAACAGCACCAGCAGGAAGGGCCCCAGCGGCGCTGAAGCGGCACGTTCGCGCGCGAAGATGATCATGCCGACGGCGGCCAGTGCCGCGCCGATGAGCTGGAGCCTCGTGGGGCGCTCGCCGTACAGCACAAAGGCGATCAGCATGGTGAAATAGACCTGCGTCTGCGCGATGATCGAGGTGAGCCCGATCGGCATGCCCAGGTGAATGGCCATGATGACCGCCCCGAACATGCCCACGCCCAGCACAAAGCCATAGCCGATGACGGATTTGGGCGCCGCGCCCGGGCGCGGCAGCAGGAAGATCGCGGGAATGGCCGAGAAGAAAAACCGCGCTGCCGTGAGAATCAGCGGCGGCATTTCCTCCACGCCATAGCGCATGCCGATGAAAGACGTGCCCCAGATGAAAACAACCAGAAGCGCCAGCAGGATATCGCGGAGGGGCAAGCGTCGGTCCTTTTCTCTTGCCCGATCACAAGAGCAGAAAGGCCGCCCGAAAACCAATCAAAGAATGTGCTGAAAGCCCATCAAAAAATCTGCTGAAGGCGGCGGGGCCGCGCACAAAAAAAGCCGGGCGCTTGGCCCGGCTTGATCGCGTTATCGTGCTGTGCCGTTTGAGGCTCAGCCGACGATCTCGTTGCCCGAGAAGAACTGGGCGATCTCGATCGCCGCGTTCTCTTCCGAGTCCGAGCCGTGCACCGAGTTCTCGCCGATGGAGCGGGCGAACTTCTTGCGGATGGTGCCCTCTTCGGCGTTGGCCGGGTTGGTGGCGCCCATCACTTCGCGATAGCGCAGAACGGCGTTTTCGCCTTCGAGAACCTGCACCACAACCGGGCCAGAGGTCATGAAATCGACCAGCTCGCCGAAGAACGGACGTTCGCGGTGCACACCGTAGAAGGTCTCGGCTTCGCGGCGCGACATCAGGATGCGCTTCTGCGCGACGATGCGCAGGCCGGCGGCCTCGATCACCGCGTTGACAGCGCCGGTGAGGTTACGCTCGGTCGCGTCCGGCTTGATGATGGAGAAGGTGCGCTGAATGGCCATGAAAGTTTCCCTTGGTTGGCGTTGGAAGCGCTCTTAGCCGAAAACGGGCCAAAAGGAACCCCCCTGTTGTGGTCCTCGTGCGGATTGCGCTTTCGGGCTTGCCGCAGGTGCATGGGTCGCTTGCGCAGCCTGCGCTTGCAGGCGTTGTTGCAGATGCTAAGAAATCATCATCTCATGTTGCAGAGCAGCGATTTTCGCTTGTCGGGCTGTTTAGTTTAGAATAATTCTAAATTTAGATCGTGAACGAGTCGAAATGACCCGTTGCGACCGCCCCACCTTCAGCATCATGAGGATATTTCCATGCTCGGCATTGGCGACAAGCTCCCCGCCTTTTCGGTGACCGGTGTGAAGCCCGGCTTCAACAACCATGAGGAAGGCGGCGTTTCCGCGTTCGAAACGCTCACCGAGAAGAGCTTCGAGGGCAAGTGGAAGGTTCTCTTCTTCTACCCCAAGGACTTTACCTTCGTCTGCCCGACCGAGATCGCGGAATTCGCCCGCCTCGCCAAGGACTTCGAGGATCGCGACGCTGTCGTGCTCGGCGGCTCCACCGACAATGAGTTCTGCAAGCTGGCCTGGCGCCGCGAGCACAAGGACCTGAACAAGCTCGCGATCTGGCAGTTTGCCGATACCAACGGCTCGCTCACCGATGGTCTGGGCGTGCGCTCCCCGGCGGGTGTTGCCTATCGCTACACCTTCATCGTCGATGCCGATAACGTCATCCAGCACGTCTATGCCAACAACCTCAACGTTGGCCGCGCCCCCAAGGACACCTTGCGTGTTCTCGATGCGCTCCAGACTGATGAGCTGTGCCCGTGCAATCGGGAAGTCGGCGGCGCCACCCTGAAGGCTGCTTAATAACACGAGGCGTGAGGCTGGCCTGCAAACGGCGTTTTTCTGTGGTCCGATGCTCACATACCATCAAGGTATGCTCCGCTTCGGTCCTCGCAAAACCCCGCTTTCGGCACAGCCTGACGCCTCTTTTACGTCATTTGTGAATTCCGAGAATCCCCATGTCGCTTGAAGCGCTCTCCGCCCGCATTCCTGATTTCGCGAAAGATGTTCGCCTGAACCTCTCCTCGATGTTGCGTGACGAGGTGCTGGGCGATGAGAAGAAATGGGGCCTGCTGCTCGCCTGCGCGATCACCACGCGCAATGCGGAAGTGGCGAAAGCTGCCGAGGCGGATGCGGCCGCGCACCTCTCCGAGGCCGCCCGCAATGCGGCGCGCTCGGCTGCCGCCATCATGGCCATGAACAACGTCTATTACCGCTTCACGCATCTCGCCTCGAACAAGGATTACGCCAAGCTGCCGGCCAAACTGCGCATGCAGGTGATTGCCAATCCGGGTGTCGACAAGGTCACCTTCGAGCTGTGGGCCATGGCGGTTTCCGCCATCAACGGCTGCGGCATGTGCATTGACAGCCATGAGCAGGTGCTGCGCGAGGGCGGCGCCACGACCGATGAAATCCACACGGCCGCGCGCTTTGCCGCGATTCTCCAGAGCGTCGCCGTGGCGATTGAAGCGGGGGATGCATCGGTATAAATTCCTGTCGTGGAGGACTCATGAAGACTGCCGTGACTGCCATTCCCTGCGCGCCGAGCGATCTTGCGCGCGAACACTTTGCCGCAGAATTCAGCTTCGAGACGGATTGCTGGGACGTCCACGACTCTCTGGAAAAGGGCGCGGATTTCGTGCTGCTCGATGTGCGCAGCCCCGAGCTTTACGCCAAGGGCCATGTTCCCGGCGCGATCAACCTCCCCCATCGCAAGATCATTGGCTCGAAAATGGCGCAGTGGCCGCCGGAAACGGTGTTCGTGACCTATTGCGCCGGGCCCCATTGCAATGGCGCGGCCCGTGGTGCGCTGCGCCTCGCGGAACTGGGGCGTCCGGTCAAGATCATGGCCGGCGGCATCACCGGTTGGCTTGATGAAGGTTTCGTGCTGGTCAGCGGCGAAGGCTGAGCAGGCGCCGGAAAAGCGGTTTCCTCGCCGCGCGGGTGTGGCTATACCCGCGCGATGCTGCAACTGAATGATCTCACCTATCGCCTGGGTTCTCGCCTCCTGATCGACGAGGCGACCATCAAGCTGCCCGATGGCGCGCGCTGTGGCCTCGTGGGGCGCAACGGCTGTGGCAAATCCACCCTGTTCCGCCTGTTGCTCGGCGAGATTTCCGCCGAGAGCGGCACCTTCGGCCTACCGCGCGGGGCGAAGATGGGCCATGTGGCGCAGGAGGCCCCCGGCGGGCCCGATACGCTGCTGGAGTATGTTCTCGCCGCAGACAAAGAACGCTCCGCCCTGCTGGAAGAGGCGGAAACCGCCACCGATCCGCACCGCATCGCCGAGATCCAGACGCGTCTCGTGGATATTCACGCCCATGCGGCCCCTGCCCGCGCGGCGGCAATTTTGAGCGGCCTCGGCTTTGATGCCGAGGCACAGGCGCGGCCCTGTTCCGCGTTTTCGGGTGGCTGGCGTATGCGGGTGTCGCTGGCGGCGATGCTGTTCCTTGAGCCGGACATGCTGCTGCTCGATGAGCCGACCAACTATCTCGATATCGAAGGCGCGATCTGGCTGAAAAGCCATTTGAAGCGCTATCCGCATACGCTGCTTGTTGTGTCCCACGACAAGGATTTTCTGGATGAGGTGTGTGACCACATCCTCCACCTCGATCGCGGCAAGATGACGCTCTATCGCGGCAATTACGCCAACTTCGCGCGCCAGCGCGCGGAAAAGGCGATGCTGGCCGAGAAAGAGGCCGACAAGGTGGCCGCGCAGCGCGCGCATTTGCAGGCCTTCATTGACCGCTTCAAAGCCAAGGCCAGCAAGGCGAAGCAGGCGCAGAGCCGCGTCAAGCAGCTCGAAAAACTGGGGCCGGTGGCCACTTTCTCGGCTGAGGAAGGCGCTTCGCTTCATCTGCCCAACCCAGATAAGCCGCTCTCCCCGCCGATAGTGACGATGGAGCGCGCGCAGGCCGGCTATGGCGAGCGGGTGGTGCTGAAGAACCTCAATCTGTCGATCTCGGATGATGATCGCATAGGGTTGCTGGGGCAGAACGGCAACGGCAAATCGACCTTGGTGAAGCTGATCGCGGGGCGACTGGACCCGCTTTCGGGCACGGTGACGCGTCATTCCAAGCTGGAGGTGGCCTATTTCGCCCAGCACCAGCTGGACGAACTGAGCGAAACCGACACGCCCTACCTGCTCGTGCGGCGCAAGATGCCGCAGGCCGGGGAAGCGCAGGTGCGCGCCCGCGCCGCGCAGCTCGGCTTCGGGGCGGATAAATCCGACACGCAGATCGCCAAGCTCTCAGGTGGAGAAAAGGCGCGGCTTCTGATGGGGCTGGCGGCCTTTGATGGTCCGCATCTCCTCATCCTTGATGAGCCCACCAACCACCTCGACATCCCCATGCGCGAGGCGCTGGTGGAGGCGCTGGCCGAATACAAGGGCGCGGTGCTGATCGTGAGCCATGACCGCGCAATCCTCGATGCCTCCTGTGATCGGCTCTGGCTTGTGGCGGAGGGGGCGGTGAAACCCTTCGACGGCGATATGGACGATTACGAGGCGCTGGTGATGTCCTCGCGCGCCTCCAAGGATGATGAGCCGCGCGAAACGCCGAAATCAAACGCCGGGGAGCGGGCCGAGCGCGCCCTGAAGCGCGCCAACCTCAAGCCTTTGCAGGAAAAGGCGAAATCGCTGGAGCAGCAGTTGGAGAAGTTCAACACGCTGCTCGCCCGCGCCGATGAGGCGCTCGCCAGCCCCGACATCTTCACCAAAAACCCCGAGCGCGCGGCGCAGATCGCCAAGGACCGCGCGGCGCTCGCCGAGCGGATCGC
>JAIUNQ010000068.1 GCA_020161475.1 Pseudomonadota bacterium | reverse complement strand
GAAACGCGGGCTCCGGCACTGCCGGCAGGAGGGGGAGGCGGATTTTGGAGGCAAGCCATGCGGCCCTGATCGGCGCGCTCTATGTGGCGGTGCTCTTTGCGCTGGCATGGCTGGGCGAGCGCTGGCTATCGGGCGCGCGGGCGCAGGCCTCGGCGGGGCTGATCACGCTGGTCTATCTGCTCTCGTTCTCGGTCTACAACACGGCGTGGAGCTTCTTCGGCTCGGTGGGGCGCGCGGCGGTCGGCGGGCTTGATTACATGCCGATCTACCTTGGCCCGACGCTGGTGCTGCTGTTTTTCCTCGGCGCGTTCCAGCGCATCGTGCGCATCGCCAAAAGCCTCAACCTCACCTCGATTTCCGATTTCCTCTCCTCGCGCTACGGCAAGAGCTCGGCGGTGGCGGTGGTGAGCACCTGCGTGCTGCTGGTGGCGGTGCTCCCCTATATCTCGCTTCAGCTCAAGGCGATCAGCGCCAGCTTTGAAACGCTGACACGGGCCGAGGCGAGCGCGGGGACGCAAGGCCCGTTCTGGCAGGATACGGCCTTTTCCATTGCCCTCTCCATGGCGGTGTTTTCCATCATTTTCGGCGTCAAGCATGTCCATGCCAGCGCCCACCATCGCGGGTTGATGGCGGCGATTGCGTTCGAGGGCCTGTTCAAGATCGCCGCCTTTGTGGCCGTGAGCCTCTACATCATCCACGCGGGCGGGGTGTCGGTGGAGGGCGCGCTGGTGAAAATCCGCGCCGGGTTCGAGAGTCAGCGTGCGGCGTTCGGCGGGTTCGATACGCTCTATTGGCTGACGAACACCCTCATCTCGATGATCGCTTTCCTCTGCCTGCCGCAGACCTTCCATGTCATGGTGGTGGAGAACGAGAAGCCGGGGCATTTGCGCAAGGCGGCGGTGTTTTATCCGCTCTATCTCTGCATTTTCAGCCTGTTCATGGCCCCGATTGCGGCGGCGGGCGCAAGCCTTTTGCCCGCCTCCGTCAGCCCGGACAGCTACATCATCGCCATTCCGGTGGCGCTGGGCAGCGAGGGCTTCGCGCTGCTGGCGTTTCTGGGGGGGCTTTCGGCGGCCACCGGCATGGTGATCGTGACGGCGGTGGCGCTCTCCACCATGCTTTGCAACGACATCGCGGTGCCGCTGCTGGTCAAGCGCGGCCTGAGCGGGGGCGAGGCTGCCTCCCCCCTGCCCGCGCGCGACATCTCCGGCGCCATCATCCTGCTGCGCCGCGTCATCCTGCTGGCGGTGATCATGCTGGCCTATGCGCTCTATCGGCTATTGGACCAGCGCTATCCCCTCACCCGCATCGGGTTGATTTCCTTTGTCGCCGTGGCGCAGATTGGCCCGGCTTTCGTGGCCGGGTTGGTGTGGCGCCGGGCCAATGCGCGGGGAGCCATTGGCGGCATTCTGGTGGGCATGCTGGTGTGGCTCTACACGCTGTTCCTGCCCTCGCTGGCCGATATTGCTCAAACGTTCGCCTCGGTGATCGAGCGCGGCCCCTGGGGGATTGCGGCGCTGCGCCCGCAGGCGCTCCTGGGGCTTTCGGGCATGGATCCCCTCGCCCATGCCAGCCTGTGGAGCCTGGGGTTGAACACGCTGGTGCTTGTGCTGCTGTCCCTGGCGCGCGCGCCGCGCACCATCGAGCGCATTCAGGCCACCATCTTCACGCAGGGACCGGAGCGCGAGGAGGGTAAGGGGCGCGGCTCCACCGGCATCGCGCATCTGAAAGATCTGCGCAGCCTTGTCGCGCGTTTCGTCGGCCCGCAATGGGGCGCGGCGGAATTCGACCAATACCTGCGCGCGCGCCAGCATGCCGGGCAGGCTCCGCCCGATCTCGAAGCGCCGATTGATCTGGATGCCGTGCGCTTTGCCGAAACCCTGCTTGCGGGCGCGGTGGGGGCGGCCTCTGCGCGGGTCATTCTCTCGGCTTCGCTGGAAGGCTATTCGCTCTCACGCAAGGCGGCGCTCGCCATGCTGGACGAGGCCTCCGAGGCGCTGCGCTTCAACCGCTCGCTTCTTCAGGAGACGGTGGAAAGCGTGCCGCAGGGCATCTGCATGTTCGATCACGCCTTTCGCGTCACCGCATGGAACCGGCGCTATATCGAGCTTCTGGACCTACCCTCCGGCTTCATTCAGGTCGGTACCCCGCTGGAGCGCATCGTTGCCTTCAACCGCGATCGCGGCGAGGTCAGCCCGATCAATGTTCTGGCGGAATTTGCCGTTATCGAGCCCAATATCGCCCCCCCGCCCTACATCTTCGAGCGGCGGCGGCGCGATGGCATGGTGCTGGAGGTGTTCTTCGCGCGCCTGCCCAGCGGCGGTTATGTCTCCACCTACACCGATGTCACAGAGCGCAACCGCGCGGCCGAGGCCCTCCGGGGCGCAAACGAGACGCTGGAACAGCGCGTGAAAGAGCGCACCGAGGCGCTGGAACAGGCCAAGATGCAGGCCGAGACCGCCAACCTCGACAAAACAAAATTCCTCGCCGCCATCGGGCATGATCTGCAACAGCCGCTCCATGCCGCGCGCCTGTTCCTCACCGCGCTTCAGGCCGAGCACCCGGCCGCCCCGGCCAGCGGCGCGCGCGATCTTTTCGCCGCCGCCGAAGGCGCGCTGCGCACCAGCGAGCAGCTGCTGGAAAGCCTGCTGGAAGTGGCGGCCATGGATGCGGCGGTGCTCACCCCAGCCCCGCGCCTGATAGAGGTGAACGAGGTACTCTCTCCGCTCGCGGTGGAGTTTTCCGCCATGAGTGTCTCGAAGGGGCTGCGCCTCACCTATGTGCCTTGCGCCGCGCGCGTGCAGACCGATCCGCGACTGCTGCGCCGCGCGCTCCAGAACCTGCTCGCCAATGCGCTGCGTTACACGCGTCAGGGCCGCATCCTGCTGGGGTGCCGCCGCGTGGGCGGGGCCTTGCGCATCGAGGTCTGGGATACCGGCATGGGCGTCGCCCCGGAAAACGCGGAGCGCATCTTCCATGAGTTCCAGCGCGATGCGGCAGGCGAAGGGGGCCTCGGCCTCGGCCTGGCCATCACCCGGAAAACCGCCGAGCTTATCGGCGCCACCATCGCCTTGCGCTCCTGGCCGGGGCGCGGCTCCTGCTTCTCGCTGCTGCTGCCGCCTCAGGGGCGCGCGCCCGCCGCCAGCGCCGGCCCCGCGTCACGCCGTACGCTCGACATCCGCGTCGCCATCCTCGGTTCGGAGGCGGAGGGCGTGGAGGAACTGCGCCTGATGGTGTCGCGCTGGGTGGCGGCCTGTGCGGTCTTTGCGCCCGATGCGGCGGGGCTGGCGGAGGCGCAGGGGCATGATGTGCTGCTCTTTGCCGGCGCGGCCTCCTTCCGGCAGGCCTGCGGGCCGCAGGGCATACCGCCGCGCGGGGCCATTGCCATGATTTCCACCGGCGATGTGCCGGATATCGATGCCAGCGGCTATGATAACATCGAGATCCTGACCTCCCCGGTCAAACGCGCGGCGCTGCGCCGCTATCTCAACGCCGTGGCGCTCAAACGTCACACCTGAACCCCGGAGCCGGGCATGAGCAAACGCATCGTCATCGGAGATGATCACCCCATGGTGCGCGCGGCGCTGCGCATTGCGCTGGCCTCCGTGGTCTCCGATCTAGTGGTGGATGAATGCTCCACGCTCGATGAGATGATCACCGCCATCGCCCGCGCCCCGCATGAGGTGGATCTGGCCCTGCTCGATCTTTCCATGCCCGGCCCGCATGGGTTCTCGGGGCTGTTTCTTCTCTCCGCGCAGTTTCCTTCCGTGCCGGTGGCAATCGTTTCGGCGCGGAACGATCCCGCCACCATCACCCGCGCGATTGATTATGGAGCCTCGGGCTACCTGCCCAAATCGCTCGATCTCGATGAGCTGAAGGCGGCGATTTCCGCGATTCTTTCGGGGGAGGTCTGGGTGCCGCGCCATGTCGCGCTGCCCCATGGCGAGGATGACCCGGAAAGCGCGGTGATCGGGCGGCTCGCCTCGCTCTCCTCGCAGCAGATGCGCATCATGGTGATGATCCTCGAGGGCAAGCTCAACAAGCAGATCGCGGGGGAGCTGGGCATCGCCGAGCAGACCGTGAAAATCCATGTCTCCAGCATTCTCAAGAAGCTGGGCGTGCAGTCGCGCACGCAGGCCGCGCTCATGGCGCAGAAGCATCTCTCCGTTCCGCTGTAACGTCGGCCCCTTCCGCGCTCATGTCGATTGAACGGGGCGCAGCGGGGCGGCTAAACAGGGGCAGACCCGACAGCAGGATGTGCCATGACTGAAGACCTGAATGAAGACCTTGCCCTTGAGGACTTCCCCTTCCGCGCGCGTGACAAGCTGCGCTACGGCGACACCGACAAGCTCGGCCATGTCAACAATGCGGTGTTCTCCACCTTTCTTGAAACCGGCCGTGTGGAAATGCTCTACACCCCCGGCATGGCGCTGATGAACGAGGGGGCTGATTTCGTCATCGCCAACCTCAACATCGATTACCTTGCGGAAGTGACCTTTCCCGGCGAGGTCGAAATCGGCACGCGCGTGCTGAGCATCGGGCGCAGTTCGCTCAAGATGCAGCAGATGATTTTCCAGAACGGGGTGCGTGTCGCGCGCGCACAAACCGTCATCGTGCAGATGGATAAAACTACCCGCCGCTCGACGCCCTTCTCGGAAGCCGCGCTGGCGCAGCTCCGGGGCTTTATGGGCACCTGAAAAGGAAACAGCCCGGCGGGGGGATCGCCGGGCTGTTCGGGGGTTGCTTGGCGGCGCGGGATCAGGCCGCGCGCACGTTATCGAGGAAGGTGCGAACCTCACGGCGCATCATTTCGGCCTGCCGGGCGAGTTCGCCCGCCGCCGAATAGACCTGCGAGGAAGCCGAGGCCGTATCCTGCGCCGTGGAGGAGACCTGTGCGATCGAGCGCGAGACATGCTCGGTGCTTTCCACCGCACGCTGCACGTTGCCGGCAATCTCGCGTGTCGCGCCCTCCTGTTCGCCCACCGAGCCGCCGATCTCGTCGGTGGCGCGGGCAATCAGGTTGATCGAGCTGTCGATGGCCTTGATCGCCTCAACGGTCTGGTTGGTGGCGCGCTGGATCTGGTCGATCATGCCGGAGATGTCGCCCGTGGCCTTGGCGGTCTGGTTGGCGAGTTCCTTCACTTCCGAGGCGACCACGGCAAAGCCCTTGCCGGCGTCGCCTGCGCGTGCGGCCTCGATGGTGGCATTGAGCGCGAGAAGGTTGGTCTGCTCGGCAAGGCCATTGATCAGCCCGAGCACATCGCCGATGCGCGAGGCGGCATCGGCCAGTGCCTGCGCATGGCCCTCGGTTGCCTTCACATTCGCAACCGCGGCCTGAGAGGCCGAGGCGCTCTCATTGAGCACGCGCGAGATTTCGCTGGCGGTGGCGGAGAGTTCCTCACCGGCGGCGGCCAGCCCCTGGAAGCTCTGGCTGGTCTGGGCGGCGGCACCGGAGACGGTGGAAGCCTCCTGCGTGGTGTGCTGCGCGGAGACCGAGAGCGCATTGGCCGAGGCTTCAAGCTCGGTAGCGGCGGAGGTGATGGTCAGGATCACGGAATCCGCCGTGCGCTCGAAGGTGGAGATGGCCTGCGCGATGCGCTCGGCGCGGCGCTCGTCGCGCTCGCGGCTCGCCAGTTCCTTCTCGTCGGCGGCCTTCTTGGCGGCCAGCGTCTCGCGAAACACCTGAAGGGCCCGCGCCACGACACCAATCTCGTCCCGGCGCTCCACACCCTCGATCGGGGTATCGAGCGCACCGGAGCTGATCCCCTCGACGCTGGTGCACAGGCGGCCCAGCACCTGAGAGATGCGCCGTCCGAGAAGGAAGGCAAAGGCGAGGAAGGCCAGCAGCAGCGGGGTCACCTTGATCGCGAGCGAGGTGATGGCATCGCTCACGGCGGCATCGACATCATCGACATGCAGCCCGGAGCCGATCAGCGCATTGGTGCCCGGCACCGCAACGTTATAGGCGATCTTGACGCTCTCGACCTCCTGCCCCGGCTTCTTCCAGTAGTATTCCGTGAAGCCGGCCTTGGACGTCTCGACCGTGCGGACAAACTCCTGAATGATCAGCTTGCCCTTGGAATCCTTGAGGCCGATGTTGTTCTTGCCCTCCAGATCCTTGCGCAAGGGGTGCATCACCGTCAGGCCGGTCATGTCATAGAGGTAGAAGTAGTTGCCGTTGTCGAAGCGTGCGGGGCGAATGACATTGGACGCCTTGACCAGCGCCTCCTGCGGGGAAGCCCCGCTGGCGACCGCCGCCGAATAGGCCCCCTGAAGGATGGTGGCCGCGGATTCTACGGTGTTCTTGATTTCGGCGCGCTTCATGTCGAGCATGGCGCCTCGCATCTGGCTGACAAGCAATGCAACCATAGCGATCATAAGGGCGATGGCAGCGGCAGCAATGAAACCAAAATTGCGGGCAATCGACGCGTTCTTCAACATCCGGGCCTCCTTGAGGTAATGGGGGTTATCTACGCCTATTCACCGTTAATTCCGGATGAATTCTGCTCTGATCGGCCTTGTGCAAGGGGTTGACGGCTCGAGCGGCGATTCTGTTTTCATATGCTGCACTGCAAACAACCGGAAGTTGATGATTCGCTCTTGGCTTCCATGCTGCCCCCTGCCCGGCCCGCAGCGCCCATGGCGCGCGGAATGCCGTGCGGGCCAAGGCCCCAACCACGCAACCGGCGCGCGTGTTCCGGTCGCCGTCATGCGGGGCAATACCCGGCGGTGACACCGGTGATCAGCTCGGTGGTGTAAAGGCGGGCGATGTCGATCCGCCCCGGGGCTTTCCAGATTTCGATACCGGCTTTCCAGCGGGCGAAAGCCTCGGCCTGGGCGCGGCGCGCGGCGGCGGCCTGCGTGCGGTCCACCCGCGCAAAGCGCAGCGTGTCGCCGGGGCGAAGATGCGCGAGGCGCGGCAGATCGGCGCTGATGACGCAGGCGATCTTGGCATAGCCGCCCGTGGTCTGCCCGTCGGCCAGCAGGATGATCGGCTGGCCGTCGCCCGGCACCTGAATCGCCCCCGGCAGCACGCCGTCCGAGAGAATATCCGCACCGCGATCATTGTGGTTGAGGCGCGCTCCCTCCAAGCGCATCCCCATGCGGTCCATGGCGGGAGAAAGCGAGAAGGGCGCGCTGAGCAGCACATCCAGCGCCTCGGGCGTGAATTGATCCTCCTGCGGGCCGGGCAGCACGCGCAGCGGCCCACTGGCATAGGGCAGCGCCTCGCTCTGGTGCAGGGCGTCTTCATCCTCGCCCACACCGTTGCAGGGGAGTTGATCCTTCGGCGAAAGCACCCCGCCCTTGATGCCGCCCAGCCCCGCGCGGGCATAGGTCGCGGCGCTGCCGAGCATGCGCTCAACGCCGAAGCCGCCCGCAACGGCGAGATAGGCCGTGCCGTTGGTGCGGCCCACTTTCAGCTTCTCTCCCCGGCGCAGCAGAAAGCTGGTCTGCGGTTCGGCAAGACGCTTTTCGCCCTCCGGGCCGATGATCTCGGCGGTGGCTGCCCCCATCAGCGCGAGGCGCGTCGCCTCCCCTTCGGCGAGCATCAAGGTGGGGCCGGAAAAGCGGATCTCCAGCGCGGGCAAGGCTGCGCCATTCCCTGCCAAGGCATTGGCAGCCGCGAGCGCCAGCGGATCAAGCGCGCCCGAAAGCGGCACGCCGATGGCGCGATAGCCGGGGCGGCCGAGATCCTGAATCGAGACGCCAAGGCCCGCGTCTATGACCTCAAGATGCGTGGTCATGCGGCCCCTCTCCCAGAAACTGCTGCGGATCGAGCGTGCCTGCATCGGCTTCGGCTTCGAGCGCGGCGAAGCGCGCCGCATCAATGCGCTGCCATTGCACCGTGTCCCCCGCGGCCAAAAGGGCGGGTTCCGCCTCGCGCGCGGGGTCGAACAGATTGAGCGGCGTGCGCCCGATCAATCGCCAGCCGCCGGGGCTTTTGAAGGGGTAGATGGCGCACATGCCGCCCGCTACCGCTATGGAGCGGGCAGGCACCTCGGTGCGCGGGGTCGCAAGGCGGGGCACCTGAAGCGCTTCGGGCAGCCCGCCCATATAGGGAAAGCCGGGCAGGAAACCGATGGTATAGACGCGGTAGCGAGCCGCCAGAAACTGGCTCACCACCGCCTCCTCGCTCAGGCCTTGAAGGCGGGCGAGGTCGGCAAGATCAGGCGCATAATCATTCTCGAAGCAGGCGGGCAGCGTCCAGACCCGCCCGGCGAGAATGGCTTTCGCTCCGGCCCCCGCGAGGCGGGCGAGTTCCGCCTCCAGCGCCGCCACATCCGCCACATCCGGGTCGAAATAGACCGTGAGCGCCGTGAAAGAGGCGATCCATTCGCTCACCCCGGCGAGCGCGGGCGCATCACGCAGGGCTTCCAGTTGGCGCGCAAGCCCCATCACCTGCGCATGAACCTGCGGGTCCACCTCTGTGCCGAACACCACGGTCAGCGCGGTGTCGGACAGCGGACGCACCTGCGGGAAAGGCGCGAAGGGTCTCGCCTCCCCCGTGCTCATGGATAAAGGCCCCGGAGTTTGCGCGCATGGAGAATGCGCTCGCAGCCCAGCAGGAAGGAGGCCGTGCGCAGCGAGATTCCGCGCGTCTCCGACAGCCCCCAGACCGAGGCGAAGGCCTCGCGCATGATGCGGTCGAGCCGGGCGTTGATCTCCTCCTCGCTCCAGAAGAAGGCGGAAATATCCTGTACCCATTCGAAGTAGGACACCGTGACCCCGCCGGCATTGGCGAGCACATCCGGGATCACGAGCACGCCGCGCTCGGCAAGAATGGCATCGGCGGTGGGCGTGGTCGGCCCGTTGGCACCTTCGACAACCAGCCTGGCCTTGATCTTGCCAGCATTGGCTTCGGTGATCTGGTTTTCCAGCGCCGCGACCACCAGAATATCGCAATCGATCGACCAGAAATCCTCTGCCGCGCGCGCCTCGCAGTTCGGTGCGCCGAACAGCGTGCGCGATGCCTCGCGGTGCGCCCTGACAGCGGCCAGATCGAGCCCGGAGGGGTTGATGATCGTGCCGGTTTCATCCTGCAAGGCGACGATCTTCGCTCCCGCCCCGGCCATCAGGCGGGCGGCAGCCTCGCCGACATTGCCGAAGCCCTGCACGGCAACGCGCGCGCCCTCCAGCGTACGACCCTGCTTCTTGAGCGCTTCGAGCGTGGTGACGAAGACGCCGCGCCCGGTGGCATCGCGCCGCCCGAGGCTGCCGCCCATCATCACCGGCTTGCCGGTGACAACGCCGGTGACGGTCTTGCCCTGATTGACGGAATAGGTGTCCATGAACCAGGCCATCACCTGCTCATTGGTGTTCACATCGGGGGCGGGAATATCCTTCTCCTCGCCCACGAGAATATTGATTTCGCTGGCATAGCGGCGTGTCAGGCGCTCCAGCTCCGGCAGCGAGAGGGTTTTCGGATCGACACGGATGCCGCCCTTGGCCCCGCCGAAGGGCACATTCACCACCGCATTCTTCACCGACATCCAGGCCGCCAGTGCCATCACTTCCGGCAGGGTCACCTGCGGATGGAAGCGGATGCCGCCCTTGCCCGGCCCGCGCGAGAGCGAATGCTGCACGCGGTAACCCTCGAAATGGATGATGGTGCCGTCATCGCGGCGCACCGGCACATCCACGATCAGCGAGCGCTTGGGCGCGGTGAGGGTGCCGATCCAGGGGCGCAGCTCCGGCGCAAGATGCGGGGCCACCTCGGCAATTTGCGCAAGATAAGTCTCCCACGGGCCGAGATGCTCCTCAGAGAGATAAGACGGAATGGGCGTGATCGCGTTCATGGCTCAGCTTTTTTGGGTAGAGGGGTCCGGTCCCGCCCCGGGGGGAGGATCCCGGGGCGAGTTCTGGTGTTTTCAAGCGTTCTTGAGAGAGAGGCGGATGGGAGGGCTCAGCCCTCCGCGTCGAGTTCCTTGCCGCGCGTTTCCGGCAGGGTCAGCGCCGCCAGCACGACGAGGGCATAGGCACCCGCCGCAAGATAACCGATCGCGGGGCCGAGCTTCATGGTCTCGGACAGGATGCCGATCATGGCCGGAGCGAGCGAGCCAACGGCACGCCCGAAGTTGTAGCAGAAGCCCTGCGCGGAACCGCGCACGCGGCTGGGGAAGAGTTCGGACAGATAGGCCCCCATGCTGGCGAAAATGCCGGAGAGAAAGAAGCCGAGCGGGAAGCCGAGGAAGAGCATCATCTCGTTGGTGACGGGGATGATGGTGTAGAAATAGACCAGCGCCCCGGCACAGACCGCGAAGATCATGTAGCCTGCGCGGCGGCCGATCTTGTCCGAAAGCCACGCGCTCGTCAGATAGCCGATGAAGGAGCCGACGATCAGCACCAGCAGGTAGCTGGAGGTGCCCAGCACCGAGAGGTTACGCTCGGTCTTGAGAAACGTGGGCAGCCAGGTGGTGACCGCGTAGTAGCCGCCCTGCATGCCCGTGGCGAGGAGGCTCGCGCGGATGGTGAGGCTCAGCAGGCCCGGCTTGAAGATATCAAGGAAGTTGCTCGAGGCACCCGAGGCTGCAATCTTGGCCTGCGTCTCGTGATAGACCTCCGGGTCCTTGATGTTGCGACGGATGTAGAGGATCAGCAGCGCCGGCAGCACACCCAGCCAGAACAGCACACGCCAGGCATATTCTTTGGGCGCGAATTCAAACACCGCCCAGAAGGCGATGGCCGCCGCGCCCCAGCCTACGGCCCAGCTCGACTGGACGAGGCCGACAGCCTTGCCGCGATGGCGGGCCTGAATCATCTCCGCGATCAGCACCGAGCCGACAGACCATTCCCCGCCAAAGCCGATGCCCTGCATCACGCGGGCGAAGAACAGGAACTCATAGGAGTTCGAGAAGCCGCACAGGAAGGTGAAGAAGGAGAACCACAGCACGGTGAACTGCAGGATGCGCACGCGGCCGAACTTGTCGGCCAGCACGCCCGCCGCCCAGCCGCCGACCGCAGAGGACACAAGCGTGGCGGTGGCGATGTAACCGGCCTGCGATTTGGACATCGCGAGCACCGTGATCAGCGTCGGGATGAGAAAGGTATAGATCATGAAGTCGAAGGCATCGACGCCATAGCCCGCGAAGGCCGCCGTCAGCGCCTTGCGCTCGTTTTGCGTGGTTTCCTTAAGCCACATGGAAAAATCCCCCTATTATGGCGTTTTTTGCAGATCATTGGCCAGGTTGATCCCGGCCCTTGTTGTGGGTTGGTCGGCTCAGGCCTTGGCGAGGTGCCGGTTCAGAATATCCGTCACCAGCATGCAGCCGGGCGCATGGGTGATGCAGAAGGCGGGCTTGGACTGCATCACCGCGGATTGCGGGGTGACGCCACAGGCCCAGAACACGGGCACTTCATCGGGCAGG
>JAIUNQ010000067.1 GCA_020161475.1 Pseudomonadota bacterium | reverse complement strand
GTTTGGACGCCGCGCGGGTTTTGGCACGAGGCGTGCTGAAGGGAAAAGCGTTCAACCAACGGGGGTCCCCACATGAACCTTTCTCGTCGCTCTTTCCTCGCCTCGACCGCTCTCGCCACTGCCGCTGCGGCGCTGCCGTCCCTGCCGGCTTTCGCGCAGAGCGGCGACACCATCAAGGTCGGCATCCTGCACTCGCTCTCGGGCACCATGGCGATCTCGGAAACGACCCTGAAGGACGTCATGCTCATGCTCATCGAGGAGCAGAACAAGAAGGGCGGCCTGCTGGGCAAGAAGCTTGAAGCCGTCGTGGTCGATCCGGCCTCCAACTGGCCGCTGTTTGCCGAAAAGGCCCGCGAGCTGATCACCCAGCACAAGGTCGCCGCCACCTTCGGCTGCTGGACCTCGGTGTCGCGCAAGTCGGTGCTGCCGGTCTTCAAGGAACTCAACAACATCCTCTTCTACCCCGTGCAATACGAGGGTGAGGAATCCGAGCGCAACGTTTTCTACACCGGCGCCGCCCCCAACCAGCAGGCCATTCCGGCCGTGGACTACCTGATGTCCAAGGACGGCGGCGAAGTGAAGCGCTGGGTGCTCGCGGGCACTGACTACGTCTATCCGCGCACCACCAACAAGATCCTTGAGGCCTACCTGATCTCCAAGGGTGTCGCCAAGGAAGATATCCTGATCAACTACACGCCCTTCGGTCATTCCGATTGGCAGACGATCGTGGCCGACATCAAGAAGTTCGGCTCGGCCGGCAAGAAGACCGCCGTGGTCTCGACCATCAACGGCGACGCCAACGTGCCGTTCTACAAGGAACTGGGCAACCAGGGCATCAAGGCGACCGACATCCCGGTGGTGGCCTTCTCGGTGGGTGAAGAGGAACTCGCCGGTATCGACACCAAGCCGCTCGTGGGTCATCTGGCCGCCTGGAACTACTTCCAGAGCGTGAAGAACCCCACCAACGAAGCCTTCATCAAGCAGTGGCAGGCCTTCAAGAAGAACCCGAAGGCCGTGACCAACGACCCGATGGAAGCCCATGTCATCGGCTTCAACATGTGGGTGAAAGCGGTCGAAAAGGCCAAGACCACCGATCCGGACAAGGTGATCGACGCCATCGTCGGCATCGAGGTTCCGAACCTGACCGGCGGCGTCTCCAAGATGCTCCCGAACCACCACATCACCAAGCCCGTGCTGATCGGCGAAATCCGCGCCGATGGCCAGTTCGACACCGTGTGGCAGACCAAGGATCTGGTAGCGGGCGACGCCTGGACCGATCACCTCGAAGGCTCCAAGGACCTCGAGGCCGACTGGGTCAACCTCAAGTGCGGCAACTACAACACCAAGCTGAAGAAGTGCGGGTAAGCATAGCCTTCTCAAGCAAAGTGGGAACCGGTTTGCGTGAAGAGAAGGCGTTCTCGAAAACAGCCTTTTCAAGCGAAGTGGGAACCGGTTCGCGTGAAGAAAAGGCGTTCTTGAAAAGGACTCTTCCTTCACGCGCTTACCCCGCGTTGCGAAACCTCCACCGTCCGGGCATTGCGCCCGGACGGAAACCCTGACTGCGCCCCGAAAACGGGGCATCTCAAGGGAATGCCCCGCCCATGGCCATCCGGTCTCTTCTACACTGCCTCGCCGTGCTCGGCCTCCTTGGCCTGATGCTGGCACAAGCGCCCGCCGCCCGGGCCAACACACTCTCGCAAGCCACCGCGCTTTTCGCGGCCGACAATTTCTCCGACACCGGCAAGGCGATTGATCTGCTCTCCGCCAGCGATCTGCCCGCCGCGGGTGATGTGCTCGAAGCGCTGGGCGATCGCCGCCTCTTCGTCACGCAGGACAAGGCGCTTGTTTATCGCAACAAGGCGGGCGCGGGTTTTGATGCCTTAACCGGCAAGCCGGCGGATATCCCCGCCAGCCTCAGCGCCGTGCGCATCAACAACCGCCTGCGCGGCACCATCGAAACCGCGCTGGGCCGCCTGACACTGCAATCACCCGATGCGAACAAGCGCCGCGCCGCCGCGCTCGCGGTCCTCAAGTCGCGCAGCCCCGAGAGCGAAGCCGCCCTTCAGGCCGCCGTACGCGCCGAGAAGGATGGCTCGATCCGCGAGATCCAGCAGCGCGCTCTGGCCGCCATCACCGCAACAGCCCCGAACCGCCCCGATATCGACCGTCTCGCCGCCATTGAGGTGCTGCGCGACAGCGGAGATCGGGATTCGCTCACCCCGCTCAGCCTCATTCCGGATACGGCGGGTGAGGGTGTGAAGGAAGCCGCCAAGCGCGCTGTGGCCGAAATCAACAACCGCCTCGCGCTTTGGGCTGGCGCGCAGAACGCCTGGTACGGCGTCTCGCTCGGCTCCGTGCTGCTGCTGGCCGCCATTGGCCTTGCCATCACCTTCGGCGTCATGGGCGTCATCAACATGGCCCACGGCGAAATGGTGATGATCGGCGCCTATGTCACCTTCATCATTCAGGAAGTGATCCGCACCAAGGCGCCGGGCCTGTTCGACTACTCGCTGCTCATGGCCATTCCCGCCGCTTTTGTGGTGGCCGGCATCATCGGCATCGCCATCGAGCGCCTCGTCATCCGCCACCTCTATGGCCGCCCGCTCGAAACCCTGCTCGCGACCTGGGGCATCTCGCTCATCCTGCAGCAGGCCGTGCGTACCATCTTCGGCCCCACCAACCGCGAGGTCGGCGCACCGGGGTTCATGTCGGGCTCTTTCAATCTCGGCCTGATGGAAATCACCTATGGCCGCCTCTGGATCGTGGGTTTTGCGCTGCTCGTGTTCTTTGCGGTGCTGGCGCTGCTGCGCTTCACCCCCATGGGCCTTCAGATGCGGGCCGTGACGCAAAACCGCCGTATGGCAGCCTCCATGGGCATCCGGACCGGCAAGGTCGATGCGCTCACCTTCGGCCTCGGCTCCGGCATTGCCGGGCTGGCCGGGGTCGCGCTCAGCCAGATCGACAACGTCTCCCCCAACCTCGGCCAGAGCTACATCATCGACAGCTTCATGGTCGTGGTGTTCGGCGGGGTGGGCAACCTCTGGGGCACGCTGGTGGCAGCCCTTTCGCTTGGCGTCGCCAACAAGTTCCTCGAACCCTTCGCCGGGGCCGTGCTGGGCAAGATCGCGCTGCTCGTCTTCATCATCCTCTTCATCCAGAAGCGTCCGCGCGGGCTGTTTGCCCTCAAGGGCCGCGCCATCGAGAGCTGAGGGGAGGGCACCATGCACCGTTCGACGCTGATGTCTCGTCTTTTCGCCCGCATCGACAGCCGGGGCCGCATTTTCCTCGGGTTGCTCGCCGCCGGCATCGTGTTGATGCCGATCCTCAACCTCGTTGTCCCGCCCGGATCGCCGCTGCACGTGCCGACCTGGCTCGTGAGCCTGATGGGCAAGTATCTCTGCTACGCCATTCTCGCTATCGCGCTGGATCTGGTGTGGGGCTACTGCGGCATCCTCAGCCTCGGCCATGGCGCGTTCTTCGCGCTCGGCGGTTATGCCATGGGCATGTATCTCATGCGCCAGATCGGCACCCGCGGCGTCTATGGCCACCCCGTCCTGCCGGACTTCATGGTGTTCCTGAACTGGAAGGAGCTGCCCTGGTTCTGGTACGGGTTCGATATGTTCCCGTTTGCGCTCGCGATGGTGGTGCTGGTGCCGGGGCTGCTCGCCTTTGCTTTCGGCTGGCTGGCCTTCCGCTCGCGCGTCACAGGCGTCTATCTCTCCATCATCACGCAGGCGATGACTTACGCCCTGCTGCTCGCCTTCTTCCGCAACGATATGGGCTTTGGCGGCAACAACGGCCTCACCGACTTCAAGGATCTGCTGGGCTTCTCCATTCAGTCCAACGGCATGCGCGTCACCCTGCTGGTGGTCACCATGCTGGCTCTGGCGCTCACCTATCTGGTGGCGCGCTTCATCGTCACCTCCAAGGCGGGCAAGGTGCTCCTGGCCGTGCGCGATGCCGAAAGCCGCACGCGGTTTCTGGGCTTCCGCGTGGAGCACTACAAGCTCTTCGTCTTCACCATCTCGGCCATGATGGCGGGGCTGGCGGGCGCGCTTTATGTGCCGCAGGTCGGCATCATCAACCCGTCCGAATTCCAGCCCGGAAACTCCATTGAAGTTGTCATCTGGGTCGCGGTCGGCGGGCGCGGCACGCTGGTGGGCGCAGCGGTGGGGGCGATCCTCGTCAACCTCGCCAAGACGCTGTTCACCACCGGCGCGCTGGCCCCGTACTGGCTCTTTGCGCTCGGGGCCCTGTTCCTGCTCACCACGCTGTTCCTGCCCAAGGGCGTGATCGGCACGCTGGAGGAATGGCGCAACCGCAAGCGTGAAAAGGCAGCCCTTGCCGCCAACACCGTGCCTGCGGAGTGAGTGCCATGTCAGCCAAAGTCACCGATTACCTGCTCTACCTCGACGGCGTCTGCGTGGCCTTTGATGGCTTCAAGGCCATCAACTCGCTCAACCTCACCATCCGCCCCGGCGAGATGCGCGCCATCATCGGCCCCAACGGGGCCGGCAAGACCACGATGATGGACATCATCACCGGCAAGACCAAGCCGGATGTCGGGGACGTGCTCTTCGACGGCTCGGTCGATCTGACGGAGCTGGATGAGGCGGCCATCGCCAACCTCGGCATCGGCCGAAAGTTCCAGAAGCCGACGGTCTTCGACATGCACACCGTGGAGGACAACCTTCGCCTTGCGCTAAAGATGGATCGCCGCGTGCGCCGCACCCTGTTCTGGAAAACGAGCAGCGGTGAGGAGGAAAAGCTCACGAAAATCCTCGCCACCATCCGTCTGACGGACCTGCGCGAGACGCTCGCCGGAGGGCTGAGCCATGGCCAGAAGCAATGGCTGGAAATCGGCATGCTGCTGGCGCAGGACCCCAAGCTCCTGCTGGTGGATGAACCTGTCGCGGGCATGACGGATGCGGAAACCGAAGCCACAGCGGAGCTCCTCAAGGAGATCGCCAAGGATCACTCGGTGATTGTTGTGGAGCACGACATGGCCTTCGTGCGCGCGCTCGATTGCCGTGTCACGGTGCTGCACGAAGGCTCGGTTCTGGCGGAAGGCGCGCTCGATTCGGTGAGCGCAGACCAGCGCGTGATTGAAGTTTATCTGGGTCGATAGTGCATCCGCCCCAAAAAGTGGGCACCGGTTTTTTGGATCAAGCGGATGCAACAAGAAAAGACGACGCGAATGCTGAACGTTGAAAACCTCGATCTCCATTACGGCGCTGCGCAGGCGCTGCGCTCGGTTTCCCTGAAAGCAGAGCTGGGCAAGGTCACCTGCGTCATCGGGCGCAACGGCGTAGGCAAAACCTCGCTGTGCCGCGCCATCACAGGGCAGCAGAAGATCACGCGCGGCACGCTGGAACTGGACGGCAAACCCATTGCCAACCTCGCCCCGGCAGACCGTGCGCGTGCGGGCATCGGCTTTGTGCCGCAGGGCCGCGAAATCTTCCCGCTGTTGAGCGTGGAGGAGAACCTGAAAACCGGCTTTGCCCCGCTTTCTGTGAAAGATCGCTTCATCCCCGATGAGATTTTCGAGCTTTTCCCGGTGCTCAACACCATGCTGGGGCGGCGCGGCGGCGATCTCTCGGGCGGCCAGCAGCAGCAGCTGGCGATTGGCCGCGCGCTGGTGATGCGCCCGCGCCTGCTGATCCTCGATGAGCCGACCGAAGGCATCCAGCCCTCCATCATCAAGGACATTGGCCGCGCCATTCTTCACCTCGCCTCGCGCGGCACCATGGCCATCGTGCTGGTGGAGCAATACTTCGATTTCGCGCTCGAACTCGCCGACAACTTCATCCTGATGGAGCGCGGCGAGGTCGTGATGTCCGGCAACAAACAACGCATGGGTGAGGAGGATGTCCGTCAACGCCTCGCCCTCTGATCTTGCGAAGCCCAGCGCCATGCCACCCGGCTCCCGCGAGGATCTCGCGCCGCCCCGAACCCTGACGGCGTGCGATCTTCCGGCCCACGTTCGCGTGGCCGCGAAACTGCGGCTGGAACTGGCGCACGCGGATGGTGCAACGCGCATCACCGAACGCCGGGAGGAGGGGGCATTTCGCTTCCGCTTCCCCAAGGTTCATGGTGGCGCGCCCGAGGCCGTGCTGGTGAACATCGCCGGCGGCTTGGCCGGCGGTGACAGCGTTACCTCGGACATCACCCTGCATGAGGGCGCGAGAATGGCGCTTTCCAGCGCCGCGGCGGAGCGCGTCTATCGCTCGGGCGGGGATTCCACGCGCCTTGAGGCACATCTGAGGCTGGAAAAGGGAGCATCCGCCCTCTGGTTGCCGCAGGAAACCATCCTGCATGACGGCGCGCGCATCGAGCGCCGCTTCTCCATTGATCTTGCGCCCGGTGCGAACCTGCTGTTCGGCGAAATGCTCTACTTTGGCCGCAGGGCAGCGGGGGAGGGCTTCACCTTCGGCTCCTTGCGCGAGAGCTGGCGGTTGCGCATGGGCGGCCGCCTCGTGCTGGCAGATGAAACACGCCTGTCCGGCGATTTCGGGGAGAGCTTGCTGCACCCCGTGGCGCTTTCCAACCATGTTGCGCTCGCCACCTTGCTGCTCGCGGGCGAGGACGCCGCCGAGGCGCTGCCGCTGATCTATGACGAACTGCCCGACGAGCGTGCGCTGGAAGCGGGCGCTTCCGACCTCGGCGGCCTTGTGCTCATCCGCATCGCGGCAGAGGATGCGGCACGCCTGAAAACCCTGACGCTGAAGCTGGCTTCGAGTCTCGCGCCCCGCCTCGGCCTTACAATGCCCCGTGCCTTGATCTGAGGAACCGAACGATGAACCTCACCCCCCGCGAAAAAGACAAGCTTCTCATTGCCATGGCGGCACGGAAGCATTTTCAAGCGAAGTGGGCACCGGTTCGCTTCAAGAAAATGCGTCAATAACGAGAAGGAGCCGCCTGTGAACCTCACCCCTCGTGAGAAAGACAAACTGCTCATTGCCATGGCGGCGATTGTTGCCCGCAAGCGGCTGAAGCGCGGCGTGAAGCTCAACCACCCCGAGGCCATCGCGCTGATCACCGACACGGTGGTGGAAGGCGCGCGCGACGGGCGCTCCGTCGCCGACCTGATGGAAGCAGGTGCCAAGGTGCTGACCCGCGCTCAGGTGATGGAAGGCATCGCCGAAATGATCCACGACGTGCAGGTGGAAGCGACCTTCCCGGACGGCACCAAGCTGGTGACCGTCCATAATCCTATCCGCTGACTCAAAATTTCAGAACCTGGAGCTAACCCCATGAAGCGTCTTGCTGTTCTCGCTCTCGCAAGCTTCACCACCCCGGCCTTCGCGCATTTCGGGGACCACACCCATTTCGATATCATGGGGCTGCTGGAGCACGTCTTCGAGACCGATCACATCGTCTTCGCCACCATCGCGGTGCTCACGGGCATTTTTGCCTATCGCGCCGGGAAAAAGGCGGGCCTCAAGCAGAAGGGCGATGCGTGATGGCCGGTAAAAGCACCTCATCCGGCTTTGTGCCGGGCCAGATCATCACCGCCCCCGGCGACATTGAAATGAACGTGGGCCGCGAGACGATTGAACTCTCCGTCGCCAATGTGGGCGATCGCCCGATTCAGGTCGGCAGCCACTACCACTTTTTTGAGACCAACAACGGCCTCAGTTTTGAGCGCGAAAAGGCGAGGGGCTTCCGGCTCGATATCCCCGCCGGCACCGCCGTGCGCTTCGAGCCGGGGCAAAGCCGTACGGTGAAGCTCGTGGCGCTCGCCGGCACCCGCGAGGTCTATGGCTTCCAGCAGAAAGTGATGGGGAAGCTGTGATGTCGCAGGCGGCGGAACCGGAATTGGTCGCCGCAATGCGCGCGCTTCTGCTGCGTGATTGGGACCCCATCGGCATTGCCCGTGAGCCCGCTGCGCAGGACGAATACGACACTTACGCCGAGGAAACCGCCCGCCTTCTCAGCGCGGGCGCTGAGTTCACCTCGGTTGAAGCCTACCTCCGCGCCGTCGTGCGCAACGACATGCGGATGGACCATGATCCGGCGGATTACCCCGCCTTGATGAGCAAGATGGCCGCCCTGCGGACCGGAGATTAAGCCATGCCCGCCAAACTCCCGCGCACAATTTACGCCGACATGTTCGGCCCCACCACCGGCGACCGCATCCGCCTCGCCGATACGGACATCATCATCGAGGTCGAGCGCGATTTCACCACCTATGGCGAAGAGGTGAAGTTCGGCGGCGGCAAGGTTATCCGCGACGGCATGGGCCAGAGCCAGATCACCCGAGCGGGCGGGGCAGTC
This sequence comes from Pseudomonadota bacterium, assembly GCA_020161475.1. Lineage (GTDB taxonomy): Bacteria > Pseudomonadota > Alphaproteobacteria > Rhizobiales > Beijerinckiaceae > Rhabdaerophilum. The sequence continues at coordinate 3,355 of JAIUNQ010000067.1, read as the reverse complement.
GATACCGTCATCACCAACGCCGTGATCCTCGATCACTGGGGCATCGTCAAAGCCGACATCGGCCTCAAAGACGGCAACATCTGTTGCATCGGCAAGGCGGGCAATCCGGATATCCAGCCGGGGGTGGACATCATCATCGGCCCCGGCACCGAGATTATCGCGGGCGAGGGCAAGATCATCACCGCAGGTGCGTTCGACACCCACATCCACTTCATCTGCCCGCAGCAGATTGAGGAAGCCTTGGCGGCGGGCATCACCTCAATGCTCGGCGGGGGCACCGGCCCCGCCCATGGCACGCTGGCCACCACCTGCACGCCCGGCCCGTGGCATACCGCCCGCATGATCGAGGCGGCGGATGCCTTCCCCATGAACCTCGGCTTTGCGGGCAAGGGCAACGCCTCGCTCCCCGCCGCGCTGGAGGAGCAGGTGCTGGGCGGGGCCTGCGCGCTCAAACTCCATGAGGATTGGGGCACCACCCCTGCCGCCATCGACAACTGCCTTTCCGTGGCGGATGCCCTCGATATTCAGGTGATGATCCACACCGATACGCTGAATGAATCAGGCTTCGTGGAAGACACCATCGCCGCCTTCAAGGGTCGCACCATCCACGCCTTCCACACCGAAGGCGCGGGCGGCGGCCATGCGCCGGACATCATGAAGGTGGCGGGCCTGCCCAATGTGCTGCCCTCATCCACCAACCCCACGCGCCCCTTCACGGTGAACACGATTGATGAGCATCTCGACATGCTCATGGTGTGCCACCACCTCGACCCCTCGATCGCGGAAGATCTCGCCTTCGCCGAGAGCCGGATACGCAAGGAGACGATCGCCGCCGAGGATATCCTCCACGACATTGGCGCGCTCTCGATGATGAGCTCGGATAGTCAGGCGATGGGCCGCATCGGGGAGGTGATCATCCGGACCTGGCAGACCGCCGACAAGATGAAGAAGCAGCGCGGGCCCGTGCTGGGCGATGGGCCGAACGACAACAACCGCGCCAAGCGCTATGTGGCGAAATACACCATCAACCCCGCCATTGCGCATGGCGTCTCGCGCTACATCGGCTCGGTCGAGGTCGGCAAACTGGCCGATCTCGTCATCTGGAGCCCCGCGTTCTTTGGCGTCAAGCCGGAGATGGTGATCAAGGGCGGCGTCATCGCCATGGCGCCGATGGGCGATCCCAACGCCTCCATCCCCACGCCGCAACCCATGCATTATCGCTACATGTTTGGCGCTTACGGCAAGGCGCGCACCGGCTCCAGCCTCACGTTTGTGTCCAAGGCGGCGCTCGACGGCGGCCTGCGAGAGCGCTTGGGCGTCGCGAAAAAGCTGGTGGCGGTCGAGAACTGCCGCAGCATCGGCAAGGCCAGCATGATCCACAACGGCGCGACCCCGAAGCTCGAGATCGACCCGGAAACCTACCATGTCCGGGCGGATGGCGAGCTGCTGGTGTGTGAACCCGCGAAAGTGCTGCCCATGGCGCAGCGTTATTTCCTGTTCTAGCGTGGTGATACCGGTAACAAGCCAGTAGGAATCACCATGCTCGTTCTGCTCGCCACCATTCGCATCAAGCCCGGCACCGAGGCGGGGATTCGCGCCGGAGCCGCCGCCTGCCGCGCCGAAACGCTGAAGGAGGAGGGCAACATCAGCTACGATCTGACCCAATCCATCTCCGATCCGCTGGAATTCGTCTTCGTGGAGCGCTGGAAAGACCGCGAGGCCATCACCAAGCACTTCGGCCTGCCGCATTTTCTGGCGTGGCGCGAACTCTCGAAGGATTGGGTCAGCGAGCGCAAGATCGAGATCTATTACCCCGACCGCGTCGAGACGCTGTAACAACCATGCCGTCCGCAGCGAACAGGAGAGGGGATGGGCTTTCTGTTGGCGCCCCTTCCTGCCAGCGAGGATCGGCGAAAGCCGATCACGGTGGCTAGGAGCGAAGGCGACGCCGAGCTATGCGAGGGAATTGGTCCGACATTGGCCTTTTCCGCATGAGGCGGAAAGGCCAATCCTGAGGACCAAGAAATAGCGCCAAGGGCAGCATGCTGATTTATGACCGACAGGGACGCTTTTCCCCGCTGCGTGCTGCAACGCTCGCGCTGTGCTGTGCGCCAGCGCTCTGGCTGGGCTGGGGGCTGGCCAACGACACGCTCGGCCCCAAAACCCTCGAAGCGCTGAACCACGAGACCGGGGTGTGGAGCCTGCGCCTGCTGCTGGCCACGCTCGCCATTTCCCCGCTTCGGCTCATCACGGGCTGGAACAAGCTCATCACCATCCGCCGTATGCTGGGGGTCAGCACCTTCGCCTATGCCTTTGCGCATCTTGTCTTTTATATCGCGGATCAGAAGTTCGACCTGCTCAAGGTCGCCTCCGAAATCGCGCTGCGGTTCTATCTCACCATCGGCTTTCTCTCGCTCCTCGCGCTGGGCGTGCTGGCGGCGACCTCGTTTGACGCCGCCGTCAAACGCCTCGGGGCCGCCCGCTGGAACCGGCTGCACAGCGTTGTCTATCCGCTCACGGTGCTCGCGCTCTGGCACGCCGCGCTTCAGGCCAAGCTGAAGGTTTCCGAACCCACGATCATGGCGGGGCTTTTTGTCGCGCTGATGCTGGTGCGTTTCATGCGGGGCAGGGTGCCGGTCAACCTCGTCACGCTGTCCGCCCTTGCGCTGCTGATGCTGCCGCTCACGGCGGCCATAGAATACCTCTGGTATGCCGCGGCCACCAATATCCCGGCGGCGCGGGTGTTCGCCGCCAATTTTGCACTTGCCTTGGCGCCCCGCCCGGCGCTTGTTACCGCTATGATCGTGTTGGCCCTGCCGCTGGCGGCCATCGCAAAACGTGTAAGGAGCTTATGATGTTACGCGCCACCAAGGTGATCGCCGCCGGGGATTGGAAAGGCCAAGCCGCCGATACCGTCGTGCTCGAATTCGATGATCGCCATCGCCGCCGCGTCACCATGCAGGGCGTGGGCGGGACGAGCTTCCTGCTCGACCTGATCGAGGCGGTCGCCCTGCGCACGGGGGACGGCATCGCGCTGGAAGACGGCCGCATCGTCGAGGTCGTCGGTGCGCCCGAACGCCTCACCGAAATCAAGCCGAAGGACGCCGAGCACGCGCTGCGTCTGGCATGGCACCTCGGCAATCGCCATCTCCCCGTGCAGATCGCGGGCGGCAAGCTGCGCATCCGCCATGATCACGTGATCGAGGACATGGTGAAGGGGCTTGGCGGCGAAATCCGCGCAATTGAAGCCCCGTTTGATCCCGAAGGCGGTGCCTATCTTCAGGCCACCCACAAGCACGATCATCACCACCATGATCACGCGGGCTGCTGTGGCGGGCATCATCACCACGATCAT
>JAIUNQ010000066.1 GCA_020161475.1 Pseudomonadota bacterium | reverse complement strand
CGGTCTATGTCTTCCGCCTGCCGCCGGCCTATGCCGCGAGCGCGGTGATTTTCGCCGCCTGCCCCACCGGCATTCAGGCCTATCTGATTGCCGAGCGCTTCAAGGCGGGCGCTGTCGTGGCCTCGGGCGCCATCGGCTTGTCGACAACGCTGGCGATCTTCACGATGACCGTGGCGGTCACCATGGCCATGGCGCTGCTACGCTGATCACGCAAAACCCAGCCGGGCGCGAATGTCATTCGCGCGCGCGCCATCTTGCCGCAATTGCCGCAACGGCAGGGACGCCGCTGATTTGGCGAGCTTTTTACCCTCATCATCGCGGATCAGGCCGTGATGAAAGTAGCGCGGCGCCGGCAGCCCCAACAGCACCAGCAACACGCGGTGAATGCCGGTCGCGGCATAAAGATCCGCCCCGCGCACCACATGCGTAACGCCCTGCATCGCATCATCCAGCACCACAGCAAGATGATAGCTCGTGGGGCAATCCTTGCGCACCAGCACCACATCCCCCCAGCGCTCCGCCATGGCGGGCTCACACCGGAAGTCTCCCAAGTGCTCGTCCTGCGCTTCCGCCCAGGTGCGTGCCCCGACCTGCGCCAGCGCCTTGCCCATATCGAGCCGCAGGGCAAAGGGTTGCCCGGCAGCTCTGCGCGCCGCGCGCTGATCCGCACTCAACGACCGGCAGGTGCCGGGATAAAGCGGCGCTCCATCGGGATCACGCCCGGTTGGCGCGGCACGCGCGATATCCCCTCGCGAGCAGAAGCAGGGGTAAACCAGCCCCCGCGTCTGCAAGTCTGCTGCAACAGCCCGGTAGCGGGCAAAATGCTCGGATTGGCGCAGCACTGGCTGCTCCCATTCGAGTCCCAACCACGCCAGATCCTCAAAGCAGGCCTCGACTTTCTCCGGCGTGCAGCGCACCGTATCGATATCCTCGATGCGCAGGAGAAACCGCCCCCCCGTCTCGCGCGCGAGCTTCGCGTTCAGCAGCGCGGAATAGGCATGGCCGAGGTGCAGGTAGCCATTCGGGCTCGGCGCGAATCGGAAAACGGGTTGCATGGGTAAAGTCTGGTGCGCTCAAGCATTCCGCGCAATCATGCCACAACAGAAGGCGACGAGCACACTATGATCCTCCAAGATGAGAACGATGTCGCACGCGGGGCGGCAGAGCTGGCCAAACTCTGCCCCCATATGGCGATGATCCATGAGACCTGTGGCGCCCCCCCCTTGCGCTGGCGGGAGCCGGGCTTTGGCGGCCTCGTCTCCACCATCACCGCGCAGCAGCTCTCCACCTCTTCGGCCGGTGCCATCCGCGCCAAGCTGCGCAAGGTTGCCGATCCGATCACGCCCGAAGCGCTGATAGCGCTCTCCGATGAGCAATTGCGCGCTTGCGGCTATTCCTCGCCCAAGATTCGCACGCTGCGCGCGATCGCGGCGGCAATTCTCGACGGCACCTTTCCCTTTGATCGTCTGGCCGAGATGCCAGCGCAGGAGGCCCATGCCGCCATGGTAAAGGTACACGGCATCGGCCCATGGACAGCTGAGGTCTGGATGATGTTCTGCCTCGGCACGCAAGATATCTTCGCCCCCGGCGATCTTGCGCTTCAGGAGGGCGCGAAACTCGCGATGGGGCTGGAAAGCCGCCCGAGCACGCGCGAACTGGCGAAAATCGCCGAGCGCTGGACACCGTGGCGGGCAGTGGCGGCGCGCATGTTGTGGGCCTATTATGCCCACGCGAAGAAACGCGCAGGAGTCGTGACGAATTGACCAGCTTGGGCAGGCAGGAACAGGCACCGCATATTGCGCATGTCGCGGACAAGTTGGGACTGATGGACGCCTCGCGCGAGGCTTTCATGGCCGCAGCGCAGGTGCATCGCTTTCCCCACGGGATGACGGTGATCCAGCCCGGCGGCCCAGCGCAAGCGTATCTTTACGTGATCGGCGGCGCGGTACGCATGCAACTCGTGGGCGCGAATGGCCGTGCTGTCACGCTGCTACGCATCGAAGCGGATGAGCCTTGCGTGATCACCACCTCCTGCCTGTTTTCGCATAAGCCTTATCCGGTTGAGGGCGTCACGGAAGGCGAAGTGACCGCGCTGACGATTCCCGCCCGCACGTTTGACGTGCTGTTCGCGCAGGATTCGGCCTTTCGCGCAGCCGTGCTGGCGACTTTCTCTACCCGCGTCGGCGAGATCATCCTCGCCATGGAATCGAGCCTGTTCGAACCCGTTCCCGCGCGCCTCGCGCGGGCACTGCTTGCAGCAGGCCGGGAGGGCGTCGTCAATGCGACCCATGCGGAGCTGGCCAGTGAAATCGGCTCGGCGCGCGAGGTTGTCTCGCGCCAGCTCTCCCGCTTTGCCGAGAAGGGGCTGATCGCGCTTGAGCGCGGCAAGATCATCCTGAAGGACCGCGTGGCTTTGGCGCGAGAGGATATTGAATAAATCTTTCGCTCTGTGACCTCGTCACCGACAGGCGCGCACTGGCATGCGACAAAGCCTCATCGAATTCGCCTCGGGCCATCGTCCGAGGGTATAACAGGAGGCTCTCATGCCCGTGAACGTTGGCACCATCGACCGCGCGCTGCGCATCATCGTCGGCCTTGCGCTGATCGCTTTCGCCCTCGGCTTCATCGCGCCGGGCAACGCTTACGCCAAGTTCGGCTGGATCGGCATCGTGCCGATTCTCACGGCGCTGATCGGCTTCTGCCCAGCCTACACCATCTTGGGCATCCGCACCTGCCCGATGAAGCAGTCGTAAAGTGCCATCAGCCTGCGCTTGCGCAGGCTGATGCTGGTTACAGATGCCCCCGGCCCTTGATCCGGGGGTTTTCTTATTTGGCTTTCAGCAGCGCCTCGACATCAAGGAGAATAAACTCGTTATCGTCGGCCTTGTTGGGTTCGCGGCTGGAGGAGAACGGCAGGTTGTTGTCATTGCCGACAACAATGTGCTTCTGATCCACCACATCCACATTCTCGATGGTGAAGAACGGGAAGGTCAGCACGCCGTTGTTGAGCGCCTTGCGCGCCTTCTTGTCCGGGTCGGCGATCTTCATCAGATCGATATGGCCGATCTTGCGGACGGGCTGGCCAACATTGGCATCGCTCATCTCGATCTTCACCACGCGCTTGAACTTGGCGATATCGTCGAAGCAATTCGGAGCCTTCTTTCCAGCCTCGCAAGCCTTGTCGGCTGTGCCTTCGGCGTTGTCGCGCTCGATCACAAGACCGGTCGTGGCATCGATCATGTTGAAATCACCGATGGCGGTCGCGCCCGGCTCCAGCACATACTTCCAGTGGCGGCCAGTCCACTTTTCCTCAGCCACCGAGAATTCGAGGATGCGCAGCACCGTTTTGCCATCCAGCTTCTCGAATTCCTTCTTTTCGGCATCCCAGAGCGGTCCCTCGAACAGGGGATAGAGGAACTTGCCATCCTTCGAGGCGGCGAACCCCTCGTAGCCCTTGGAGCGGGCCAAATTGACACCTGCCTGCGAAGCCGCGCCGGGGTTTGAAGCCACCACGCGGAAGTGATCCGGCGACATCACCGGCTTGCCGTCGACCATGGTTTCAAACACCGCTTCGACCTTGCCGTTCATATCGGCCTTGATCAGGTAGGGGCCAAATTCCTCTCCGATCCAAATCTTGTCGCCAATGATCTGAAAGCCCTCGAGATCGAAATCGGCCCCGGTGAGGTAGCGCTTCTCGGTGCCCTCATGAACCACGCGGAAGGGCACCTTCTTGTCGGGATCATGAAGGAAAATGGTCTTCAGGCGCTCGGCGGTGCCCTTTTCCCAATCGAAACGGTAGTGGTTGAGATAGAGCGCTGAATCAGGCGAGTTGGCCTTGGAACCGAAGCCATTGTCGGTGATCACCCAGAACGTGCCGTCGGCCATCTTCTTGATGCCGGAGTGCCCCTGAATCGGCTGCCCCTGAAACGGAACCTTCACCCCGGTGGGGCGCCCGTTGGACTTGCCCTCGACCGCGCCGATACCGTTGACACGCAGGGGACCGGTGGCGAATTTCCCGGCCGTCTTGAGTTCCTCAGGTGCATCGGCAGGCGCAGGAACAAAAGTTTCCGCCGGAATCACGATATGGCCCGCAAGGCGGGCAGGAAACTCGGCGCTCGTCTCGGCGGCCTGTGCGGCAAAAGCGAGCGAAGCGATCGTCGTGGCGAGAAGAAGTTGGCGAAGCATGGTGCAATTCCCCCGGAGTTTTGATCCGGCGGACGCTAGGTCGGCAAGATGTCGGTGCCGTTACAGGCAGGTGACACGGCCATGACATGCGGCGGGTGTCAGCCGGGGAAGGACCCGCACCATCGACCGCGCGCTGCGCACCATCGCTGGCCTTGCGCTGCTCGGCATCCGAACCTGCCCGATGAAGCTGTATTCTGGAAGCCGTAAAAGATTGCCAGCTTCTTGATCTCACGTGAGGCGCTTTGGTGCCTCACGCCTTGATCTCTCCATTGCGGATCGCGACCTGCACAGCCTGCGAGGTGGTCGCGACCCCCAGCCGCTTGCGGATACGGCGCAGATGATTTTCGATCGTGCGATCGGACAGCCCGAGCGTCGCGGCAATATCGGCATGGCGACGCCCCGCAGCGACCCACGCCAGAACCTCCCGCTCCCGGTCCGACAGGCTTCGGCTCTCCTCCTCCGGCACGCGGCCCAGCAGCCGATGTGCGGCATGGAAGGCCGCAACGCCCACCAGCATCAGCGCCATGCGGGTGCGCGGCGCGGCATCAATCCTGTCGCCCCCGAAGCTGACGGCGCCCTCGAGCCCGGAATGGCCGAAGACCGGCACCTGCAGCCCGTGCTGCCCCGGCCCGCGCGGCATACGCACCACACGATAGCACTCGCCTTCGCGGTCCATCACCTTGGTCCAGAAGAACGGCTCGCGCGCCTCGACCACGTGACGCGTCATCGGACAGTGGCGAACGTAGTCTTCCGCCCGCACAGCGCTGCCATCGCCCAGCCAGTCCCCCTCAGCCCAATAGATGTTCTGGATGGGGTCTTCGTTGAAGGCCGAGGCCGCCATCACCATGAACCGCGTATAGCCCAGCGGGAGCGCAAAGGCGCGCACCCGTGTCTTGATGCCCTGGAGGGATTGCTCCCCCTCCAGGCTCTGGGCCAGCTGAAACGCGTTCTCGGCGAGATCCGGCGTCACGAGCGTTGAACCTCCTCCAGCAGGGCGTTAGCCGCCAGCAACCCAAGGGCATTGCCGGCCAGAGGGCTGTCTCCGGTCAGCATCTTGCGATCACGATGAACCGCACCGGTTACGCCTTCGTTGAGGATCTCGAAGCCGATAGCCCGAAGCTTCTCACCAAACTTCCACGTCAGATGCCCCGGCATATAGCCGATATCGGGGGTGATGGCGTCCATCGCATCGGGGAAGGCGCAGATCTTGTAGCCCTTGTAGAGGTCACTATCGCCCACGGCGAGGAACGCCGCCGGGCCATGGCACAACGAAATGACGAAGCGATCCTTGGCGGCGGCCCATTCCAGCGTCGTCTTCACATCGGGACTGGTGGGCAGGCCCATGAGCGCGCCATGACCACCGGGCACGAACACGGCGATGTAATCCTGCGCATCGAGCCCCTTGGCGATCACATCGGCAAGCTTGAGCGGCTGCTTGAACGCCGCGCGATACTTGGCGAACAACCCCTTGAGCGCCTCGTCTTCTTTCGGCATGGCCCAGAATTCGAACTTCACCGGGTTGCCGGACAGGGTGGCGATGTCGAACTCGAAGCCCGCCTTGTCCATGTGGTACATCGGCAGGAGCGTTTCCACCGGATGGTTGCCGGTCGAGAACATGGTGCCGTTGTCGGTGAGCAGATAGCGCTCATCCGCGCCAATCAGCAGCACCTTGCGCTTCTTGCCGGTGTAGGCCGTGTAATCCGCCCCGCTCAGGTTGGATTTGGCGGAGGTGAACTGGCTCAGCGAATAGGGCGAAGGAAAGAAGGCATTGTCCTCTGCCGGGTCCGGCTGCGGGCGCTTGTCGTCAAGAGCAACATTGGTCATGGGAATCCTCAATTCTTCCCGGAAACGGGACGCCTGAAGGTAAGCGTTGAGGACACATGAACAATGAGGGTTTTCCCTCAAGAACAGCGCAAAAATTCGGGCATCGGCAGCGTTGCAAAACACAACCGGAAAGCGCAAAGGCTGCGCGAAAAACCCTCAAAAGGGGACTCTGCGCGCTAGGCTTTAACCGCACCCGAATGAAGCGCCGCACCAAAGGGCTTTGGCCGCCGGAGCGGGGGCATCCGGACGGTTTGCGAGGGGCGGAAAATCGGGTGGCGCGAGGGTGCGCCGGCCAAAGCGAACCGGCACGCTCGAGCAGAAAGGGAATGCCGGTTGATCCGGCACGCCAGAGACGACACATCCTCGCGCGGCGGAGATTTTATCGGCGGCAGCCCACTATTGAGCCTGACCTGAGGCGACCGAGGTGACGGTCCGCGCTGCGCCGGGGGAGAAGCTACCGGGCAGAGCCGCCCGGGGGACGCCTTCCCCTTGCAGGGAAGCCCCTCATCCGCACCCCGCCGCGATCCATCCGCTCATGAGACGACCGACCCGAACCGGCGAGGCAGGGGCATTATGGGGCGGGTTTGGAGGGTGGGGATAAATCCCCACCCTATTCATTTCACTCTAGCGAAAAAGAACCTGCCTTAGCCTGATGTAGCGTTAGGAATTTCGAGAATTCGTTCACAGCGAACTCGTGGCTTGCCTGATTTTTGGCGAGCTTTTGAGGATCAAAGCGCGCCATATCCAGCACCAAACGGTATGCTCCGGCAATATCTTTCAAGTAGGCGTCGAGAAATTTGTAGGGATCTGCAGCCCAAACAACTTTTTCGCCGTCTACCTTCAACAACCCCTTCAGACCATAGACAAGAGGCATAATCAGACCGTCTGGATACTTGTAATTAACCGCCACCCCTGTAAAATGAGTCTTGGGCTGAATAGCTACATAATCGGTTTTATCTTTTGCCTGCTGTCGCCTTACGGGGTCATAGATTTTTACAATAGAACTCGCTCCAAATCGGAAATTGTTCGAATTGTAGGCATCAGGAAAATCACGATAAATTTTATCATATAGCTTAGGAAGATCGGCCAGCACGTCAAAACAGCTTTCAACTGTCTTATTGGTAAGCTCGTAAAGATACCCCTCAGAGCGAGTCGACACCCCGGGGTTTTCCATCAGTCGATCAAATTGTTTGGAGCACTCCCCTTTATTGCGATAAATGTTTTGGGGGGTAACGCTGATTTCAAATGGCAAAATTCCAGATTCATTCGCTAGATTGAGCGGAATCCAAGCCAAGGCCAACAGATCCCTAACCTTGATAGGGCGATCTTCATTACTTTCCCACTCATTGCTTTTCCACTCGACACGCTTTGCAATCTGCGGCTCGAGTCGCTGACGAATTTCGTCATAAAATCCAAGCTTATTAGACTTAGTCTCTTGGGTTAGTTGGGCATTGTTGTTCCTAGCGGCGCAGATCTCGAGAACTGACATCTCAAAATCTTGAACCGACTGGATATCGTCTGCATCAGAAGGAACAAGAAGTTCAACCGGGACCAAGAAATCAAAACGTTCTCGAACGCTCTCGAGATCCTGACGCTTTTCCTCCCAAAGTTTTTTCATGTCCTCCCAAAGCAAGACTCGATCAGCTTCCTTTTCTGCGATGTATGACAACATGAAAACCCCAATAGCTAACATGTTGTGCCCGCCATCAAGAACACCCTCGGTAGCTGGATCAGAAAAAACAAGCTCGAAACGACTTCTCTGCAAAGCTTCATATTGCGAAGTGCCGATAAGAATACCTTTGGACTTAAACGGGAACAGCTCCGGCGTTTTCTCAAGCGACTCAATGATCGCATCGGTGATCGATCCCACCTTGGCCGCCCGAGGATTTGCTTCCAAAGTCAAATGGTCGAATAGGGGATACAAGTCCTTCCCCCTGACGAACCCTGTGTAGCGCTTGATGCCTGCAATAGAATTCTCGTCAGAACTTCCGACGAGGCGCTCTTCATCACGGGCACTAGGCTGTTCAGCAACAACCGCAAAACGAATAATTAGCTTGGGATTCATGTCCAGTCTCCAGAATTGAGAGAGACTGGCTTCGGTCAATTGTATGCGCATTGGCGCACGAACCGGCTGGCTGAAAGCCATTCAGAATTCGCCACTATCCAGCAGCACAACTACCAAAACCATCTCAGGTTTCTTCACAGCTTCCATCCAGAAGCGAGGGTATGCTTACACGGTCGAGGCGCGCCGTCAACACTACCCGATGGCATGTGCAATGCGAATTTGTTAATTGGCTACAATCGGGCAAGGCCTGACCAATCCTATTGCCGCTTTAGGACGAGCCGCTGTCTTCTCGGCTCCCTTTTACCCATATCCCCCGCCCCTCCCCGCTCTGACACCTCCTTTCCGCATCACCTTTTTCGCAAAAGCGGTTCCCTCTCTCGCGCGCGATGGGTTATAGGCACTCCCCAAGAGGTGCCTCATGCTGAAGAACGAACCTGAAATCACCCCCGAACTCGTCAAAGCCCACGGCCTGAAGCCGGACGAGTATGACCGCTTTGTCGCGCTGATCGGGCGCACGCCGACGATCACCGAGCTCGGCATCGTCTCGGCCATGTGGAACGAGCATTGCTCGTACAAATCCTCAAAAATCCATCTGAAAAAGCTCCCCACCAAGGGGCCGCGGGTGGTCTATGGCCCCGGCGAGAATGCCGGCGTGGTCGATATCGGCGACGGGCAGGTCTGCGCCTTCAAGATGGAGAGCCATAACCACCCCAGCTACATCGAGCCCTATCAGGGTGCGACCACTGGCGTCGGCGGCATTCTGCGTGACGTGTTCACCATGGGTGCGCGCCCCATCGCTTGCCTAAATGCCCTGCGCTTCGGCGAGCCGGATCACCCCAAGACCAAGCACCTCGTGAGCGGCGTCGTGGCGGGCATCGGCGGCTATGGCAACTCCTTCGGCGTGCCCACCGTTGCGGGTCAGGTGGGCTTTCATCCGCGCTACAACGGCAACATCCTTGTCAACGCCATGGCGGTCGGCATCGCCAAGCGCGAGCACATCTTCACCTCTCAGGCCTCGGGCGTGGGCATGCCCATCGTCTATCTCGGCTCCAAAACAGGCCGCGACGGCATCCACGGCGCGACCATGGCGAGTGCGGAATTCGACGATAACTCCGAGGAGAAGCGTCCCACCGTGCAGGTCGGCGACCCCTTCGCCGAGAAGCTGCTGCTCGAAGCCTCGCTCGAAATCATGCAGAAGGGCTGCGTCATCGCCATTCAGGATATGGGCGCTGCAGGCCTCACCTGCTCGGCGGTCGAAATGGGGGCCAAGGGCGATCTCGGCGTCGAGCTCAACCTCGACATGGTGCCCTGCCGCGAGCCGGGCATGACCGCCTACGAGATGATGCTCTCGGAATCTCAGGAGCGCATGTTGATGGTGCTCCACCCCGAGAAGGAGGCCGAAGCCGAGGCCATCTTCCGCAAATGGGGTCTGGATTTCGCCGTCATCGGCCACACGACCGATACGCTGCGCTTCGTGATCAAGCACAAGGGCGAGGTCATGGCCGACCTCCCCATCAAGGAGCTGGGCGACGAGGCCCCCGAATACGACCGCCCCTGGGTGGAGCCGCAGAAGCGCCTCGCCATCCGCCGCGATGACGTGAAGCCCCCCGTTTCGAACCGCGAAGCGCTGCTCAAGCTCATCGGCTCGCCGGATATGTGCTCCAAGCGCTGGGTGTGGGAGCAGTATGACCACCTCATCCTCGGCAACACCGTGCAGCAGCCGGGAGGCGATGCCGCCATCGTGCGCGTGGAAGATGGCCCCAAGGGCCTCGCCGTCACCTGCGATGTCACCCCGCGCTATGTCGAGGCCGACCCCTTCGAGGGCGGCAAGCAGGCGGTGGCCGAATGCTGGCGCAACCTCTGCGCCGTCGGTTCGGAGCCGATCGCGCTCACCGACAACCTCAACTTCGGCAACCCCGAGCGTCCCGAGATCATGGGTCAGTTTGTGCTCGCGGTGCGCGGCATCGGCGAAGCCTCCAAGGCGCTGGACTTCCCGGTGGTCTCCGGCAACGTCTCGCTCTACAACGAGACCAACGGCCAAGGCATTCTCCCCACCCCCACCATCGGCGGCGTGGGCCTGCTCAAGGACGTTGAGAAGCACGCGACTCTTTCTTTCAAGAAGACCGGCGATGCGATTCTTCTCATTGGCGAAACCAAGGGCTGGATGGGCGCTTCCGCTTATCTCGCCACGGTCTGCGGCCGTGAGGAAGGCGCCCCGCCCCCGGTCGATCTTGAGGTGGAAAAGCGCCACGGCACGCTGGTGCGCGGCCTGATTGAAGAAGGCCATGTCACCGCTGTGCATGACCTCTCGGATGGTGGTCTCGCCGTCGCGCTGGCCGAGATGGCGATGGCGGGTGGCATCGGTGCCGAGATTCAGGATTTCGAGCCGGAGATGCCCAAGCACGCGCTGTTCTTCGGCGAGGATCAGGCCCGCTACATCATCACCTGCGACGGCGTCACCGCCGCCCGCATGGAGCGCCACTTCAACGATGCCGGCATTCCGGCCAAGTTCATCGGCGTGGTGTGCGGCGAGGAACTGAAGCTGCCGGGCGAAGCGCCTGTCTCGATCGCCGAGCTGAAGAGCGCCCATGAAACCTGGATGCCCGGCTTCATGGCGCAGGCGGCGGAATAAGCCTCCAAAACGCGGCGATGCAGCGAGGTTTTCTCGCTGCATCGCAAAGACTTGGGCCTACCCCTTGAATCAGCGCGGCAAAGCCCGACAATAAGGGCGAACCTCTTGGCGCGGCATCTGCGCTAAGGCGCATAAGCGATTCACACGACTCAAACTTTTGCCCGAATGATCTCGCGGCAGGCGGCAACAAAGGAACTTCACGATGGCGATGGCGGCCGAAGACATCGAGCGCATGATCAAGGAAGCGCTTCCCGACGCGAAGGTCGAGATCAAGGATCTCGCGGGCGACGGTGATCACTATGCCGCAACCGTCATTTCCCCCGCTTTCGCGGGCCTCTCGAAAGTGAAGCAGCACCAGATGGTTTATGCCGCACTCAAGGGCAACATGGGCGGTGTGCTGCATGCTCTCGCGCTCACCACCAGCGCGGAATAAACTCCAACCTTCCCCCAACCGCTGCCCTTGAAGCAGCAGGAGACGAAACGATGGCTGACATCAACGCCTTCATCGACAACGAAGTGAAGTCCAACGACGTGGTGCTTTTCATGAAGGGCACGCCGCAGTTCCCGATGTGCGGGTTCTCGGGTCAGGTCGTCCAGATTCTCGATTACGTCGGCGCGCCGTACAAGGCGCACAACGTGCTTGAGAACGCCGATCTGCGTCAGGGCATCAAGGATTACGCCAACTGGCCGACCATTCCGCAGCTCTACATCAAGGGCGAATTCGTCGGCGGCTGCGATATCGTGCGCGAGATGTTCCAGTCCGGCGAACTCGCCCAGACGCTGGAAGCCAACGGCATTCAGGTGAAGAAGGCTGGTTGAGGCTCTGTCGCCGTCATGGCCGGGCATAGCCGTTCGAAGGAACGGCGTTCTTGCGAAGAGCCCTTTCGCCCGGCCATCCACGACTTGAAGAATATTTACAAAGTCATGGATACCCGCCCCA
>JAIUNQ010000065.1 GCA_020161475.1 Pseudomonadota bacterium | reverse complement strand
TCGCTCTCGTAATCGAGCGCGGAGGTCGCCTCGTCGAAGATCAGGATGCGCGGATTGGTGGCCAGCGCCCGGGCGATGGCGATGCGTTGGCGCTGCCCGCCCGAAAGGTTCGTGCCGCGCTCCTCGATCATGGTGTCATAGCCCTGCGGCAGCTTGGCAATGAACTCGTCCGCCCCGGCAAGGCGCGCGAAATGCATCACCGCCTTGCGCGGCATGGCAGGGTCTGCCAGCGCGATATTGTCGTGCAGGGTGCGGTTGAAGAGCAGGTTCTCCTGCAGCACCACGCCGATGTGCCGCCGCAGCCAGGCCGGATCGACCTGCGCGATATCCACCCCGTCGATCAGGATCTGGCCGTCATGCGGAAGGTAAAGCCGCTGGATCAGCTTGGTCAGCGAGGATTTGCCCGAGCCCGAGGGGCCGACAATCCCGATGACCTCGCCGGGGCGGATGCCGAGCGAGATCCCCTTGAGCACTTCCGGCCCACCGCTGCGATAGCGAAAGGAGATGTTGCGCACCTCAATGCCCCCGCGCGGCGCGGGCAGGTTCGCCATGGCATGGCTGGTCGGCTCGGTGGGTGAATTGAGGATATCCCCGAGGCGCGCCACCGAAATCTGGATCTGCTGGAAGTCCTGCCACAGTTGCGAGAGGCGCAGGATCGGCTGGGCCACCTGCCCCGCGATCATATTGAAGGCCACAAGCGAGCCGACGGAAAGCTCGCCGTCGATCACCGCCTTGGCGCCGAACAACAGCAGCGCCGCCCGCGAGAGCTTGTCCACATATTGGATCGCGTTCTGGCCGAACGCGCCGAGCATGGTGGCATCGAACCCGGTCTTCACATAGGCGGCGAGGCGCTCCTCCCATTGCGAGCGCATCACCGGCTCGATCGCCGCCGCCTTGATGGTCTGAACCCCGACCACCGATTCCACCAGAAACTGCTGCGAGAGCGCCGCGCGGTTGAACTTCTCCTCGATCTTCACCTTGAGCGGCGGGCGCACCAGCGCCGCGATCAGCAGATAGAGCGGGATCGTCACCAGCACGATCAGCGTAAGCTTCCACGAGTAGAAGAAGAGCACCGCAATGAAGACCACGGTGAACAGCAGGTCGAGCGCGGAAAACAGCCCCTGCCCGGTCAAAAAGTTGCGGATCGTCTCCAGCTCGCGCATGCGCGCTACCGTTTGGCCCGCCGCGCGCGTCTCGAAGTAGCCGAGCGGCAGGCGCATGAGATGCGCGAACAGCCGCTGTCCGAGTTCAACGTCGATCCGGTTGGTGGTGTGGGTCAGGGCATAGGTGCGCAGGTATTGCAGCACCACATCGAACAGCCCGATGATCGCCAGCCCCGCGACGATCACAAAAAGCGTGGAATAGCTCTTGTGCGCCAGCACCTTGTCGATGACGACCTGAAAGAACAGCGGTGTGACCAGCGCAAAAATCTGCACCACGAGTGAGGCCAGCAGCACATGCGCGATCGGCTTGCGATAACGCCAGATCGACGGCCAGAACCAATGAAAGCCGAAGGTCTCCGGGTCCACCCCTACCCCACCGAGCCGCCGCGTCACCAGCACGGCCATCGGCTCGATCTCCGCCAGAAGCGCTTCCTGCGTCAGGATTCGGTCCACCCGCGTCAGGGGATCAACAACCCGGAACTGGCCCTCGCGGTGCCCGCCGTAAACAACATAGCCCCCGGCGCGCAGGCGCAGGATCGCCGGCACCGGCAGCCCTTGAAGGCGCTTGGCATCCACCCCGGACACCTTGCGCGCCTTGAGCCCGATCAGTCGGGCCGCCCGGAGGATATCTTCCGGAGCAACCTCGCCATGCGCAAGCGCCAGCTCACGCCGCAGATACTCCGCATCCGCACCGATCCGGAAATAGGACGCGATACCGCACAGCGCAGATAGACCGGAGCTTTCCCCGGCAAATGCCGCCGCATCCTCGGCCTGTCGCTCGGCGCCGGGCGGATCAACGCGCATGCTTCTCCCCTTCGAGGTCTGCCCCGGCCGAGATTTTCCCCGGCAAAGTCGTTCGCACTTATCAGCAGTGCCAAGAAATTGCACGCGCCGCACACAGCGCCGACAGCAGGATCATCATGGCCTGAGCCTAACCTGCACAAGCGATGTTAACAAAAGGAGGAAAAGCTTTTGCGTTTTCAGCCCGCAATCGGCACGAATCCAAGGTCCTTCACCTTGGAGAGCGCCAGCGCGGTACGCACATTGCGCACATTGGGGGTCGCGGTAATCTCTCCGATGAAGGTCTGAAGCGCGGGTAGATCCGGCGTCACGCATTTCATCAGGAAGTCATCATCGCCCGAAAGCGTCCAGCATTCGCGCACGGCAGGCCACTCGGCGACCGCGCGCTGGAACGCGGCCAGATCGGCTTCCGCTTGGGAGGCCAGATGCACGAAGGCAAAGCACACCACGGGAAAACCCAGCTTCGGGCCGCTCAGCTGCGCGCGGAAGCCTTCGATGAACCCGGCCTCGCGCAGCGCCTGCACGCGGCGCAGGCACGGCGGCGGGGTAAGCCCCACACGGCGCGCCAGTTCCACATTGGTCAGCGCGCCGTCCCGCTGGAGTTCAGCGAGAATTTTCCAGTCCGTAGCATCGAGATCGATCGCGCGAAGCATAGGGAAAACCGATGCAAAAGCCCGCAGATGCCATGGACAGCCGGGGCGCAAAAACAGATAACGTGCTCCAGCCCTAGCCAAATCCGCCCCGCGCGGCAACCGGAACGACGCCTTGTCCGCAGCCTCTCCCCTGCTATCGCTGCTTGAAGCCCGCGCGGCCCTCGCGGGGGCGCGGGTCTGGGTGGTCAGCGACGGCAAGGCGGGCGATCTGAACCAATGCCTTGGCGTGGCCGAACAACTCGGACTTCAAGCCGACAGCCGAATTGTCAAGCCGCGCACGCCGTGGCGCTGGTTCATGCCGCGTCTGTGGTCCACGCCGCTCGGGATTGATCCCGCGGAGGCGCCGGGGAAGACGGATGGCCCCCTCCAAGGGCCGCTGCCGCAGATTGTCCTTGCATCGGGCCGCCGCGCCGCGAGCTATCTGCCCGCCATCAAGCGCGCCTCCGGCGGGCGGGCCTTCACGGTGTTCCTGAAAGACCCGCGCACCTCGGCCGAGATTGCCGATTTTATCTGGGTGCCGCAGCATGATGCCTTGCGCGGCCCCAACGTGCTCGCAACCCTGCTGTCCCCCCATCGCCTCTCGCCGCAAAAACTCGCCATGGCGCGTTCATCCCTGCGCCCGGAGATCGCGCGCCTGCCCGGCCCGCGCGTTGCGGTGCTGGCGGGCGGCACCTCGCGCGATTTCACCTTCTCGCGCTTCGACATGGTGCGTCTCGCCGCCGATCTCGACAATCTCGCCCGCGAGGGTGCGAGCCTGATGATCACCCCCTCGCGCCGCACGCCCGAGGACCTGAAAGCCGCGCTGATGAGCGTGATCACCGAGCGCGGCGGCTACTGGTGGGAGCCCGATACCCCCAACCCCTATTTCGAGATGCTGGCCACGGCTGATGCCATCGTCGTCACCGCCGACAGCGTCAACATGGTGGGCGAAGCGCTGGTGACCGGCAAACCGGTGATGGTGTTCCGCCCCAGCGGCGGCTCGCGCAAGATTGATGACTTCCTTGCCGCCGTGCAGTCGGCTGGCCTCACGCGCCCCTTTGCGGGAACGCTTGAGCGCTATAGCTATGCCCCCCAGGACGCCACCCCCTTGATCGCGCTGGAGCTGGCGCGCCGCTACTTTGCTTTTCGATCGGAGTTGAAGACATGAGTGAGAACCGTCACGCCAAGGTTATTGTCGTGGGGTCGGGCCCGGCCGGTTACACCGCCGCGATCTATGCCGCCCGCGCCATGATGAAGCCGCTGCTGATCGCGGGGTTCGAGCCGGGCGGCCAGCTCATGATCACCACCGATGTCGAGAACTACCCCGGCTTCGCTGAGCCCATTCAGGGCCCCTGGCTCATGGAGCAGATGAAGGCGCAGGCCGAGCATGTCGGCACGCAAATGATCTCCGACACCATTGTGAAGGTGGAGTTGGGGAGCCGCCCCTTCACGCTGCACGGGGATTCCGGCGAGGTGTACACCTGCGATACGCTGATTATCGCCACCGGTGCCAAGGCCAAGTGGCTGGGCCTGCCGACAGAAGAAAAGTTCAAGGGCTTTGGCGTGTCGGCCTGCGCCACCTGTGACGGCTTCTTCTATCGCAACAAGGAGGTGATGGTCGTCGGCGGCGGAAACTCGGCGGTGGAAGAGGCGCTCTACCTCGCCAATCTCGCCGCCAAGGTGCGCGTGGTGCATCGCCGCGACAGCTTCAAGGCCGAGCGCATCCTGCAGGAGCGCCTCTTCGCCCATCCCAAGGTCGAGGTGATCTGGGACAGCGCCATTGATGAGATCTGCGGTGCGGAAAACCCGCTTGGCGTTACCCATGTGAAGCTCAAGAACGTGAAGACCGGCACCGTGAGCGAGGTGAAGACCGATGGCGTCTTCGTTGCCATCGGCCACCAGCCTGCCTCGGAAGTCTTCGGTGGTCAGGTGGAGCTGAAGTCCAACGGCTACATCAAGGTTGTCCCCGGCACCACGCAGACCAATATTCCCGGCGTTTTCGCTGCGGGGGACGTGGCCGATGATGTCTTCCGTCAGGCGGTCACCGCCGCCGGCATGGGCTGCATGGCGGCGCTGGAAGCGGAGCGCTTCCTGACTGCCCACGCCTGACCCCGGAGGAGGTCGGCTCCGCTCAATGCGTGAGCCGACCCACAAACATCTGGAAAAACGTGATGATGATCTCGAAGACGATCAGCAGCACGATCGTCAGCTCCAGACGGTGCGAGCGGGCCGTATCCAGTAGGTCCGTCAGCGCGGTGGCCGTTTCGCCCATCACTTCCAGCTTGCTTTTCAGCGCGGCGGCGCGTTCGCGCAACTCGAACGTATCCTCCATACGCGCATAAAGACGTTCAAGATCGGGGCGATCCCACAGCACGTCGGGCTTTTCTTCCACCGCAACACGGCCCACAACACGCTGGCGCACAAGCAGCGCGGAGCCGATCTTCTTGAGCATCTCCGCCCGCTGGGAGGGCACCTTGCCCTTTTCGGCCAGCTCCCGCGCAAAGGGTTCGAGGTTCTCGAACGCCAGCGTCACCGCGCGTTCGTCCGAAGCCATGGCGACGCTTTTGGCCAGCGCATCGGCAATCACGATGGCGCGTTCGGGCGAAAAGCTTTTGACGTGAATGACGCCGGAAGCCGTGACATGGTCATCGCGCTCGGAAGGGGTGACGAGCGTCACCGTTTCCTCCTCGCGCTCCTCGCGTGGCCGACCGATCCGCTCCTTGAGGCCCGCGATCACGCGTTCCTCCTCGAGCGGCGAGAGCCCGAACAGAACGATGACGCCGAAGCGGAAGATGACAACAAACCCGCCCTCGCCTTCCTCGAAAGCGACCGGGTTGTCGGAACTCAGATCGGCCCGTTCGAGACGGGCGGTCTCTATGCGCTCGCCCACTTCGATCGCGCGGACGGTGACACTGTTCGCCGTGCCCGTCAGGCTTTCCCCGGCAGGGCGGGAGTCGGCTTGCGGCGAGAAGAGGCGCGATACCATCGGCGGAAAGGCTCCATGCTGGGCGGTGACGGAATCACGCAAGCGGGTTGCGCCGAATCCTCAAAAATGCTTGTGTGCTATGCTAAATTTGCATAACAGATTCACGACGCCTCCAATGTCTTAGCGGCTCACATGAGGGATACAAGGTGGATTGGGACCGGGTCAGGATTTTCTACGCCGCCGCTGAAGCCGGCTCCCTCACGCGCGCCGGTGAAGTGCTGGGCCTGTCGCAATCGGCCGTTTCGCGGCAGGTTTCGGCGTTGGAGCAGGAGCTGGATGTCTCCCTGTTCCATCGCCACGCCCGCGGCCTTGTGCTGACCGAGCAGGGCGAATTGCTCTTCCGCACCGCGCGCGAGGTGGTGAGCAAGCTCGAACAGACCCGCGCCAGCCTCTCCGACAGCCGCGAGAAGCCGCATGGCGAGCTGAAAATCACCGCCAATGTCTCGTTGGGCGGCAATTGGCTCACCCCGCGCCTCTCGGAATTTCTGGAGCTTTACCCGGATATCCGTCTTCAGGTCATTCTGGCGGATGACGAACTGGATCTGGCGATGCGCGAAGCCGATGTGGCGCTGCGCCTGCGGGCGCCGGTTCAGGCGGATCTCATCCGTCGCCGGCTCTTTGCGGTGCATTTCCACCTCTATGCCGCGCCGGACTACCTCAAGCGGCACGGTGCCCCGCAAACGGTGGCGGATCTCGACAACCATCGCCTGATCGCCTTTGGCGGCGATATTCCCGGCTACCTCGAAGACATCAACTGGCACATCTCGACCGGTCGCCCAAAGAACGACCTGCGCACGCCGATCATGGTCGCCAATGCGCTCACCGCGATCTTGCACGCTGCGGAAACCGGCATGGGCATCGCCGTGCTGCCGGATTACGTGGTGGAACAGGGCGCGCCGCTGGTGCGTGTGCTGCCCGGGGAGGCCATGCCGCACCTCGATTGCTACCTCGTGTATCCCGAGGCGCTCAAGCAGGTCGCGCGCGTACAGGTCTTCCGCGACTTCCTCGTCTCCAAGGCGCAGCGCTGGGTGTACTAATAGGGTTTGCCGAAAAAGTGGGAACCGGTTTTTCGGGAAGCAAACCCGTCAAGGAAAGAGAGGGCCAGCCGGCGATGGCTGGTTCACCGAAACGGCGCCCCCTCAGGCCGCCGCACTCCGTGCTCCGCCCTCGTTGAGATCGAAGGCGAAGACATGGGGGGGCGCAACACTCGCATCCACCGAGAGCGGAAACGCGCGCCAATAGAGCGTCTGGCGCAACCCGTTCTTGAAGGTCACCTCATAGCGGCCACGCGTTGGCTCGCGCGAGCGCAGCGCGTCCCGCATCACCTGCCCGAGACCGGGGCTGACGGCATAAACCGTATCCAGCGCTACCGACTGTACCACCTCGGCGCGCTCCGCCTTGCCCACGAAATGGATGAAGGCCCGGTTGGCGGAGACGATCCGCCCCTGATGATCCACCACCACAATGCCGGAGGGCGAATGCGCGATGAAGCTCTCAAGGAATTCCGTGAGCAGGCGCGCATTGCGGCCCAGCTCGGCCTTGTGATTCACGCGCTTGAACACACCGACGAGATAGCGCTCCTGCCCATGCAGATAGGGCGCGCAGGCGGATTCCACGATTGAGACCTCGCCCGCCGCATTGGCAAAGGGCAGGTTGACCGGCCCGCTGTGCCCATGCCGGACCGCGCTGTCCCAATGGTCGCGATACAGTTTGAACCCTTCCGGCCCCAGCATGCGGGCCAGCGCATCAATCGTCACTTCATGCAGGTGCGTTTCGCCGTAATCGCGCCCGTATTCAACCCGCATCAACCCGGTGTCGAGATTGAGAGTCCATTTGTGAACCCCCAACACCCGCTGGAGGTTCGAGAGAATTTCGCTGCGCGACGCAGTATCGATAATGGGCATGACACTCCCCTAACTCTACTTTTGGTTGTAGAGTGCCATGGATTTTCTCAGGAAGGCTGAGCAAACACGGCAGGATTTTATCCTTCCCGTTCAGCGCCAGAGGGTTTCTTTCTCCAGCCCGGCATAGAGCCCGCCCACCTCATCGGCATAGCCATTGAACAGCTGCGTCGGGATGCGCTGGCTCTCGCCCAGAACCTTCTCGTCCGCCTGACTCCAGCGCGGATGCGACACCTTGGGGTTCACATTGGCAAAGAAGCCGTATTCCTTGGGCTGAAGCGCCTCCCACATGCCCACCGGGCGCTCGGCGACAAAGGAAATACGCCGGATCGACTTGATGGACTTGAAGCCGTACTTCCACGGAACAGCGAGGCGCAGCGGCGCACCGAACTGCTTGGGCAGCGCCTTGCCGTAAACCCCCGTCACCATGAAGGCGAGATCATGCGCCGCCTCCGCCATGGTCAGCCCCTCGACATAGGGCCAGGGGTAGAGCGGGATCGCCTGCTCCGGCGCGACCGACGGCATCATGAAAGTCTCGAAGCGCACGAATCTAGCGCTGCCCAGAGGCTTGGCGAAATCGAGCAATGCCCGCAGCGGAAAGCCGGACCACGGCACCACCATGGACCAGGCCTCCACACAACGGAAACGATAGATGCGCTCCTCGCGCGGCTGCATGGCCTTGATCAGATCGTCGATACCGATCTCGATTTTCTTCTCCACCATCCCGTCGATGGTCAGCATCCACGGGCGCACCGGCAGGGCCTGCGCCTTCTTCTGGATGTATTTGGAGGTGCCGAATTCGTAGAAATTGTTGTAGCTGCTGCTGTCCGCCTCCGGGGTGATGGCCCGGCCCGGCCCGGCGGAGAAAGAAGCATTGGCAGGGTAAGGATGCAGCGCATCCGCATTCTCGGCAGCCATGGCGGGCAGGCTCATCAACGCGGCACCGCCCGCGATGAAGGCACGCCGGTTCAGCGCCACCGCTTCCGGCGTAACAAGGTTTTCTTTGAGCGCCCAACCCCTACGACGCAGCACATGCATGGTGATTCTCCTGTCCTCGCCCGAAGAGCTAGGGCGAGGACAGCGCCGGGGCAAATCACGAGCGCGTCAGGCTTGCGTGCGCAGCTCGCGGCGCAGCACCTTGCCCACGTTGGTCTTGGGCAGGCTTTCACGGAACTGGATCACCTTGGGCACCTTGTAGGGGGTGAGCGAGCTGCGGCAATGCTCGCGCAAAACCTCCGCCGTCAGGCCGGGGTCCTTGCGCACGACATAGGCGGCCACCGCCTCGGTGGATTGCGGGTCGGGCACACCGACGACCGCCACCTCCAGCACGCCGGGGTGCTGGGTGATCACTTCCTCGATCTCGTTGGGATAAACGTTGAAGCCCGAGACGAGGATCATGTCCTTGAGGCGGTCAACCACCTTCACGGTCCAGTCGGGCAGGAAAACCCCGACGTCGCCGGTGCGGAAGAAACCATCCGGCGTCATCGCCTTGGCGGTCTCGTCCGGGCGGTTCCAGTACCCCACCATCACCTGCGGCCCGCGCGCGCAGATCTCGCCGGGGCTGCCGGCGGGCACCTCGTTGCCCTCGCCATCCCGCAGCGAAATCTCGGTGGAGGGCATGGGGTAGCCGATGGTGCCCGAGAATTCCGGCAGATCGACACGGTTGACGCACAAGACCGGCGAGGTCTCCGAGAGGCCATAACCCTCGATGATCGCGCAGCCGGTAATGGTCTTCCAGTTCTTGGCCACGGCGGATTGCGTCGCCATGCCGCCCGCGATGGAGAACTTCATCGAGGAGAAATCGACCGAGCGGATATCAGGATGGTTCGCCAGCGCGTTGTAGAGGGTGTTCACCCCCGAGAACATCGTGAAGCGCACGCCGCGCAGCGTCTTGAT
This sequence comes from Pseudomonadota bacterium, assembly GCA_020161475.1. Taxonomy (GTDB): domain Bacteria; phylum Pseudomonadota; class Alphaproteobacteria; order Rhizobiales; family Beijerinckiaceae; genus Rhabdaerophilum. The sequence goes on along the minus strand of JAIUNQ010000065.1, from coordinate 2,331 downwards.
GAAACCGGGGATGTCGCGCGGATTGGCGATCAGCAGGCAGGCCGCGCCAATCTTCGCCATGTAGAGGCAGCAGCAGGTGAGCGCGAAGATGTGATAGAGCGGCAGCGCCGTCACCATCACGTTGTCCGGCACGGAGGCCACTTTCCAGCCCAGCCAGGCATCGCATTGCGCGATATTGGCGGAGACATTCCGATGCGTCAGCGTCGCACCCTTGGAAACGCCGGTCGTCCCGCCGGTGTACTGGAGGAAGGCGATATCATCGAGCCCCACCTCCACATCGCGCAGCTTGGCCATGGCGCCCACGCGCAGCACCTCGGCCAGCGGCACGGAGGCATTCAGATGATAGGGCGGCACCACCTTCTTGATGTGGCGCGCCACGAAATTGATGATCTTGCCCTTGAAGCCCAGCAGATCGCCGGGGGAAACCACCACGACCTTCTTCACATTGGTATGCGGCAGCGCTTCGGCCACAACATGCGCAAAGTTCTCCAGCGCGAAGATGACCTCGGCCCCGGAATCATTGATCTGATGGGTCAGCTCACGTGCGGTATAGAGCGGATTGACGTTGACCACGGTGAGCCCGGCCATGAGAACGCCGAAAAGCGCCGCCGGATAAGCCATGACATTCGGCATCATCAGCGCGACACGATCGCCCTTGCGATAGCCCTGCGCCTGCAGCCAGCCACCGATGGAGCGCGCTGCAACGTTGATCTCATCGAAGGTCAGGGTCTTGCCGAAGCTGATGTAAGCGGGACGCGAGCCATTCAGGCGAACGCTTTCTTCCCAGATTTTCACCAGTGTCGGCAGCTTGGCGACATCAATGGTCGGCGGCACAGGCTCGGGGTAATGCTCGAGCCAAGGATACGCAGGCGCGGCGGTCGTGGACATCGTCTCTCCCTTTGGCGTGTTTTTGACACACCCGTCATGGACGGGTTCTTGCCCCGTCCGTTGTTATTCTCAGGAAAAACGTAGAAAGTCTTGGCGCGAGCGCAAGGGGTTTTGTCAAAACTGGAAAATTCAGGGCTTGCAGCGCTTGCAAGCACGAAAACCGCCCGACTCAGTCGATGGTTTATCGCTAAACCATATCAGATTTTCCACCTTGGGCCGGGCGCCACAAGTGGGGCGACAATAGATTCGGGTTGTCTTTACCCCCACATAGAAGGCACCATCCGCCGCTTTGTCGCGAGCGGTCCATGCCGCGAGGCGTTCTTCAGAAGTGGTGTAGCGCTCTGTCATGAATGCAGGATGGAGCGGTCAACACGCGCAGGCCACCCGATTTCACACTGTGGCAAGGCTGCCAAAACGGATCAGGATGTGGCGAAACTGGTGATCTGCGAGCACCGGAGCGGAGCATACATCAAGGTATGTGAGCACCGGAGCGCCGAAGATCACCGGTTGCAGCCCGTCCTCATCCGTTTTCAACGTTGGGCGAAGCGGAAGCGAAAACCGCACTGATACCAGTTCCGCGGCTCGCCGATGTCGATATGCACGGATTTGGTGTGGCAATAGGTGCCTACGCCCCCTGCCTCCGGCAAGGACCGCAGGAACTTTGCGAGGCGGGATCGTTCCACCCCCGGAATGATAAAATCCGCCGCCATGCATTTGCGATGGAAGCTGCCGCGCCGCCCGCGCGAGCGCTGCCCGGAGGTGATGACTGGTGTGCCACCGAAATGCTGCCCCGCCTTCTGCACAAGATCCATCAGAGCCGGCTTCAGGCAGGCGATATTCACGGCATCCGTCTGCTTTTCCACCAGGGTGGGTTCGGGCGCCTTGGCTTCTTCGGTCTCGAGTTCCTCGCGGCTCACCTTCTGCCCTTCGGTCGGCTGCATCTCCCCATCGGCAGCCGGCTCCTCGCCGGGCTCTTTCGCAGCCTCCTCCTGCGGGGGGGCGGTCTCCGGCGGCGGCTGAACCGCTTGCTCGGAGAAAGGACGACGCGGCGGCAGCGGCGCAACAGTGGCAGGATAAGGCGTCATCACCTTGCCCGGCTGCACGGCGGGCGCGGCACTGCTCACGGGCGGCAGTTTGGGCGCGGCAGGGGGCGCCGTGGCGGGCGCCGCGGCAGCTTCACCCTCGGCGGGCGGTTCGTCATCCACCGCCTGCGGGTCCGCGACATAGGCCTCGCCCTGTCCGCCCATGGGGGTGCCCTCGGCCCAGACTCGAAGGCCCTGCCCTCCGAAGGAGAACAGGGCCAGAGCCAGAACCGCGACACTTGCGCCGCGAAGGATCGTCATGCGTCGAGTGGCCTCAGGCGAGCGAGGCGCAGAAGCGCTGGATACGGCGGCAAGCCTCTTCCAGCTTGTCGTTGGAGGTGGCGTAGGAGACGCGGAAGTT